>NZ_CP015118.1:4570068-4874739 GCF_002116905.1 Piscinibacter gummiphilus
GCTGGCACGGCGTCGCGATGGTCGAGTTCAAGGTCTCGCCCGACGGGCAGGACTACCGCCTGATCGAGATCAACCCGCGCCTGTGGGGATCGCTGCCGCTCGCCGTGGGCGCCGGCGTCAACTTCCCGCTGGGCCTGCTGCGGCTGGCCACCGGCACGCCCGTGGGCCCGCAGCCCCGGCCCACGCGCTGCCGCTACATGCGCCACGTGTCGAACGACGTGCGCTGGTTCGTGCAGTCGTGGAAACGGCGCCACGACCCCCTGCTGGTCAAGCGACTGGACGCCGGGGACTTCCTCGGCCTGCTGCGCCCGCTGTGGGGCGCCGAGCGCTGGGACCTCTTCCGCTGGAACGACCGCACCCTGTGGTGGGCCGCCACGCGCGACCTGTTCCAGGGCATCACGAACCGACTGAACCGCTGGCGCGCCGGCCGCGCCGCCCGCGCGAACTGGTCGCGGCTCGCGCCGGACTGGCGCGCCGGCCGCATCGAGCGCGTGCTGGTGCTCTGCTACGGCAACATCTGCCGCAGCCCCGTGGTGGGCCTGATGCTCGCCGACGCGCTGCCGGGCGTGCAGGTGCGCAGCGCCGGCATGCACCCGAAGACCGGCCGCACGTCGCCCGCGGCGTGGGCCGAGACGGTGCGGGACACGCTGTCGGTGGACCTCGCCGACCACCGCTCGCAGCAGGCGGGCGAGGCCGACATGGCCTGGGCCCAGCTGGTGATCGCGATGGACACCGAGAACTGGGAGGCCATCGAGCGGACGTTCCCCACGCACCTGCCGCGGGTCACGCTGCTGTCGGCGATGGCGGAACAGGGAGGTGGCAGCGAGGTGCCCGACCCCTACAACAAGCCGGGGCCGGAGATGCGCGCGATCGCGGAGACCATTCGCCGCTGCGTGAGCCGCGCGATCGGTGCGTTCCCGCTGCGCCCGGGATCCCCGGGCTGACCTGACCGCGGGGCCTCAGGAGGGCCGCTGGTCGAGCGTGGGGCCGTCGCCGCGCAGCAGGCGGCCCAGGGCGGGTTCCGGGAGCTTGTCGCCGAGCGGGATCGCATCGGGCGCGCCCACGTCGGAAAGGGCCCGGGCCGGCACGTTCTGCCGCAGTTCGCGCGGATCGAGTTCGGATTCGGCGGCGATGGCGTCGTCGTAGGCTGCTTCGACCGACACCTCGCCCACGGCGGAGGCGAACAGGGTCTTGAGCAGCCAGGCGACCCCGAGGAAAAGCCCGATGCCGATCACGGCGAAGGCCGTGAGCAGCACGCCGTGCACCCACGGCGTGGTGAAGAAGGCGAAGCCGGCCGCGGCGACCAGGCCCGCGACGGCGATGCCGCCACGCGCCCCGGGACCGAAGAAGTCGCCGATCACCAGCGCGTAGCAGATGAGGAAGGCCACGGCAAACAAGTACTGCAAGACACCCATCGATTCAAGACTGTGGTGAAGCTCGCTCATGTGGCACCCGGTGGAACGTAAAACGTTGTGACGCGATGCCATGGTGCCATCCGGCGACGAGGTCGAACGTGACAAAACCCCCTGTTTCCCCTTGGTTATGGGGGTCTCGCCACACAGCGTTCTTCGCCACGGTCAAACATCACGGGTTTCCGGATCCACCGCGCCCCTGGCGAAGCGGCCACGCAACACCCCGAAACGGGGTCGACACACGCAGCAACACAGCAGTCTCCCACGCCGCCGCTGCTCGCAAATACGGTGAAACTTCCGGTCTCCTTCCCCCTCAAAACGGGGGTCCCGCGTCATATACTGAAATCGATTCTTTTTTGGGGTTTGCCGGTCATCCGGCCAGGAGCAGGTCATCTATGGGTTCGAAATTGAAGGTTGCCGGCTGGATCTCGCTCGGTGCGGTGGCCGGGGCGTTGACCACCATGCAGCTCCAGGCGACGGCCCGCAACACCGCGGCGCAGTTCCCCCTCGAGGAAATCCAGCAGCTCTCGAACGTCTTCGAACTCGTCAAGAGCACCTACGTGGTGCCCGTCGATGAGAAGAAGCTGATCACCGATGCCATCGGCGGCATGGTGGCGGGCCTCGATCCGCACAGCCAGTACATCGAGCAGAAGAACGTCAAGGAGTTCTCCGAGAGCATCACCGGCCGCTTCGTCGGGGTCGGCATCGAGATCGGCATGGAAGACGGCCTCGTGAAGGTCATCACCCCCATCGAAGGCTCTCCCGCCTACAAGGCCGGCATCAAGAGCGGCGACCTCATCACGAAGGTCGACGACACCCAGGTCAAGGGCCTCACCGTCGAGCAGGCGGTGAAGAAGATGCGCGGTGAACCGAACACGAAGGTCGTGCTCACGATCTTCCGCAAGACCGAGTCGCGCACCTTCACCGTGCCCATCATCCGCGCCGAGATCCAGGCGCAGAGCGTGCGCGCGAAGGTCGTCGAACCCGGCTACGCGTGGCTGCAGGTTCGCCAGTTCCAGGACAAGACCGTCGAGGACTTCGTCTCCAAGATCGAGGCCATCTACAAGGAAGACCCGAAGCTCAAGGGCCTCGTGCTCGACCTGCGCAACGACCCGGGCGGCTCCGTCGTCGCGTCCGTCGCCATCGCGGCGGCCTTCCTGCAGCCCGAGGTGGTGGTGGTCTCCACGAAGGGCCAGCTCGCCGCGTCGAAGTCGGTGCTGCGCGCCACGCCGAAGGACTACCTCTACTACGAAGGCCGCGGCCTGCTGCGCTCGCTGCCGCCGGACCCGCTGCGCCGCCTGCCCGACGCCGTGAAGTCGGTGCCCATGGTGGTGCTCGTCAACGAAGGGTCGGCTTCCGCGAGCGAGATCGTCGCGGGCGCGCTGCAGGACCACAAGCGCGCCACCGTGATGGGCGCGCAGACCTTCGGCAAGGGATCGGTGCAGACGCTGATGTGCCTCGGTGCCGAGCCGCAGCGCATCGACAAGTGCCCGAGCGCCGCCATCAAGATCACCACCGCGCGCTACTACACGCCGGCCGACCGCTCCATCCAGGCCAAGGGCATCGTGCCCGACATCATGCTGGACGAGACCGCCGACGGCCCGCTGTACTCCGCGCTGCGCACCCGCGAGGCCGACCTCGACAAGCACCTGCAAAGCGGCCAGGGCGTGGAAGAGAAGGACGTCGCCCGCGAAAAGGCCCGCGAGGAAGCCCGCAAGCGCTACGAGGAAGAAGCCGCGAAGGCCGGCAAGTCGCCGCTGAAGCAGCCGCCCGAACTCGGCAGCCCGGAAGACTTCCCGCTGATGCAGGCGCTGAACCAGCTGAAGAACAAGCCGGTGCAGGTCTCGAAGACGGCGACGGAACGCAAGCCCGACGAAGACACCAAGACGAACTGACACATCGCAACAGGAAGCATGTCATCCCGGCGCAGGCCGGGACCCTGTGCTTCCTTCGACGGACGAGCCTTCGACCACCGCCCAAGGTCCCGGCCTTCGCCGGGATGACCGCGGTGGTGGTGAACCCATCGAGATGGACGACAACCAGCTCCTCCGCTACTCCCGGCACATCCTGCTCGACGAAGTCGGCATCGAGGGCCAGCAGCGCCTCCTCGCCTCCCACGCCCTCGTGATCGGTGCCGGCGGCCTCGGCTCGCCGGTCGCGCTGTACCTCGGCACCGCCGGGGTCGGCCGCATCACCCTCGTCGACCATGACACGGTCGACCTCACGAACCTGCAGCGGCAGATCGCGCACGACCTCTCGCGCGTGGGCCGGCCCAAGGTCGAGTCCGCGGCGCAGGCCATCCACGCGATCAACCCCGACGTGCAGGTCGTCGCGCTGCAGGAGCGTGCCGACGCGGTCCGCCTCGCCGAACTCGTGGCCTCGGCGGACGTGGTGCTCGACTGCACCGACAACTTCGCCACCCGCCAGGCCCTCAACGCCGCGTGCGTGCGCCACCGCAAGCCGCTGGTGTCGGGCGCGGCGATCCGCTTCGACGCGCAGGTGTCCGTGTTCGACTCGCGGAACCCCGAGGCGCCCTGCTACGCCTGCGTGTTCCCGCCCGACCATCCGGCCGAGGAAACGAACTGCGCCACGATGGGTGTGTGGGCCCCGCTCGTGGGCATCATCGGCAGCCTGCAGGCGGCCGAGGCGCTCAAGCTGCTGGCGGGCGTGGGCACGTCGCTTGCAGGTCGATTGCAGATGCTCGATGCGCGCGACATGACCTGGACCGAGATCCGCGCGCCGCGAGACCCCGAGTGCCCGGTTTGCGGTCCGCATCCGGCGCGTTAAGCTGTGACCCATGAACAAACGTTCCGACCTGACCGCACGCAACTTCCCTTCGGCCCAGCAGGAGGCCGGCAAGGCCGTCCCGCAGACCAACTACGACGGCCCTGAAAGCGCCTACCGCCTCGCCTTCACCGACACCGATTTCCTGCTGCGCCAGGAACTGCGCCCGGTGCGCATGCAGCTCGAGCTGCTCAAGCCCGAGATGCAGCAGCAGGAACTGGGCATCGAGAGCACCATCGTCATCTTCGGCAGCGCCCGCATCGTGCCGCGCGACACGGCCGAACGCCTCGTCGCCGACGCCACCTCGGCCGGCAACCCCACCGCGCTCGCCATCGCGAACCGCCACCTGGTGATGTCGCGCTACTACGAGGAAGCCCGCCGCTTCGCCGAGATCGTCACCACCCGCTCGCGGTCGATGACCACGCCGCTGTACGTCGTCACCGGCGGCGGCCCCGGCATCATGGAAGCGGGCAACCGCGGCGCGTTCGAGGTGGGCGGCAAGAGCATCGGCCTGAACATCGTGCTGCCGCACGAGCAGGCGCCGAACCCGTACATCACGCCGGAGCTGTGCTTCCAGTTCCACTACTTCGGCCTGCGCAAGATGCACTTCCTGATGCGCTCCATCGGGCTCGTGTGTTTCCCGGGCGGCTTCGGCACGCTCGACGAAATGTTCGAGGTCATGACGCTGATGCAGACGGGCAAGTGCCGCCGCCGCCCCATCCTGCTGTTCGGCAAGGAGTTCTGGACGAAGCTCATCAACTTCGACTGGCTCGTCGAAACGGGCATGATCAGCGAACTCGACCTGCAGCTGTTCAAGTTCGTCGAGACGGCCGAGGAAGCGTGGGACATCCTCGACGCCGAATACGGCTTCAGCCTGCACGAGAATGAGAAGGGCGGCGCGTCCGCCGACATCTGATCCCGTCCGTCAACCACCTCAGGCATCGCCTGGAAAGGGGCCCGCGATGAACCAGCCAGTCAGCCTCATCGGCGCCCCCACCGACGTAGGCGCGGGCACCCGCGGGTCCAGCATGGGCCCCGAGGCGCTGCGGGTCGCCAACATCGGCCCGGTGCTCGCCAGCCACGACCTGGACGTGGCAGACCGCGGCAACCTCTCCGGCCCGCCCAACCCCAACCTGCCGCCCGTCGACGGCTACCGGCACCTCGCCGAGGTGCAGGCCTGGAACATCGCGGTGCACGATGCCGTGTACGCCGAGCTCGCGCTCGGCCGCCGCCCCATCCTGCTCGGCGGCGACCACTGCCTCGGCATCGGGTCCATCAGCGCGGTGGCGCGGTACTGCCGCGAGCAGAACCGCAAGCTGCGCATCCTCTGGCTCGACGCCCACGCCGACTTCAACACGCAGACCCTGACCCCGAGCGGCAACCTGCACGGCATGCCGGTGGCCTGCCTGTGCGGCCACGGCCCGAAGGAGCTCGTCGAGATCGGCGGCCACGTGCCGGCCATCAGCCCGAAGTGGGTGCGGCAGATCGGCATCCGCAGCGTCGACCAGGGCGAGAAGCGGTTCGTGCACGAGATGGACCTCGAGGTCTTCGACATGCGCTACATCGACGAGATGGGCATGCGCCACACGATGGAGATCGCGCTCGCCACGCTCGACGCCAACACCCACCTGCACGTGAGCTTCGACGTCGACTTCCTCGACGCCGAGGTGGCCCCCGGCGTGGGCACCACCGTGCGCGGCGGCCCCACGTACCGCGAGGCCCAGCTCTGCATGGAGATGATCGCGGACACCGGCCGCCTCGGCTCGCTCGACGTGATGGAACTCAACCCCGCGCTCGACGTGCGCAACAAGACCGCCGAGGTCGCCGTCGACCTCATCGAAAGCCTCTTCGGCAAGAGCACGCTGATGCGCACCCGCCCATGACCCCGGCCCTGAAAGAGCGCCGCAAGGTCGCCGTCGTCACCGGATCCTCCTCGGGCATCGGCGCCGCCACCGCCCGCCTCTACGCGCGCAACGGCTGGAACGTCGTCGTCAACTTCTCGCGCAAGCCCGAACCCGCGGAGGCGGTCGCCGCCGAATGCCGGGCGTTCGGCGTCGAGGCACTCGTGGTGCAGGCCGACATCGCCTCGGAGGCCGACTGCCGGCGCGTCGCCACGGAAGCCGAAGCCGCGTGGGGGCGAGTCGACGTGCTCGTGAACAACGCCGGCACCACGAAGTTCGCGCCGCTGAAGGACCTCGACGCCGTGTCGGCGGAAGACTTCCACGCCATCTACGACGTGAACGTCGTGGGCACGTACCAGATGACCCGCGCGCTCGTGCCGCTGATGAAACGCACGCCGGGCGGCGGCATCGTCAACGTCTCGTCCATCGCGTCGATGATGGGCCGCGGCTCGTCCATCGCCTACATGGCCTCGAAGGGTGCGCTCAACGCGATGACCATCGCCCTCGCGCGCGCACTGGGCCCCGAGCTGCGCGTCAACGCCATCGCCCCCGGTTTCGTCGAGACCCCCTGGCTGCGCGAGGGCCTGGGCGCCACCGGCTACGAGCAGGCCCAGCGCGCCTACCGCGACACCGCCACGCTCGGCGCCGTCATCCAGCCCGAGGACGTGGCCGACGCCGCGTGGTGGCTGGGAGCCGGCGCGTCCAAGACCACGGGCGAGGTGATCCTGCTCGACGCGGGGGTGCGGCTGGGCCGGGCCTGAGGTCCCCGCCACAACTGCTCACCACTCCCCCCCTTCGGAGTGGTTGACATGTTATGTCGCGAGCCCTACGCTGCAACGCATGGGGCCGCGTCGGCTCCTGCAACGAGAGGAGCCATGAAACCACTTCACGAGCAGTTGTTTCGCCTCGACGACCACCTCGGTCGCCTGATGGGCAAGGTCGCGGTGCAGCTGCAGCCCATCCCCGGCGAGGTGCCCGTCGTGCAGGTCAACATCGGCGGCCGCGACGAGCTGCCGATCTTCATCACGCGGTCCGACACGCAGATCCTCTGCCTCTGCTACCTCTGGACCGACGCCGAGGTGAAGCCCGCGCGCCGCAACGAACTGGCGCAGACGCTGCTCGAACTCAACCCCTCCGTGCCGCTGTCGGCGTTCGGTCGCATCGGTGACCGCTACGTGCTGACCGGCGCCCTCGCCATCGACGCCCCCGTCGAAGCCGTCGCGCAGGACGTCGCGGTGCTGAGCGACAACGCGCTCGACGCCCTGGACGCCCTGTCCGAGTTCCTGGAATAGGAGAGCCCCATGTCCGTGATCAAGAGAGTGGTGACCCTGCTGCGCGGCAGCGTGCGCGAGATCGGTGAAAGCGTGGTCGACGCCAACGCCACCCGCATCTACGAGCAGGAGATCGTCGACGCGCGCCAGGCCATCGTGGCCGCCCGCAACGACCTGACGATGGTGATGGCCAAGGAGATGCAGAGCGCCCGCGAGATCGAGCGCCTGCAGCAGGAGGCCGCGCGCTACGAATCGCTGGCCGTCGAGGCGCTCGACAAGTCGCAGGAGTCGCTGGCCGAGGAAGTGGCCGGCCGCGTGGCCGCGCTCGAGGAGGAACTCGCCGGCCAGACGAAGGCGCATGCGGCCTACGCGCTGCAGGTGGTCAAGCTGAAGGACCTGGTGCGCACCGCCGAGCAGCGCATCCGCGAACACGAACGCGAGATCGGCATCGCGAAGACCACCGAAAGCGTCTACCGCGCCACCCGCTCCATCTCGGAGAACCTGGGCAGCGGCGGCTCGCGCCTGCTGAACGCGCGCGAGTCGCTCGAACGCATCAAGCAGCGGCACGAGGAACTGGCCGACCGCATGACCGCGGCCGACCAGCTGGAAGGCGAACTGGGCCATGGCGCACTCGACCGCAAGCTGCGCGAGGCGGGCATCGGCGAACAGGCCGACCGCCAGCGCGACGCGATGGCGCGCATCCGCGCCCGCGCGGCCACGCGCACGGCTCCCGCGGCCGAATGACCGTGCGGCAGAAGCCGGCCCGCTGGACCTCGTCCGACGAGGCGATCCGGGCCGTCCAGGTCGCCTTCGACGTCGAGGAGGCCGTGCTGCAGGCGGTGCGCCAGGCGGCGTTCGAGAACCACCTCTCGAACTCCGACCAGATCCGCAAGCTGCTCGACCTGCCCACGGCCGAGAAACCGAAGCGGCCGCGCCTGACCGTGTCGCTGAGCCCGGCCGACTATGAGCTGCTGGCGAAGCGCTACGGGCTGGCGGGCGACGACCGGCTGACCATCAAGGAGCGGGTCACCGCGGAACTCATCGCCTTCGCCGGACAACCGGACGAGGGCACGCCGGCGCCATGACCGGCATCACGCGCGGCAGAACACAGAACAGCGCGCGGAACCACGAGGGAGCAGGGAATGGGAAACTTCTACGGGGCGGCCTTCGGCTTCCCCACGGCGATCTACACGGCGCTGCTGGGCATGGTGCTCTTCTACTGGGTGCTGGCCGTCGTCGGGGTCGTCGACTTCGACAGCAGCGGCATCGACCTCGAACTGCAGGCTGACGCCAGCGTCGACGACCTGGGCACCCTCGCCGGCTTCATCGTGGCCTTCGGCCTCGGCGGCGTGCCGTTCTCGGTCGCCATCAGCCTGCTCGTGCTGATCTCGTGGACCGTGTGCTGCCTGATCGCGATGTGGCTGCTGCCCCTCGTGCCCACGCTGCTCCTGCAGCTCGCCGCCGGCACCGCCGCCCTCCTCGGCAGCTTCGCGCTCGCGCTGCCCGCCACGGCCGTGAGCCTGCGGCCGCTGCGCCGCCTGTTCGTGACCCACGGCGCCGCCACCAACGCATCGCTCGTGGGGCAACGCTGCAGCGTGCTGACCAGCCGCGTCACCGACACCTTCGGGCAGGCCGAGGTGCCGCGCCGCGGCGCCCCGCTCAACATCGACGTGCGTGCCGCCGAGCCCAACGTGTTCACCCGCGGCACCGCCGCCCGCATCGTCGACTACGACCCCGCCACACAACGCTATTCGATCGAACCCGAGGTGTGAACGCGCCCGCGCGCCACACCACCCCATCCATCGCTGTCACGCATTCCAACCAATAAAGCTGAGGGAAGAAATTCATGGAGCCCATCTTCATCGCCGTCGGAGTCCTGGCCCTGCTCATCCTGGGCCTGTTCGCCATGTTCGCCAAGTTCTACCGCAAGGTGGAGCAAGGCTACGCGCTCATCGTGAACACGCTGCGCGCCGACCCCGACGTCACCTTCACCGGCCACATGGTGTACCCCATCATCCACAAGGCCGAGCTGATGGACATCTCCGTGAAGACCGTCGAGATCGACCGCTCGGGCAACCAGGGCCTGATCTGCAAGGACAACATCCGCGCCGACATCAAGGTGAAGTTCTTCGTGCGCGTGAACAACACGGCCGACGACGTGCTGAAGGTGGCCCAGAACATCGGCTGCGAGCGCGCGTCGAACCACGAGACGCTCGAGGAGCTGTTCTCGGCCAAGTTCTCCGAAGGCCTCAAGACCGTCGGCAAGAAGATGGACTTCGTGGACCTGTACCAGGACCGCGCCCACTTCCGCGAGGAGATCCTGAAGGCCATCGGCGGTGACCTGTCCGGCTACAAGCTGGACGACGCCGCCATCGACTACCTCGAGCAGACGCCGCTGCACAAGCTCGATTCGAACAACATCCTCGATGCCCAGGGCATCCGCAAGATCACCGAACTCACCGCGGTGGAGCACGTGCGCACGAACGAGCTGCGCCGCAACGAGGAGATGCAGATCAAGAAGAAGGACGTCGAGGCGCAGGAGACGCTGCTGGAGCTCGAGCGCCAGCAGTCCGACGCCCAGTCGCGCCAGAAGCGCGAGGTGGCCTCGGTGCGCGCGCGCGAGGAAGCGGAGACCGCCAAGGTGCAGGCCGAGGAGCAGGCCAAGACCGAGCTCGCCCGCCTGAACACCGAGCAGGTCGTGTCGGTGCAGCAGGAGAACGTGCTGCGCGAGAAGGAAGTGGCCGAGAACAACCGCAAGCGTGCGGTGGCCATCGAGGAGGAAAAGGTCATCCGCGCCCGCCAGCTCGAGATCGTCGCGCGCGAGAAGGAAGTGACGCTGCAGCAGATCGACAAGGAAAAGGCGGTCGAGGTGCAGAAGAAGGCCATCGCCGACGTGATCCGCGAGCGCATCGTCGTCGAGCGCACGGTGGCCGAGCAGGAGGAGGCGATCAAGGACGTGCGTGTGGTGGCCGAGGCCGACCGCACGAAGAAATCCACGATCATCATGGCCGAAGGCCAGGCCGAAGAGAAGCTGGTGCTGGAGGTGAAGGCCGCCGAGGCCCAGGAGCGCCGCGCTCGCCACAAGGCCACCGAGGAGCAGACGCTCGCCGAGGCCCGCTTCAAGGTCGCCGAGCGTGACGCCGAATCGAAGAAGCGCGAGGCCGAAGGCCTCACCGCCATCGCCGCCGCCCCGGGCCTGGCCGACGCCCGCGTGCTGATCGCCAGCGCCGACGCGAAGGAGAAGCAGGGCCTCGTCGACGCCAAGGTGGAACTCGCGCGCGCCGAAGCGCTGCTGAAGACCGGCCAGGCCACCGCCACCGTGGTGGAAGCGACCGCCATGGCGGAAGCCTCCGGCCTGCGCGCGAAGCTCGAGGCCGAGGCGCAGGGCAAGGAAAAGCTGGGCATGGCCGAGGTGTCGGTGCGTGCCGCCGATGCGGACGCCGCGCTGAAGTCGGGCCAGGTCGACGCCCAGGTGGTCGAGGCCAAGTTCAACGCCGAGGCGAAGGGCCTGCGCGAGAAGTTCGAGGCCATGAAGGCCATGGGCCCGGACACCCGCGCGCACGAGGAGTACCGCATGCGCCTCGAGATGGCGCACGTCGAGACGCTCAAGGGCATCGATGCGCAGACCGCCATCGCGAAGGACCAGGCCGAGGTGCTGGGCACGGCGCTCGCCAAGGCCAACATCGACATCGTCGGCGGCCAGGGCGACTACTTCGAGAGGTTCGTCAACGCCATCTCGATCGGCAAGAACATCGACGGCACCATCGCGAAGAGCAACACGCTGCAGGTCGCGTTCAAGGACCAGCTGGCCGGCAACCGCGACGTGATCGAGGACGTGCGCACGGTGGTGGGCGCGCTCGGCGACTCGACGGCCGAGCTGAAGGACCTCACCGTCTCGGCCCTGCTGGGCAAGGTGATGCGCGACGGCAGCGAGTCGCAGAAGGCCGCGCTGCAGGGGCTGCTGAACGGGTTCAAGCAGTAACCCGGCATGGCGGACACCTCCTCCACCGACACCACCGAACGGATGGTGGCCGACAGCGGCTCCTACGAGCTGCTGAAGAAGCGCCTCGCCGACCAGGGCGGCACGCTCCTCGAACAGGCCCGCGCGCTCAACACCGCGCGGCTGGCCGAGTTCGGCCGCTCCGAGCAGGCGATGATCCTGCGCACGCGGGCACGCACCGAGAACAACTGCGTCGCCCGCGACCTGGTCGTCATCGGCGACCTGTTCCTGTTCGGCTACAACGTCTTCATCGGGCTGCGCAAGGAAACGGCCGTGGAGGACGTCTTCGCGCTGTACCGGCTGCCCGCGGCGGACGGCGGCGACGAACTCGAATCGGTGCCGTCGGCCGGCACCTTCCTCGACGACCCGCGCTTCCTCGCCGACTTCCGCGAGCTCTACACCTACTACAAGCAGGCCACGCTGACGCAGCTGCGTGTCACGCACGACAAGCTGCTCGCGGCGTTCCAGATCGGCCAGCAGGTCAGCGACGTGCGGGTGTTCCGCTGGTCCATCGAGAACGACGGGGCGATCCGCTACACCGACAACCGCGGTGAACGCGACATCGCGCTGCCCCCGAGCCACGACTTCGAATGGACGGTGTGCACGCGCGAGGACCACGTGGGCGGCAGCTTCCCCCACATCAACATCCTCGACACGGTGTTCGTCGAGACGCTCGGTGGCGACCTCACCGTCAAGATCGAGAACAACACCGAGACCGGCCACGGCATCTACAGCGAGCCGGTGAGCGACCCCACGCAGTCGCTCACCGACGCCGAGGTGGCCTACGCGAAGCTCGGGCTGCTGATCCTGCTGCGGGTCAAGCCGTACCGCGAGACGCAGACGCGCTACCTCGTCTACAACACCCGCACACAGCAGGTGCAGCGCATCGACGCCATCGGCGCCTCGTGCATCCAGCTGCCGGAGGACCACGGCATCGTCTTCCCCGGCGGCTGCTACCTGCAGTCCGGCGAAACGAAGACCTTCGACCTGCCCGGCGAACTGGTGGACGCGCTGCGCTTCAAGCGCATGGTGCGTTCGCCGAACGGCGAGGACGTGCTCTACATCTTCTCGCAGCCGGCCAGCGGCCACTACGGCCTCTTCACGTACAACCTGATCGAGAAGGCCCTGAGCCCGCCGATCGTCGTGAACGGCTACGCCCGGCTGCCCGACGGCCGCATGCTCGTGTTCCAGGCCGACCGCGGCGAACCCGTGCGTGTGCACCCGATGCAGCTGTGGCAGACGCCCTTCGCGCACGAGGAACACGCGAGCCGCCAGCCCCGGGGCACCGGCTTCTTCGGCCGCGTGGGCAACGCCGACCTCGTGCGCGGCGTGTCCGACCTGATGGGCATCGCCCGGGCCGTGCGCGAGCAGGTGCCCACCCGCGCCGCGTACGACGACCTGATCCGCCAGTGCACCCGCCTGGCCGACGCATACTTCTGGCTCGACGCGCCCGAGGCCGGCGGCCTGCACACGACGCTGCGCGCCATCGCCGACGCGTCGCGCAACACCCTCGCCGAGTTCGAGAAGGTGGACGCCATCCGGCGCGACACCGCCCGCGCGCTCACGCAGGCCGAAGGCGCCCAACGCGCGCTCACCACCGACATCGCCAGCATGCTCTGGCGGCGTCCCGACGATTTCATGCAGGCGCTCGGCCGCCTGCGCGAGCAGCGCGGCCAGCTGCAGATGCTCCGCGAGCTGCGGTACGCCGACCTCGACCGCATCGGTGCGATGGACGCCGAGCTCGTGGCGGAGCAGCAGCGCGTGGGCGAGCGCGCGCTGCAGTTCCTCGCGGACGAGCGGGCCTTCGACGGCCACCAGAAGGAACTGGCACGCCTCGCCGCCGAACTGCCTCAGGCCGGCACCACGTCGCTGCTGGCCCAGGTGCTGGAAACGCTCGACGGCCTCGCCGCCGGTGTCGACGTGCTCACCGAACAGCTGGGCAACCTGCCGGGCGGCGACGCCGTCGTCCGCACCGCCATCCTCGACCGCATCTCGCTGCTCTACACCGAGATCAACCGCCTGCGCGCCGACGCGCGCAACCGGCGCAAGACCCTCGGCTCGAGCGAGGCGGCCGCCGAGTTCGGCGCGCAGTTCAAGCTCTTCGGCCAGGCGGTCGACAACGCCCTCGAGTTCGCCGACACGCCCGAGAAGTGCGACGACACCCTCACCCGCCTGCTGGCCCAGCTGGAGGAACTGGAAGGCCGCTTCGCCGAACAGGAAGGGTTCCTCGCCGACATCGCCGACAAGCGCGAAGCCGTGGTGGAAGCCCTGTCGGCCCGACGCCAGACGCTGGTCGACGCCCGGCAGCGCCGCGCACAGGCGCTGGTGGACGCGGCCGGCCGCATCCTCGACGGCGTGCCCCGCCGCGTGTCGCAGCTGGCCGACCTCGCGCAGGTGCACAGCTACTTCGCCGCCGACCCGCTGCTCGCGAAACTGCGCAAGCTGATCGAGGACCTGCGGGCGCAAGGCGCGGCCGTCGCCGCCGACGACCTCGACACGCGCCTCAAGACCGCCCGCGACTCGGCACTGCGCGCCGTGCGCGACAAGAGCGAACTCGTCGCCGACGACGGCAACACGCTGCGCCTCGGCCGCCACGCCTTCACGATCAACCGCCAGCCGCTCGATCTCACGCTGGTGCCGAAGGACGACGGGCTCGCCTATCACCTGTCCGGCACGGACTACCACGCGCCCGTGGACGAGCCTCGCCTCGCGCCACTCGCCGCCTACGGGTCGCGGCCGCTGGTGTCGGAGAGCCCGTCGCTCGCCCGCGCCGAGTTCCTCGCCGGGCGCTTCCTCGAAGCCGCGCAGCGGGGCGAGGTGTCGCTCTCGTGGGACGAGTTGTCCCGCTTGGCCGGCGACGGCGCCGAGTCGCATGCGGCGCTGCTGTCGGCGCTGCGCCAGTACGCTGCCCCCCGCTACCAGGAGGGCTACCAGAAGGGTGTGCACGACGAGGACGCGGCCCGCGTGCTCGCCGCGCTGGTCTCGATGCAGGCCCAGGCCGGGCTGCTCGCCTGGGGCCCCACCGAGCGCGCGCTGGCCCAGCTCTACTGGCACCACGGCCGCTTCGTCGCCGAACGCGAGTCGCTGCAGCGGCGTGCCCGCGCGGCGATGCAGATGCGCGAGCTGTTCGGGACTCGCGACGCGATGGTCCGGCTGGAGGCCGACATCGCACAGGCCCTGTCGGACTTCGCCCGCGAAGTGCTGCCCGACCTGCTGCCCGAGGACGGCGCCACCGACCGCGCGCAGCAGCTGGCCACGCTGACCCGACAGTCCGCCACGTACTTCATCCACCAGCTCGCGAGCGAACACGGTGCCGAAGCCTGGGTGCTGAGCGGCGCGGGCCAGGACCTGGCCGACGCGCTGTCGCGCGAGCTGGAACGCGGCGGCCGCCTGGCCGCCTGGTCGGCCGACCTCGACGCCGCCACCGCCCCCGAACGCTGGCGCCTCGCCCGCGACTGGGTGGGGGCGTTCGCCCGCACCCAGTCGCCCGACGCACTCGCCTGGATCGACGACGCCGCCATGGTGTTCGCCCTCCCCGGCCCCCGCGCGCGCATCAACGCCACCCTCGACGTCGCGCTGACCGGCCTGCTCGCCGAACACCCGCGCGTGGCCGGCGGCCAGCTCGCGCTGAACCTCAACGACTTCTGGCGCCGCTACCTGCACCACACCGGCCACGACGTGCCCGGCTTCGAAGCGCTGCAGGCGCTGCGCCACGAGCTGATCGCGAAGGAGAAGACGCGCCTGCGGCTGACGCAGTTCCAGGCGAAGCCGCTGTCGACGTTCGTGCGCAACCGGCTCATCGACGAGGTGTACCTGCCACTCGTGGGCGACAACCTGGCGAAGCAGCTCGGCGCGGCCGGTGAAGGCAACCGCACCGACCGCATGGGCCTGCTGCTGCTCATCTCGCCGCCGGGCTACGGCAAGACAACGCTGATGGAGTACGTGGCGGACCGCCTGGGCCTGATCTTCGTGCGCATCAACTGCCCCGCGCTCGGCCACCAGGTCACGAGCATCGACCCGGCCACCGCGCCCAACAGCGCCGCGCGCCAGGAACTCGAGAAGCTCAACCTCGGGCTCGAGATGGGCAACAACGTGATGCTGTACCTCGACGACATCCAGCACACGAACCCCGAGTTCCTGCAGAAGTTCATCGCGCTGGCCGACGGCACGCGCCGCATCGAAGGCGTGTGGAACGGCGAGACCCGCAGCCACGACCTGCGCGGCAAGCGCTTCGCGGTGGTGATGGCGGGCAACCCGTACACCGAGTCGGGCGACGTGTTCAAGATCCCGGACATGCTGGCCAACCGCGCGGACATCTACAACCTGGGTGACGTGCTGGGCGGCAAGGAGGCGATCTTCGCGCTGTCGTACATCGAGAATGCGCTCACCGCGAACCCCGCGCTGATGCCGCTCGCCTCGCGCGACCCGCAGGACGTGCACCGCCTCGTGCGCCTGGCCTCGGGCGAGGACGTGCCGTCGAGCACGTTCACGCACGCGTACAGCGCGGCTGAACTGGAAGAACTCACCGCGCTGATGCAGCGGCTCTTCCGCGCGCGCGACCTGCTGCTCAAGGTCAACCTCGCCTACATCGAGTCGGCCGCGCAGCAGGATGCCTACCGCACCGAGCCGCCGTTCAAGCTGCAGGGCAGCTACCGCAACATGACGAAGCTCGCGGGCAAGATCACCGCGCTGATGCGCGACGACGAACTCGACGCGCTGCTGCGCGACCACTACCGCGGCGAGGCGCAGACGCTCACGACCGGCGCGGAGGAGAACCTGCTCAAGCTCGCGCAGCTGCTGGGCCGCCCCACGGCCGACGAGGACAGGCGCTACCGCGACATCCGCGACGAGTTCGTCCGGCGCCGCAAGCTGGGCGGCGACGACACCGACGGCAGCACGCGCATCGCCAGCACCCTCCTCGACGTGGCCCGCGCGGTCGACGGCCTGAAGCCGGAGGCGCCGAACGACGAGGGCCGGCGCATGGCCGACGCGCTGCTCGAGTTGTCGATCACGTACCGCAAGATCATGGTGCCGCTGATCGCCGCCACCGAACACCGGCTGAAGCTCGACAGCTCCATCCGCGACGAGGTCGAACGGGTCGGCCGCGCGCTGGAGGACGTCAAGCGCAAGACCTCGCCGAAGGCCTGACCACCATGGAACTTCTCCTGACCCAGATCGAACTGTCGATCGCCGACGAGCGCCTGAGCGACGACGAGAAGCGCGCCCTCACGCAGGCGCTGCGCCAGGCGTCACCGCCCGAGGAAGGGCTGCGCCAACTGCGCAACCGCGCGTTCGACCTCGTGCGCGAGCGCCTCGCGGCGTCGCCTTCGCCCGACGACGTGGCCGGCCTGCTGAAGTGGCTCGAGGGTGTCGTGCGCGCGCTGGACGTGGGCCGCGCGCCACAGGGCACGCCGGTCGCGTCGGCCTGTTTCAGTCCCGGCATGGCCTGCCTGCAGGCCATCGTCGACCGCCTGCGTGCGGCGCGGCGCCAGGCCGACCTCTGCGTCTTCACGCTGTCGGACGACCGCATCACGGCCGAGGTGCTGGCGGCCCACGCGCGCGGCGTGGCCGTGCGCATCGTGACCGACAACGACAAGGAGTTCGACGCCGGCAGCGACATCGCGCAGCTGCGCCAGGCCGGCATTCCCGTGGCCGTCGATCGCACCGACGCGCACATGCACCACAAGTTCGCGCTGTTCGACGGCACGTGGCTGCTCAACGGCAGCTACAACTGGACGCGCAGCGCGGCGCAGGTCAACGAGGAGAACCTCGTGGTCCAGAACGACCCCGGCCTCGTGCGCCAGTTCCAGGTGCAGTTCGACACCCTCTGGAAACGACTCCACTAGGACCCGCCCATGGCACGACCGGAATTCAACTGGAAACTTCCCCCCGAGATCACGCAGCGGCTCGGCCATGACAGCTACGGCGCGCAGCGCGCCATCCACGAAGGCGACCACCTGCTCGTGGTGCTGCACGAGCCACCGGTGAACGAGGGCAACGAACGCGAGCACCGCGTGTTCCTGCGCGGCCCCGATGGCGCATGGCGCTTCCAGGGCGCGGAACACGGCCAGCACATGATGGCCGACCTGCTGACCCGCTACGAAACGCTGCTGGGGCAGGCCGAGCAGCAATACGCGTCGGCCGACAACGCCGACGACCTGTTCCCGCTGCTCGACCGCCTGCTGCCCACGAGCCGCGCCGCGGTCAACCTGCGCGATGCGCTGCAGCAGGCCCGGGACCGCGTCAAGGAAGACCGGCTGCTCATCACGTGGCGCGACCGCGCGGTGGACGTGGCCCGCGGCTTCGAACTGCTGCTGGCGAACGCCCGGCTCGCGCTCGACTACCGCCTCGCGAAGCAGGCCGAGGCGCAGACCCAGGCGGCGCTGGCCGGCACCCGCGCCCAGCTCAAGCTCAACACCATCGCCGCCCTCACCTTCCCGCTGATGACGGTGGCCGCGGTGTTCGGCATGAACCTGCACCACGGGCTGGAGAACCAGGCGGGGTGGCTGTTCTGGGCGGTGTTCGCGGCCGGGCTGGCGCTGGGGCTGGTGGTGAAGTCGTGGGTGCGCGGAGCCCCGCCGCCTGCGCCGGTGAAACCCGGCGGCACGCGAAATGCACTCGGCAAGAAGGCGAGCCCCCGTGCACGGAAAACCGTCTGACGGCATGCCGGTCGTCGAGCGCCCGTTCTTCAACGTCCAGGTGTTCGCGGCCCCGCTCGACGAACTGGTGGCGAGGCTGTGCGCCGTGCCGCTGCGCGGCAAGGTCGCCCGCACCACACCGTTCGTCTTCCCGACTCAGCCCTACCACCAGGCGCCGGAGGATCCGCCGATGCTGCTGTGGACTCCATCGTGCGTGCCGGGCCTGACCGCATTCATGCCAAATGTGGGCTCCGGCTGCTATTTCATCGCTGCCTATGCGGCCGAACGCCTGCGCATCGCAACGCTGCAGCTCCGCAGCACCGTTTCCGACGCCGAGTGGCCGATCAACGAACTGATCGCACACGAAGGCGGCGTCGAGCGGCGCATGGTCCGCGCGATGCGCGACAGCCCCCGCTGGGATTTCTGCGCGGTCGGCGATCCGCTCGCGATCGAGACCCCCTCGATGTATTCGGCCCGCCGCATCCGTGACCGCTTCCACCGCGTCGCCCTGCTCGACGCGGCGGAGCGTTGGGGTGCGCCACTGCGCGACCCGGCCTTCTGGCGCACCGACCGGACGGCGATGACCTTCAGCAGCGACGGGATCCTGCGGCACGAGCTGGCCCGCATCGAGTGACCGCGTCGGCCGCTTCAGGCCGCCCAGGCTTCGTTCAGCAGTTCCCGGAAAAGCACCGACAGCCGCGGCTCCGGATCCTCGCGTTCGGCACGTGACGGAACCAGGGTTTCGAGGCGAGCCAGCTCCTGCTCGATGAACCGCTGGATGGGCGCGATCTGGGGCGACAGCCCGAGCTCCGGGGTGCGGCGCTTCAACACCAGCAGGTCATCGATGGCTTCCCGCAAGCCTTCGACATCCTGGATCGTTTCGAGCAGACGTTCGAACTCGATGGGCGCCGGCTGTTGCCGGCGCTCGAGCCAACGGACCGACAGCAACGGGCGAAGGACGTAGAAGTATTTCTTCAGGGGCACCTGCTCGGCTTGCAGGTACCCGCGGAAGTTCGTCTTGGCCATGCTGCGGTAGTGGTAGATGCCGCGCTCGACCGAATAGACCTCGGGCAGCAATGCCCGGGCTCGGGCCGCGAAGCCACCGCGGCTCTCGTACACCAGGGGCGACTGCACCCACTCGACGAAACCCGGGTTCGACACCCGGAACAGGCGCAGCGCCTTGCGAAGGTCCCACCCGTTGATGTCCATGTCGTCGACGATGGGGTACTCGATGACGTCGCGTTGTTCTTCCAGCCCCACGGACAGATACCACTCCGGGCGGTTCACGTAGATGAAGCGCGCGTCGAAGTCGCTGTTGGGCGACGGAAAGCCCCAGGCCCGGCTGCCCGACTCCACGGCGAGCAGGACCTTGACGTCATGCTCCGCCTCGGCCCCGCGAAGCCGCTGGCGGATCTCCTCGCGCACCGCGAGTGGAACGTTCGTATCGTCAGATGGGGAGTTCGGGGCCATGCCGCTGATTCTGCCTTCGATGTCCACAACGCCCACGTCGCGCGGCGCCACCATCGGAAGGGGCGGGTCGCCGGGTGTGGCGTACGTCGTCAGTCCCGAGGCATCGGCTCCCGGAAGGCCGAGTGGAGGATCAGGCCTCCCTTGAGCAGCAGCGGCTCGACCCGCACGAAGCCGGCATCGGACAGCGCGGCCCGCTGCTCCTCGATGCGCATGTAGAGCTGGTCGTTCGACTGCCCGCCGTCACCTGCGAAGTGGTCGCAGACGAGGTAGCGGCCCTGGGGCGACAGCAACGCACGCACCTGCTCGTGCAGGCCGCGGGCATGGCGCTTGTGGCGAAGCTCGTGCACGGCCTGGTGCGTGACCACGTGATCGAACGTGCCGAGGCCGTGGCCCAGTCCCGGTTCCTTGAAGCTGCGCTCGACGAAGGTCACGCGGCCGGCCAGCGCACCGAGGCGCTCCGCGGCCAGTTCGTGCATCGCCGGCGAGTTGTCGAGCGCCACGTAGTCGAGGTCCGGCAGCGCCTGCAGGAGATGCCGGGCGAGGAATCCGGGACCGGAGCCCAGCTCCAGCACGCGCCGGGCGCCGCCTTGTGCCAGCGCCTCCGCGAACGCGGCGAAGAAGTCGGTGCGCCAGGGGCGAACGGCCAGTGCCTGGTCGGCCCACTCGCGGGCGTCGGCCATCTGGCGGAGGTCGATGGGGCTGGGGACGTCGGGTGGGATCATGGTGCTCTGCTTCGGTCTTGTCTCGTCGTGCCGCTACATCGGCCCGCCACAGAACCCCACCGACGCCGGCCGTTCCGTGTTGCCCGGCGCCACCTGGAACGTGGTGCGCTCCGTGGTCTCGCGCGACTTCGGCTTGAACGCCGGCCATTCGGTCTCGCGCCACTGGAAGGTCCAGCGGCCTTCGCCGTCGGGGTAGCGGATGGTCAGGGCGCCAGAGTTCTCGTCGTGGCAATGGCCGCGCGCGTAGTCGCGTTCGCTGAAACACGCGCGGACCATCTTGCTGCACGAGAACGGCACGGCGCCGTAGGCCACCGTGCGTGCGGTATCGAGCATGACGAAGTCGGCGGTGCGGAACGACGCGCCGCCGCCGGAGTACATCTCGCGGACCTCGCTCACCAGGGCGATCGCGAAACCGCGGTCGCCCACGGGGTACAGCGCCGGATGGATCTCGAGCGGCGGGGGCTTGCCGCCATCGGCGCGCGGCTCTTGCGTGTGAGGCTGCTCCGAGAAGTCCCACACGGTGGCTCGGTTGCCTCGCAGCGGGTCGGCCGCGTCGAGCACCACCAGCATCGGGCGCGAGGCGTCGATCAGCCACATCGGTCCGTCTCCCTGCCCTCGCGCCACGTAGGCCTTCGTCTCCACCGGCTCGCACGGCGTGGACAACGCCGCGCACAGCGAGGCCAGCTGCGCCGCGGTCACGCGGGTGGGCGGCGCCGGCTGCAGCACCACGGCCTCGCGCGGCGCGGCGACGGCGCCGAAGGCCATGGCCCACAGGGCCGTGGCCACGAGTGTCCGATGCAGTGCCGACACCACGATCACACCGAGTCCAGCTCGCGCACCATCGCCACGACGGTCGACACCCCGTCGTGCTGCTGCTCGTAGGCTTCGAGCCACGGCAGGAATTCGGCTGCCGACAGCGCCCGGTTCAGTGGCGCCAGGTCCGGCGGCAGGTCGAGCAGCACTGCGTCGAGTTCCGGGCCCGCCATCTCGTGGCACACGCCGATGCGCGGCTGCAGCAGTTCGCGCGCGGCATGCAGGTGCACGAGGTACGGTTCGAGTTCGGGCGGGCCGTCGCCGTCCAGCGTGGCCCCGGCCTGCTCCAGCGCTTCGCCGAACGTGGGGCCGACGTCGGCCGTGACCGCCTCGCCCGTGTCGAGGCCCGTGCCGGCCGCGGCATCGAAGCCCGGCACGCCTTCGAACGCGGACCAGTCGAACTCGGCCTCGGTGACGTTCATCGCCTGCTCGGCCGCCGCGGCATTGGCGGCGAACTGCTCCGGCGTGAGGTCGGGGACCGGCGACGCGAGCGCGGCGGCCATGCCCCGCAGGAACGAGAGGTCGGCGATGGCGTGGGCGTGCAGGTACAGGAACTCGAACGAGGCACGGTCCATGGTCAGATCACCGATCCGGCGAGGGCGGCCGCACCGCCGATCATCAGCGGCAGCGGCATGCCACGCCCGGCGACGTTGACGAGTGCCTGCGTGGCAATGGGCGTGAGCACGCTCATCATCGCGCTCAGGATGCCGCGGATCACCTTCGCGGTGATCTGCGCTGCGCCAGTGATGATGATGCGGGCCCATCCGGCCGCGTGGCGGATCCACTGCATGAACTCGGCGCTCTGCTCGGCGAGGCGGGTCAGGTCGCGGGCCAGCGACACGCAGAAGAGGTCGATGGCAGTGAGGCCCGAGATGGCGGCGAAACCGGCCTGCTTCAGCAGGTGGCTGAACGCCTTCATCAGGTAGCTGAGGCCCTGCGCCGCACGCTGCGTCATCCAGCCCGGGTTGTCGGAGCTGCGCAGCAGCCAGCGGGCGAGCACCGCGTTGTCGTGGTCCACGGCCATCGCACGCAGGCGCACGGTGTCCCACGAGATGTCGGGACTGCCGATGCTGGCGACGTACTCGAGCATGTCGTGGTTCGCGACACTCAGCAGCTTGCCGGTGGGCGACACCAGCGTCATGTTGTTCTCGTCCGCCGGGTCGCCGTTGACGTGGCCGTACGGGTACGGGCCCACCATGGTCACCGGGTCGAGGTCGTGGGCGACGCGGAAGATGTTGCGCTTGCCGATCGACGCCTCGATGGCGTGCTGCGCGCCCATCGCGCCCACGCGCGGCGAACCGAACGTGTAGAGCTTGACGTCCTTGCCGCGCCCCGAGAAGTGCGCCGCCACGAGCGTGGCCACCGCACCGCCCAGGCTGTGCCCGACGCAGTGCACGACGTCGGCGTCCATGATCCGGTTGATGTCGCGGGCGAGGCCGATCTTCACGCTGTCGAAGGTGTTGCGGAAACCCTGGTGCACGGGACCGAAGCCCGGCAGCCCCACCATCGACGCGCGCAGGTCGGTGAAGATGTCGGCCTTCGAGTGTTCGGCGCGCGTGCCGCGCGTGGCGATCACGACCTGGCGGCGGCCGGCGCGGTTGAAGCTCAGCACGTAGCCGAAGCCGGTGGACACCCCCGCGGTGGAGCCGGCGAACACGCGGTCGAGCCGTGCGCCCGCGAGCGGCGTGGACGCCAGCGACGTGTTGGCGTGCTGCTTCGTCAGGACTCCGGCGCCGAGGCCGTCGCCCGTCACCATCTTCTTCACGTTGGCGCGGGTTTCCATGCCGATCTGGGGCACGCCCGTGATCCAGTCCTGCAGCGTGAAGTACGCGTTGTGGGCGATGAAGGTGGCCTCTTGCGGCGAGAGGAATTCGTGGTTCGACATGGTGTGATGACGCCGCGGTGACCCGCGGTCTCCCTGGGGTGGATCAAAGAACGGAGGTGAGATCGAGCGACCAGACGTTCGACCGCGGCGGGTTCGCGCGGTCGTCGGTGGTCTCGAGCCACAGGCGGCTGCCCACCACGCCCCAGCGCCGCACGTTGCCATCGTCGAGGCCGACGGTGGCGATCTCGAGGCCGTCCGGATGGCGCGGCGAGAAGAGCACCAGGTGGTCGAAGTGGTTCACGTAGCGCTGCGGGCCGACGCGTTCCTTGTCGGACCCGTAGCGCACGAGCACGGTGTCGGGGCGCACCTGCAGGCTCGCGAGGTACTGCAGCGGCAGGCCGCGCGCCCAGTCGGGCGTGACGTCGGCGAAACGGCGCACGCGGTCGGCCGCGATGTCGTAGACGAACAGCGCGTCGACGGGACGCGGGTCGTGGTACTTGAGGTGGAACAGGATGCGGTTGGCGGGCAGCGCCAGCACGCCTTCCGACGACCACATGATCCACTTCGACTGCGCGGGGTCGATGGTGCCGGTGCGGGCCTTGCCGAAGCGGGCGGGCGTTCCCGGCTGGATCTCCCAGAAGCCGGTGGACTGCTTGGCGCCGTAGGTGTTGACGAGGGCGACGGCGGGCTGGCCCGCGCCGGCGTCGACGATGAAGGCCTCGGCCGGCGGCTGCGGCTTGCGCTCGGTGGCGAGCACGCCCGCCGGCGGCGGCGCATCGGCGCTGACGTTGCGCAGCGTGGGGTAGGACGGTGCGGGCGGCGTGGACACGGCCGGGTACGCCGTCTCGCGCTTGAGCGCGCCGCCCAGCTCGGGCCGAACCGTGGTGGTGTACTTGCTCTTGAAGAGACCGAAGATCATGCTGGACTTCCCGCCGTCGTTGGACACCGCGGGACCGCAGCCGCCGAGGATGCCGGCGAGCGCGGCCACGCCGGCCCATTCGACCACACGGCGCGTGGCGGAACGGCGGGGAGCGTGGGAAGGGACTCGGCGAAGCGGCATCGGGCTGGGGTCATGGGTCGCGATGAGCCCGCATTGTGATGTCGCCCGCTGGATGCGCACCCCGCCCATCAGGGGGGAATGCCCCCCCGATGCGACCAAAGTCATGCGCTGCTGTTTCATGTCGATACGAATGCCCTGCTCGACCGGAGCACGATGGCCCCTCCGTTCCCAGGACCTCGCCATGACCGACACCCGCGAACACCCCGCCGTCCTGCGTGGCAGCTGCCTGTGCGGCGGCGTGGCCTTCGACATCCGGGGGCCGCTGACCGGCGCGCTGTACTGCCACTGCCGCATGTGCCGCAAGTCCCACGGCACCGCGTTCCGTGCCCGGGCCGGCGTGGCCGCCGCGGACTTCCGGTGGGCGCGCGGCGACGACCTCGTCACGTGGTTCGAGTCGTCGCCCGGCAACCACCGCGGCTTCTGCCGCGTGTGCGGCGCCAACCTGATCAGCCGCTTCGACAAGCACCCCGATGTATACGGCCTGGCCCTCGGCGTGCTCGACGACGATCCGAACGTGCGGCCGGGTTGCCACGTGTTCGTCGCCGACAAGGCGCCGTGGTTCGAGATCACCGACACGTTGCCGCGCTTCGAGGGGTTTCCGCCGACAGGTTGAGCTGGGACCGCGAGGGGGAGAAGGACGCGACTGAAGCGCTCGGCGCATGTGCTCAGGGACGGCTCTGATCTCTGATGGGCTGCTTCAGGCTGAAAGCGGAAGTTCAGGCTTCTCGCGCAAGAATCTCGAGGCGGCCCAACGTCTTCGCCAGCCCCTCATCAGTATCGTCGTACGGATAGTCGAAGTAGTCGATCTGCAACCACCTCGACGCTTGCCCCGGATGCACGTATTTCTCGAAATCGTCTACGAGTATGACCTCGCTCGGATCAGCGGAAGGAACAAAGTTCAAGTCCTTGGTCTCCCCATGCCATGCGACGTACTCGACGTCACCAAACCATGCAGGTGCGGCGCCTTCCGCCACCAGCAGCGCGGCGATGTCCCTGAAGAGAGGTTCCTTGACTGTGGTGAACATGACCACCCGCGGGAACAACTCCTGGCATCGACTAAGGAAGTCGAAGAGTCCGGGCCTTGGGATTTGGCTCATCGCGTTTGAGATGAGGGTTCCCTCAAGGTCGAGGGCGAGAACCTTCGGTCGTTGGATTTTCATAAGGTGATCCAGGTTGCAGGACTGCTCTCTGCGCGCGGAAAACCCTTCGTGGGTTGACCGCATCAGGCTGACAGTGGACAAGCGTCGCTAGACTCCGCTGGTCCACCGTTTCGCAGCGGCCCGTGCCCGGTGCCGGACTCGTTGAGAGAACTGCTTCGAGGAAATCGAATGCAATTCGGCCGCAGCATCGACATCAACCGGGGCACCCTGCTCCACCCATCGCAGCGCAAGCTCGACCCAGTATTCCGTTGGCCACCGCAGCCCGGCGAGAAGCACTGCCCTCGCATCGAACGGCCCCGCCGAGAATTCAGCGAACGGCCGCTCAAGGGGAAGGACGATGCTGGGTGGGTACATGGGCGAATCGTAGCGCGGGACATCTGCTTCCGCTGCACAGCCGCCCATCGCATCCAAGTTGGCACTCAACGCGAAGTCGCCGGCCGGCTGCGACCCGATGGACGCGGACAGGCACCATGTTCTTTCCGGAACACCTTCGGTTCGATCGCCGGCCGGGCGAACAGGCCGCGACGGCGCGAACGCGCGAGGCGCTCCGCGTCCGCATACGGGCCCGGCGCGTTGCGGTACCCCGGGCTCCAGGCATGTCCCTGCTTCACGAGCCACTCGCCGATGTCCTCGCCGCCCAGCGTGACGGTGCCGACGAGGCGGCCGTAGCCGTCGACGGCATGCGTCTCGACATGCACCTGCCTGCGCAACAGACGCGAACTCAAGGCCTCGGTGGCCTCCTCGTCACCATCCTGGCAGCGCTCGGGCGCATCGACGCCGTGCAGCCGCACGGACACCGGCTTGCGGCCGTCCTCGCGCACCCACACGGTGTCGCCGTCGGTCACGTGGGTCACCACCCCCGTCATCGCATGGGCGCTGGTCGCGATCACCAGCACCAGCCCCGCGAACAGCCTTCTCATCGTCATCCGGGACGCCGCTCCATCGTCACACGCACCCGCACGATGTCCGCATCGTCTCGCTGCAGCACCTCGAACACGACGCCATGCCACACGAGCTGGTCGGCCCCGGCGATCAGCGCCTCGCCGAGCCACTCGGACAGCGAGGCCGCCGGCTGCGCGGGCAGCGGCACCTGGAAGAAGTGGCACACGTCGGCGAGCGGCAGCGAGCCGTCGAGCACGAGGTGGCCCTGCAGCTTCACCGGGTCCGCGGCGGCAGCGTTCGGTTCGACCACCACGCGGAGCCAGCGGGCCACGGCCGACAGAAAAGTGCCCTGCAGCATCAGCGACAGCAGCACCACCGCGAAGGCGACGTTGAAGAAGCGGTAGCTGCCGCTGACCTGCGCCATCAGCGGGAACAGTGCGAGCACGATCGGCACGGCGCCGCGCAGGCCCACCCAGCCGACAAAGAGGATCTCGCGCGCCGAGAAGCGCATGGGGGCGAGGCACAACGCCACCGCGACCGGGCGCGCGACGAAGATCAGCGTCGCGGCCACCGCGAGCGTGCGGCCGGCGTCCTCCACCATCTGGTGCGGCGACACGAGCAGCCCCAGCAGCAGGAACAGCCCGGCCTGCGCGGCCCACGCGTACCCGTCGAGCGCGACCGCCGCGCCGCGCGAGGCCTCGTCCGCGAGCGCCCTCACCCGCACGCCGAACAGGTAGACGGCGAGGAAGCCCGAGCCCTCGACGAGGCCCGCCGACGCGAACACCACGAAGCCGGCCGACAGCAGGATCAGCGCCATCAGCCCGCCCTGGTTCGGCGCGCGCGCATGCATCGCGCGCAGCAGCCAGGCCATCGCCCAGCCGGCCGAGAGGCCGACGAGCGTGCCGAAGCCGGCCTGGCGCGCGAGCAGCCACAGCGCCTCGGCCCAGCCCGCGTCCGCGCGGATCGTGTCGATCAGCGCGAGGGTCAGGAACACCGCCATCGGGTCGTTCAGGCCGGACTCGACCTCGAGCGTGGACGACACCCGCGCATCGAGCTGCACACCCGCGTGGCGCAGCACGGAGAACACCGCCGCCGCATCGGTGGACGACACGATGGCGCCCAGCAGCAGGCCGTAGCGCCAGTCGACGTCCATCGCCGCCATCGCGACCGCGCCGACGATGGCCGCGGTCACCGCGACCCCGGCCGTGGCGAGGCCGAACGCGGGCTTCAGGCCGGCACGGAACGTCGCCATGCGGGTGCTCAGGCCCCCTTCGAGCAGGATGATCGCGAGCGCCGCGTTGCCGACCCACGCGGTGAGCTGCGTGTCGTAGAAGCGCACGCCGCCGGGCCCGTCCACCCCGACCAGCATGCCGGCCACGAGGAACACGAGCAGGAACGACAACCCGAGCCGGGCGGACATCACGCCCGCGACCAGGCTCATCAGCGTGAGCAGGCCGGCGGCGAGCAGGATCAGGTACAGCGTGTGCATCGGACCCGGATCATCGCAGACCCGGCCCGTGCGTCACCGCCGCCGCCGGCACCAGAAGACGAGCCCCGCGCCCAGTGCAGCCAGCAGGCCCATCCCGGGCTCGGACACCGGCGCGGCGATCGGGGGTGGCGCCGGCACGACCGGGACCGACGGCTCGACCGGGACGGCACCGCCCACCCAGCCCCCACCGCCTCCCGGCGGCCACGGCGACCACGGCTCGCCCCGCCCGCCGCCCTCGTCGATGTCAGGACCGGCACCGCCGTCGCCCGGGCCCGGCGACGGCATCCCGGGCCACGCGGAGATGCCCTCACCCGGTTCCGCCATCGGGCCCGCGCCCGGCGGATCGAACTCGAGCTCCGCCACGGGTGGCGGTGGCGCGGGCCGCCGCACGATGCGGCTGACGTTGCGGCACACCGTGGGAACGAGGATGCAATGTCCGTCCTCGCAGTAGACGAGCCCGTGCTCGCGGTGCTCCGACCGCCAGCCGTCGCGCGTGGTGGTCACGCACCGCAGGCCTTTCGACCCGAAGTGCATGCCGGTGATCTGCGGCTCGTAGTCCTGCGTGCCCGCGATGGTGCCGCGGGTGATCTCGACGAAGTCGTCGTACGCATGGCGCGCCATGCGGTCCTTCAGCCGGGCGCGCACCGGCTTCGGGATGTCGTCGTAGACGTCGATGGCGGCGGGGACTTCGCCGAGGTAGGGGTCTCGCCCGGGATCGTCCCAGGCACACGCATTGGGGAGGGCCGCGGCGGTGGCGGCCAGCAGGGTTGTCAACAAGGGCATCGGCGCAACTTCTCCGAAACTCGACATCCCCTTTTGGCAATCCGGATGCCCGCTACGGTCCTCGTTCCACCTGCCGGTACACCGCCTCCGACACCCGGGCGAGCTCCTCCTTCCCGGCCTCGGCCGAGATCGCGTAGCCGAACGGCCCTTCCACCCAGTAGAAGACGTTGACGTCCCCCTGGCGCCCGAAGCGGAACGCGGTGGATTCGCCCCCGGTCTCCCGGGTGACGTACAGCGTGAGCCGCGCGCCGGGGCCCTGCGCCTCGTCGCGGCGGTACATGAACTGGGCCACCGGCCCCTGCCCGCCCGGCAGCAGCCGCCCGCCCTCGAGCGTGTAGCCGAGCGACTGCAGGTGCGGCGCCTTCATCGGCGCGTTCATGCGCTTGGACAGCCACGTGACCAGCTGGTCCTCGTGGGCCGCGTCCACCTCGACGGGCCGGCGCTGCTCGGGCACGAACACCGCGTGGGCGACCGCGGCCCGTTCGGCGAAGGCCGGCAAGGTGGTGGCGACCACCGGCGCGGGCGACCACTGCGCCCGCAGCCCCCACCCGACGGAACCGCCCAGCAGCAGGAGCGTGACGCCGGCGGCCACGCGCCAGGCCGTGGCCGAACGCACGGGGCGCGCGGCCGACACGAGGCGGCGCGGCACGGCTTCGTCGAGCACGGGGTCGAACAGGGCACGGAGCCCGCGCGCCTGGTCGGTCCAGGCGGCCACGCGGCGTGCGGCCTCGGGGTTCGCGGCGAGGTGCGCCTCGACCTCGCGGTGGCGCTCCGCCATCAATTGACCATCGACGAACGCATGCAGGTCGGCGTCCGTGACCGGTCGGGAGTCGTTCGTCATTTCACCACCTTCAGGTGCGCCGGGCCCGGCCGCCCGTCCTGCATCAGCGCGCGCAGGCGCTCGCGGCCGCGCGACAGGCGCGACATCACGGTGCCCACGGGAATGCCGAGCGCCTCGGCGACCTCGGCATACGCCATGTCCTCGAGGGCCACGAGCAGCAGCACCTCCTTCTGTTCCAGCGGCAGGCGATCGAGCGCGGCCTGCAGGTCCAGCACGGCCAGCCGTTCGCCCTGAGCGGGCGGAACGGCCAGGTCGGCGTCAGCCTCGCCGTCGCCCAGGGCGACGGTGGGCACGCGCGGGCGCCGCACGCCGTCGACGTGCAGGTTGTGCATGATCCCGAAGAGCCAGGCCCGCATGTCGGCCACGCCGCGCCACAGCGCGGCGCGCGACCAGGCGCGCTCCAGGGTGTCCTGCACCAGGTCGTCGGCGTCCTCGCGGTTGCCCGCGAGCGCGCGGGCATACCGCCGCAGCCGCGGCACCCAGTCGAGCAATTGCCGGTCTTCGGGGTTCATTCCTTGATGATGTGCCACACGTCCTTGAAGTTGTCACCCGTGCGGTCGCCGGCCTTCTTGTCGGCCTGGTACGTGTAGACGGGCTTGCCCTTGAAGGACCATTGGCGCGAGCCGTCGTCGCGCGTGACGACGCCGAAGTCGCCCATGGGCTGGTCGGCGGCACCGGCCATCGCGGGCGGCCACAGCGTGGCGCAGGGGCCGTTGCAGGCGCTCTTGCCACTGCCGGCGGTGTCCTTGTCGAAGGTGTAGAGCGTCATGCCCTTGGCGTCGACGAGCGCGCCACCCGCGAACTTCGCGGGGGCGTCGGCAGCCATCGCGGCGGCGGACAGCGTGAGGAGGGCCAGGGTGGTCGTCAGGAATCGGGTCGTCATCGTCAGCTCCGGTGGGGGGTGGATACCGGAGCAGACGGACGGGCGGCCCGGCTTATTCCCGTGGCTGCGAACTTTTTTCGAGGGTCAGTCCGGCAGCACGAAGGAGAAGCGGGCGCCCTCGCCCTTCGCGGCCTTCACCCAGACCTCGCCCCCGTGCTTCTGCATGACCCGCCGCACGATCGCGAGGCCCACGCCGGTGCCGGGGAAGTCGCTCTCGCGGTGCAGGCGGCGGAACGGTTCGAAGAGCTGGTTCGCGTACTTCATGTCGAAGCCCGCGCCGTTGTCGCTCACCGTGAAGACCTGGCGGCCGTCGTCGGCGATCTCGCCCTGGAAGCTCACGCGCGCGTCCGCGCACTTCCCCGTGAACTTCCACGCGTTGGACAACAGGTTCTCGAGCGCGATGCGCAGCAGGCCGGCGTCGGCGATGGCCGTGAGCGTGGGGTCGATGTCGACCTCCACACGCCGGTCGGGCTGCGCGGCCTGCAGGTTCGCGACGATGTCGCTCGCCATCTTGCCGATCTGCACGGGCCGCGGCCGCAGGTCGGCACGGGACACCTTCGACAGCGACAGCATGTCCTCGATCAGCGTGTCCATGCGGCGCGCGGCACGATGGATGTTCTCGGCGAAGCCCCGGGCCGTGTCGGCGAGCGGCGGAGAGGTCTCGCCGAGCAGCAGGTCGCTGTAGCCCGTCACCGCGCGAAGGGGCGCCCGCAGGTCGTGGGACACCGAGTAGCTGAACGCCTCCAGCTCCTTGTTCACCGCCTCGAGCTCGGCGGTACGCTCCTGCACCCGTGCCTCCAGGCCCGTGATCAGCGCGACGTTCTCGAACGCGAGCGACGTGGAATCGGCCAGCGCCTGGATCAGCGCGACTTCGTCGGCGGTGGCGGCATGCGGTTCGGCCCAGTAGTTGCCGATGGCGCCGACCGGCGCCTCGGCGCGGATGGGCACCATCACGAGGCTCTTGACGAAGGTGGGGCGGTAGGCGTCGTGGGGGATGCGCGCGTCGGCGTAGATGTCGGGGATCACCGCCGGTTCGCCGTGCAGCATGGCCCAGCCGCTGATGCAGGCCGACATCGGGAACCGCAGGCCCTTCCACATCGGGGCGATGGCGTCCTCGTCGGCGTAGTGGCACATCTCGCCGTCGCGCAGCACGAACGTGGCGCCGTCGGACCGCATCATGCGACGCGACGCGCGCCGCACGATGCGCATGATGTCGTCCACGGTGCGGGCGAGCGACAGGTCGCGCACCGCATCCACCAGCACGGCACGCGCTTCCGTGAGCGTGGCGAGGCGCTGGCTCTCGCGGGCCTCGTTGAGCCGCCGCAGCGCGCTCGGCAGCCGCCACAGCTGGTTCTTCGGCACGTAGTCGGTGGCGCCCGCCTCGATGCAGTGTTCGGCCCAGTGCGGATCGGTGTTGCCGCTGACGAAGATGAACGGCACGTCGGGCCGCTGGGCGCGCGCGACCTGCATGGCCTGCAGGCCGTCGATGCCCTCCACGCGGTTGTCGGAGACGATCGCGTCGAAGTCGCCGCGAGCCATGGCGTCGTGGAATTCATCGGCCGAAGAGGCGCCGATCCAGGTGGGCTCGACCCCGAGCCGCGCGACTTCACGGCGGACCAGATCGGCATCGAAGGCATCGTCCTCCAGGTGGAGGATCTGCAGCTTGTTCATGTTCGCACTCCCGTGGCGACGAGCGCGGGATTTGCGTGTGCTCTGCACGGCATGACGGCCCGCGTCGAAACCATCTTAGGCCGACACCCCTCGCCCCTGCATGACAGAGCCCGCCTTGACCGTGGAACCTTGCCGGTTTTCAACGAAGCGAACGTTCGTTCGATGCGCGCCTTGCATACACTCACGCCCCCACGATCCAGCCTTCGAGCGGATCCATGTCCGCCGGCAGCCCGTGGTTCGGCTGCCCGGCGCTCCACGCGGCGAACACGAGGCACAGCACCGCATCCAGGCGGTCGCCCGACGCATCGGCCACGAGTCCGTCGCGCATCGCGTGGCTCATTCGCACGCGCACGCCCAGCCGGGTGCGCCCCTGCTCCAGCGCCTCGACCAGGTCCTTGCGGGCGATCAGGCGCTCGGGGGTCTGCTTCGCGCGTTCGTCGCTCTTGTACGAGCGGGTGCCGATCAGCTCCCGGGCCAGCAGGCCGGGGTACGCTTCCAGCGCGACACGCTGCGGGTCGCCCGGGTGCAGGCCCGGCAGGTGCACACCCGCGGCCCGCAACAGCGGCACGCCGGCGTGCATCATCAGCGCGACCGGCGGGTTGACCCACTTCATCGACGGCGACGAACCCGCCGGGCCATCCGTCGCGCGGTGCGCGAACTTGGAACCCGCGGGGCGGGCATCGCAGAAGGCGGCGAAGGTCTCGCGCACCTCCTCCCGGGTGAGGCCCGTGAACCGGTCCATCGACGAGGCCCAGGTGTCGGGCCAGCCGAGGGTCTCGACCAGTTCCCGCGGCAGCCCGAACGGGAAGTCGAAGCCGCCGACCCACGGGCCGGGCTGGGCCAGCGTGCCGGCGAGCCCGTCGAAGTCCTCGTGGGCGTCGAGCCGCTCCAGCTTCACCACGCCGGACGCCGCACGGCCCGAGGCCACGGTGATGGGCTTGCGCCGGGTGGGCCGGCTCGTGAAGTCGACGCCGAGGAACAGGGTCATCGCACCGGCTCGCGCATCGTCACGAACTCTTCCGCGACGGTGGGATGGATGCCGATGGTGCGGTCGATCTGCGCCTTGGTCAGCCCGGCCTGCACCGCCACGGCGAAGCCCTGGATCACCTCGCCCGCGTCGGCGCCCACCATGTGCATGCCCAGCACACGGTCGGTGGCGGCGTCCACGACGATCTTCATCAGCGTGCGTTCGGTGCTGTCGCTCAGCGTGTGGCGCAGCGCCTTGAACTCGGCGCGGAAGATGCGCACCTCGCCCACGGTCTTGCGCGCGTGTTCCTCGCTCATGCCCACCGTGCCGATGTTCGGGTGCGTGAACACCGCGGTGGCGACGGCGCCGTAGTCGATGGGCGGGCGCTTGCCGTCGCCGAACAGGTGATCGACGACGGCCATGCCCTCGGCCAGTGCCACCGGCGTGAGCGCCTTGTGGCCCACGAGGTCGCCGATCGCGAACACCGAGGCCACCTTCGTGCGGAAGCGTTCGTCGACCGGCACGGTGCCGTCGGCATGGGGCGTGATGCCGAGCGCCTCCAGGCCCAGGCCGCCGGTGAAGGCGCGGCGGCCCGTGGCGTGCAGCACCGCGTCGACCTCCACGGTGGACCCGTCGCTCAGGCGCACCACCTGCGCGGCTCCGGCCTTCTGCACGTCGGCGATGGTGCAGTCGAGACGCACCGTGAGGCCCTTCTTCTGCATCTCGGCGGACGCGAAGGCCGACACTTCCTCGTCGAAGCCGCGCAGCAGGCGCGGCCCGCGGTGCACGAGCGTGACCTGGCTGCCCAGGCCCTGGAAGATGGACGCGAACTCGCACGCGATGTAGCCGCCGCCCACCACCAGCAGCCGGCGCGGGAACGGGTCGAGGTCGAACATCGCATCCGAGGTCAGCGCGTGTTCGGCCCCCGGGCCGGACGGTGCCTGCGGCCGGCCGCCGGTGGCGAGCAGGATGTGGCGCGCCGTGAAGCGCTGGCGGCTGCCGTCGGCACCGGCCACGTCGACCGTGTGGCCGTCGACGAGCGACGCCCAGCCGCGCACGAGCTGCACGCCCGCGTTGCGCAGCAGCCCGTCGTAGATGCCGTTGAGCCGCGCGATCTCGGTGGCCCGGCGCGACTTCAGCCGGTCCCAGTCGAAGGCCGGCTCGCCGAACGACCAGCCGAAACCCTTCGATTCCTCGAACAGCTCGCCGTAGTGCGCCGCATGGCTGTAGAGCTTCTTCGGGATGCAGCCGAGGTTCACGCAGGTGCCACCGAGCGCGCCGCCCTCGGCGACGATCACGCGTGCGCCGCGTGCCGCGGCCATGCGGCCCGCGCGCACGCCGCCGCTGCCGGCACCGACCACGAAAAGGTCACAGTCGAACGAATCCATCGCCATCGTCTTTCGTCATCGAGGCCGCCACGCGGCGGCACGGCGGGATGATGCCTCAGTGCCCGCCGGGGCGTGGCCGCAGGGGCTTCGTCAGTACCGGCCCGTGGCGCCCGCCACCTTCAGGTACAGGCGTGCGCACCACGCGACCCAGCGGCGGCGCAGCATGCCCTGCACGCCGGTGGGGTACGCGCGTTTCGACGGGTCGATGGCGCTCGACGCGGCCACGGCGCGGTCGAAGGCCTCGGCGAGCGACCGGGTGAACGCCGCGTCGCGCACCACCACGTTGGCCTCCAGGTTCAGCAGCAGCGACAGCGGGTCGATGTTGGAGCTGCCCACGGTGGCCCATTCGTTGTCGACGAGCGCCACCTTCGCGTGCAGGAAGGCCGGTGTGTATTCGTAGATATGGACCCCCTCGGCGAGCATCTCGTCGTACAGCGCGCGCGCGGCCAGCGCCGCGATGCGGTAGTCCACCTTGCCCTGCAGCAGCAGCCGCACGTGCACGCCGCGGCGCGCGGCCTGGCGCAACACGCGGCGGAAGGCGCGGCCCGGGTAGAAGTACGGAGAGACGATGTCCACGCGTTCACGCGCCTTGCGGATCGCGTCGATGTAGCTGCGTTCGATGGCACGGCGGCGGCGCAGGTTGTCGCGCAGCACGAAGGCCGCGCGCACCGGCGGCAGGCCGGCCACGTCGGGCCCCGTGCCGGGCGGCGCCATGCGCAGGCGCTTCATCAGGCGGCGGGCCCGGGCCACCGGCTCCGCGCCGCGGGCGAGGGTCGCCAGCTCGCGGCCGAAGTGACTGCCGAGCACCGCGCGGTGGTACAGCGCCCGCACGGCCTGCTCGATCGGGGCGACGATGGGGCCCTTCATGCGCACCGCGAAGTCGAGGCGCGGCGCTTCGCTCCAGCCGTGCACCTGGTCGTAGCGGTCGTCGAGGAGGTTCACGCCGCCGACGAACGCGACGTTGCCGTCGACCACGCACAGCTTCTGGTGCAGGCGGCGCAGCTGGCCGGGCTGGAACCAGCTCCACCAGCGGTCGAGTGGACGGAACACCGCGATGTGGACGCCGGCCGTGGCCAGCGCCTCACGCAGCACGGGCATGTCGACACGGCAACCGAAACCGTCGAGCAGCACGCGCACACTGACCCCTCGCCGCGCGGCATCGGCCAGCGCGCGCGTGACCTCCTTCACCAGGCCCTCGTCGGTGTAGATGTAGGTGGCGAGCCAGATCTCCCGGCGCGCCGATGCGATGGCCTGCACCATCGCCGGGAAGAGTTCGTCGCCGCCCTGCAGCAGCCGGGCCTCGTTGCCGCCACTGTACTGGGCGCGGACGGCAGCGCGGGTGAGGGCCGTGTCGGCGGACCTCATCCGGCGTCCAGGGCCAGTTCCGCCACCAGCGGCAGGTGGTCCGACATGCGCGCCCAACTCGGTCCCCGCGGCACGTGGGTGCCGATGCAGTGCAGGCCGCGCGTGTAGATGCGGTCGAGCGAGAAGAGCGGCATGCGCGACGGGAACGTGCGTGCTGCCGCCCCGCCTTCGAGTTGCGCGCGCCGCAGCCCCGTGGCCTTCATCGGCGCGCCGAGCCGCTCGCCCCAGTCGTTGAAGTCGCCCGCGACGATCAGGCATTCGTCCTTCGGGATGTGCTGCTGGATGAACGCCGCGATGCGCTCGACCTGCCGCACGCGGCTCGAGTGCATCAGCCCGAGGTGGGCCACGATGGCATGCACCGGCGTGCCGTTCCAGTCGAGCCGCACGTGAAGCAGGCCGCGCTGCTCGAAGCGGTGGTCCGACACGTCGTGGTGTCCGGGGTCGCCCACCATCGGCCAGCGCGACAGCAGCGCGTTGCCGTGTTCGCCCTCGGGCGTGATGGCGTTCGTGCGGTAGGCCACCTGGTAGCCGTCGGGTGCCAGGTAGTCGCCCTGCGAAGCCTTCGGCCAGCCGCGGTGCGGGTCCGGGAACGCGCGGGCCTCGCGGTGGTTGAAGTTGCGCACCTCCTGCAGGCACACGAGGTCGGCGTCGAGCGCCTCGATGCCCAGCACGAGGTTGTGGATCTCGAGCCGCTTCTGCGGTCCGACCCCGCGCACGCCCTTGTGGATGTTGTAGGTCGCGACCCGCAGCACGTCGGCGGCGTGGGTGGTGCTCTTGGGGAAGCGGAGCGGGTTCATGCGGACTCAGTCGAAAAAGCGCGGCAGTTGCAGGATGGCCTCGGCGTTCGACGGCGAGAAGCAGCGGTCCGCCGCCTCGCGCCACGGCAGCCATTCGAAGCGGGTGTGTTCGCGCGGCGCGAGCACGACGGGCGTGCCCTCCGGCACCCGCAGGCCGAACACATGTTCGGTGTTGTGCGTGACACCCGGTGCATACCGGTGCCGCCACACGGGGTAGATCTCGTAGACGTTCCGGATGGCCCAGTCGCGCAGGTTCGTGTCGGGCACGGCAGGCGAGCCGATGTGGATGCCCGTCTCCTCGCCCACCTCGCGCACGGCGGTGTCGCGCGGGTCCTCGCCGAGGGTGTCCTTCGAGCCGGTCACGCTCTGCCAGAACCCCGCGTTCGCCGCCCGTTCCATCACGAGCACCCGCCAGGCCGTGTCGTGGATCACGACCAGCACGGACTCGGGGATCTTCGGGGGACGGGGTGACGGCTCGGGCGTGGACATGACCCCAAGGATAACGAACCGGCGCACGGCCCGTGGACCGCGAATTCGTTCCACGGTCGTGCGTTTCGAAATGTGACAGCAATGCGACGCAGTGCCGGAATTCTCGAATTAGGGGGGTGATGACGCACCCAAGCCACACGGCTTGCCGCAAAAATGCACCTTCGTTCAAAAGTGGAAGCCGTACATGTCCCCTGTCTTCGACCGCTCCCGACGCCATGCCCTCCAGTCCCTCGCCGCCGCCGCAGGCGCCGCGACCGGGTTCCCTGCCCTCGCCCAGGACAACGAGATCCGCATCGGGCAGAGCATCCACCTGACCGGCCCCATGGCGGCCACCACGAGCCAGTCCCTCAAGGGCCAGGCCCTCGCGCTCGACGAGGTGAACCGCGCCGGCGGTGTCAACGGCCGCCCGGTCAAGCTGATCCAGCTCGACGACCAGTACGACGCGCAGCGCTGCGTCGCCAACGTCAAGTCGCTGATCGACACGCACAAGGTCTCCGCGCTGTTCGGCCTCGCCAACAGCCAGGCCATCGGCGCCACCCTCCCGCTGCTGGCCGAGCGGAAGATGCCGTTGATCGGCATCTACTCCGGCTCGCCGGCGCTGCGCGTGCAGCAGCACCCCTGCCTCTTCACCACCGCGGCCAGCTTCCGCGACGAGGTGGTGCAGATGGTGCGCAACCTCGTCGCCGTGCAGCAGGCCGACCTCGGCGTGGTGTACCTCGACAACCCGTTCGGCCAGCTGATGCTGCCGGTGGCCGAACAGGTCATCCAGGAGCACGGTGCCACGCTGGTCGGCAAGCAGGCGCTCGAGGCCACGGGCGCCAACGCCGCCGAGGTCTCGAAGGCGCTCGCGGCCAACCGGCCCAAGGCCGTGCTGCTGATGGCTTTCGGTCCGTCGACGGTGGCGTTCGTGAAGGCGGCCCGCAAGCTGATCGGCGTGCCCATCTACGCGCTGTCGATCACCAACGTGGCCGCGCTGCTGCAGGCCATGGGCGAGGATGCCCGGGGCCTCGCCATCACGCAGACCGTGCCATACCCGTGGCGCGAGACGAGCGGCATCACGCGCGACTTCAACACCGCCGCGCGGCGTGAACAGTTGCCGGTCACGTACGAGGCCATGCTGGGCTACGTCAACGCGCGCGTGCTGGTCGAGGGCCTCAAGCGCTCCGGCAAGGCGCCCACGCCCGAGGCCGTGATCCGCGGCTTCGAGAGCATGAGCAAGGTCGACCTGGGCGGCTACGAGGTCTCGTACGGCCCGAAGAAGCACCACGGCAGCGCCTTCGTCGAGATCACCATCGTGGGCCCGGACGGAAAATTCATCCGCTGACCGAGAAATCGTTCCGCACTAGGGTCTGTACCGGTCAAGTCGTGTCACGGATGTGACGACATGTGGAAACGGTCCCGATTCGGGGACCGCCTTGGAGTCCTCATGTCGAACCGTTTCTCGATCCGGCGCGCGCTGGCCGCTGCCGTCCTGCTGCTCTCCCTGCTCTTCGGCGCAGGCACCCTGACGAGCATCTGGGCGCTGCGCGACAGCAACCAGGCGCTGTCCGACGTGAACGGCGAGATCCGCATCGCGCTGTCGATGTCGGACTCGCTCAACCACCTGCGCACGGCGCGCGTGTGGCTCGTGCAGGCGTCCACCTACACCACCTCCGGCATGATGGCCGAGGCCGACAAGGCCGTGTCGACCGCGGCCGAGAAGGTCCAGCTGTCGCGCAAGGCCTTCGCCGACTACCAGGCGCTGAAGAAGGGAACGGCGGAGCAGGCGCTCGCCGACGCGGCAGCCAAGCACTACGAGGCCTACGTCACCGAGGGCATCGAACCGCTCGTGAAGGCACTGAAGGCCAACGACGCGATGGCCTACCTGCGCACGCTCAAGACCAGCACGCAGCAGCTCGACCACACCTTCGAGGACGCGCTCACGCAGGCCATCGAGTTCCGCGAGAAGCAGGCGCTCGCGAAGAATGAAAGCACCCAGCGCGCGTTCCAGACGAGCCTCGTGCTGCTGCTCGCGCTGGCCGGCGTCTTCGCCCTGGCCGCGTTCGCCATCTGGCGTGTCGCGACGGCCTCCGTCGTGCGCCCGCTGCACAGCGCGGCCACCCACCTGCGCCTCGTGGCCGGCGGCGACCTGTCCCACGCCGCCCCGGCCCACGTGCGCGGCGAACCCGACGAGGTCGCGCAGATGATCGACGGCCTGGCCGCCATGCAGCACCACCTGCGCGACACCGTCTCCGCGATCCGCGAGTCGGCCGACCAGGTGGGCACCGCCACGCTCGAGATCGCCCAGGGCAACCAGGACCTGTCCGTGCGCACCGAGGAACAGGCCGCGAACCTGCAGCGCACCGCCTCGTCGATGGACCAGATGGCCGCCACCGTGGGCCAGACCGCGCAGACCGCCCAGCAGGCCACGCACCTCGCGGCGTCGGCCTCCGAAGTCGCCACGAAGGGCGAGGCGATGGTGGGCGAGGTGATCGCGACGATGGGCAACATCCACGCGTCGAGCGCCCGCATCGGCGAGATCACGTCGGTGATCGACGGCATCTCGTTCCAGACCAACATCCTCGCGCTGAACGCCGCGGTGGAAGCCGCGCGCGCCGGCGAACACGGCCGCGGCTTCGCGGTGGTGGCGGCCGAGGTGCGCACGCTCGCGCAGCGCAGCGCCTCGGCGGCGAAGGAGATCAAGACGCTGATCGCCGACTCGGCCGGCAAGGTGGACCACGGCGTGCGCTGCGTCAACGACACCGGCGAGACGATGAAGGAGATCCTCGCGCAAGTGGCCCGCGTGTCGCAGCTGATCGGCGAGATCCACGCGGCCACCTCGGAGCAGGACTCGGGCCTCGGCGAGGTGAGCCAGGCCGTGAGCCGCATCGACCAGGCCACGCAGCAGAACGCCGCGCTGGTGGAGGAAGGCGCGGCCGCGGCCGAGAGCCTCAAGCAGCAGGCGCAGCGGCTGACCCAGGCGGTGCGCACGTTCCAGCTGGGCCGCTGACCCGGTCCTGCGCCAGAATGGGCGCATGGCCGCGCCCGCTCCCATTCACCACGCCCGAGTCCTCGGTTCGCCATGGCCGGGCGTGTTCGTCACCGAGATCGACAGCGGGCGCCACTTCGGCCGGCACTGGCACACCACGCACGGTCTCGGCCTGCTCGATGCCGGCGCCCAGCGGTCGGCGAGCGGCGTGGGCCGTGTCGACGCGTTCGCCGGCGACCTGATCGCCACGAACCCCGGCGAGGTTCACGACGGCCAGCCCCTCGGCGGGCCCTCGCGCCGCTGGCGCATGGTCTACCTCGATGCCGGCGCGATGGCCGCGTGGGACGGCCTCGGCGTGGACCGGGACGTGACCCGGCCGGTGTTCCACGACCCCGCACTGCGCGCCCGGCTCGGACGCCTGTTCGCGCGGCTGGACGCGTGGGCCGGCGGACAGGGGGACCGCCTCGCGTGCGACGAATCGCTGGCCGAGGTGGTGGCGGGCCTGGCACCGCACGGATTGACGATGGCGCCACGGGAGGTGTCGGCCGACGTCCGGCGCGTGCACGAGCGGCTGGCGGATGTGTCCGGGGAAGATCCGTCCCTCGCCGAACTGGCAGCCCTCGCGGGCCTGGGTCCGTTCCAGCTGCTGCGCCGGTTCCAGAAGGTGTACGGAGCGCCGCCCCATGCGTGGCGGCTCGCCTGCCGGGCCGAACAGGCCCGTCAGTGGATCCGCGCGGGGATGCCCCTCGCGGAGGCGGCGGCCCAGGCCGGCTTCGCCGACCAGAGCCACCTGACGCGGGTGTTCTCGCGCCAGTTCGGGTTCACGCCGGGCGCGTGGCGACGCGCCGTGGCGTGACCCCCTGCCGGACGCTCAGGGCGCCGACGCGGCCTTCGCCTTGGGCTTCGGCTTCGGCTTGCCCGCGGGGTCGTAGACACCGCCCGAGTAGTCCTGGTTCTTGGCCGCGGCCTCGGCCTCGGGGCGGCGGGCCTCACGGGCCTTGACCCGCTCCGACTTGCGGTCGGCCTTCGCGGGCTTCGGCGGCAGTTGATCGGCCGTGGGCATCTTGTCGCCGGTGATGGGGGCCGGGGACGACTGGGCCAGGACGGGCTGGGCCACCAGGGCCGCCACTGCGAGGAACAGCGGCGCGAGCGGGTGCAATGTTTTCATGTGAGTCTCCAGGGTTTGCGCGGTGTTCCCGGCGGGACGAAGATGCGCCCCCCGAAACCCGCGTGGAGCATCGTGCCACTGCCCCGAAATGCCCTCAATTGCCCTTTGGTGCTGGAGGGACACTGCCCACTTGACGGAGGGCGCCCCGCCTGTCAGCGGTGTGCAGCGCAGCACGACGACGCCGCGGCCGCGGGCGCGTGCTCGTACCGGTCGTGGTGGCGCACCCACGCCATGCCTTGCCCCGGCGCCTCGTCCCGCCCCTTCGCGGTCAGGTCCAGCAGGTCGTACGTGCCCATCATCACCTCGACGCCCCGGCCATACGTCGAGTAGGTGAGGAACACGTCGCCCGTGTCATCCCGCCAGAACGCACTGACCCCGGGCGCCTCCTCGTGGGGAAACGCCTGCCGCTGGTAGTTGTAGTCGACCTCGCCGCGCACGCGGTCCTCGGGACGGAACGACACGGCGAAATCGAAGTTGAAGTCGTTGCCCGCCGACGACACCCAGGGAAAACGCCAACCCATGCGTTCGCGGAAGCGCTGGATCTCGGCCAGCGGCGCCCGCGAGACCGCGGTGAACGCCGTGTCGCGCTGCGCGAGGTGCGGCAGCATGCCCTCGACGTGGTCGGCCATGTACGAGCAGCTGGGGCAGCCCTGGGCCCAGCCCGGGCCGAGCATGAAGTGCTGCACCAGCAGCTGGCGGCGGCCCGCGAACAGGTCGCCCAGCGCGCGCGGCCCGTCGGGCGTGTCGAAGACGTAGCGCTTGTCGAGGCGCACCCACGGCAGCGCGCGGCGCTCGCGGGCGATCTCGTCGCGCATCCGGGTCAGCGCCTTCTCGCGGGCCAGCAGCGCCTTGCGCTGGTCGACCCAGCGGTCCCGGGCGACGACGGGGTGATCGATGGTGGTGGTGTTCATGGTTCGCTCCTTTCAGGCCGCGGGGGCCTTGGGACGGCGCACGGCGCGGACCTTGCCGCTGCCCCCGCCGCCGCAGTAGAAGAGGCCGGCGCCGTCGGACTCCAGGCCGCTGACACCGACCCCCTGGGGCATCGCCAGCCGCTCGAGCACGGTGCCATCCGCCGGATCGATGTGGCGCAGCTCGCTCTCGTCACCCTCCCACGTGCCGTGCCACAGTTCGCCGTCGACCCAGGTGACACCGGTGACGAACCGGTCGGACTCGATGGTGCGGCGCACCGCACCGGTGGCGGGGTCGATCTGGTGGATGCGGCGGTCGCGGTACTGGCCCACCCACAGGCTGCCCTCGGCCCACGTGAGGCCCGAGTCGCCGCCGTGGCCGGGCGCGGGGATCGAGGCCACCACGGCGCCCGTCGCCGGGTCGATCTTGTCGATGCGTGACTCGGCGATCTGGTACAGGTGCCGGCCGTCGAAGGCGGTGCCGGCATCGCACGCGTGGTCCAGCGTGCGCACGGTGTCGCCGCTCGCGGGATCGAGGGCGATCAGCGTGGCGCCGGTGGCGGCCCACACGTGGCGGCCGTCGTGGGTGACGCCGTGGACCTTGCCGTCCTCGGCGAAGGGACCGTACTCGCGCACGATCTCGGCGGGGCGCACGGCGGCGCGTTCTTTCGTTCGGATGTTCATGCGAGGCTCCTTGCTGCGGGTGTCGACCCGGTGAAGTCACTCTACTCAAGCGGCAGCGCGGCAGGGAGTAACAAGATCGTCGTGAATCCCGCGAGCGGCGGCGCGAGCCAGCGCTGGGCGCGCGCCCGTCCGGCCGAGCGCACGCGCCCCTCCGCCTCGAGGTCCGCCAGCGCGCGCTGCACGGTGCGCTGGCTGGCCCCGAGGGCCAGTGCCAGGGCCGAGGTGGACCACGCGGCACCGTCGGACAGCAGCGCGACGAGCGAGGCCTGGTCGCCGTCGATCGGTGGTGCCAGCACGACCACCGCGCGGCCGTCGTGCGGAACGAGGCGGAACCCCTGCGCGGTGGCCTCGACCTTCGCCATGCCCGCGGCGAGCGCACGCAGCCGGCCGACTTCGACCCGCAGCCGCGCCCGGTGGGTCTCGTCGGGATCGCGCATGCCGAACGCGCGCGCGATCAGCACATGGCGCGCGACGTCGCCGGGCCAGGCCTCCGCGAGCGTGCGGGCGAGCGCGAACAGCACGGGCCGCCGCGCGAGGGCCACCCTCGCGTCGCCCACGCGCAGCGTGTGGTGGCAGGCGTCCACGACCAGGTCGCCCGAAGACAGCAACGCGCCCACCTCGTCGAGCCGCAGCGCCACCTCCCCGGCCGCGCCCAGCCGCCGCGCCGCTGGATGTTCGAGCGCGGACCGCGCCTGCGTGACCTCGGCCGCGAGGGCCGGCACCCGGGCCCGTTCGGCGGCCACGCGCGCACGGTCGAGGGCCGCGACGGCGGGCGTCACCCGCATCGCGCGGAGGTCCAGTTCGGCGGAAGCCATCTCGGCCGCCGCGGCCAGCGCGGGCGGCAGCGCGCCGGTGTCGAGGGCGGCGAGCCCGGCCGCCGCCTCGGCCAGCCGTCCGAGCCGCAACGCACGTCGCACCGCGATCAGCCGGGCGTGCCAGGCGTTCGTGCGGTCCGCCCGCGCCTCCAGCGTGGCGGCCGCCGCCAGCAGCGTGCGGGACGAGCCCCCGAAGTCGCGCTGGGCCAGCGCCACCTCGGCCTCGGCCACGATGCACCGGGCACGGGACTGTTCCTCGTGCGTGCCGAACCCGCGCGCCGCGCGGCGCAGCAGCTCCCGGGCGCGGGAGTAGTCCCCGAGCTGGGCCATCGCGATGCCGCGCAGCGCCAGCGCCGGCGGGTCGTCGCGCAGCGCCACCCGCTTGAGCGCACCCAGCGGGTCGCCCGCGGCCAGCGCCCGCGCGGAGGCGGCGATCAGCGAATCCATGGGGCGCACTGTATCGCGCGCAATTTCGTTCAAGACCGCACGAGGGTCCCGCACCGAGACTGGCCACCTCGATGAAAGGACTCCTCCCCATGACCGCCCCCTACGTCCACGGCCACGGCGCCCGCGAGGCCGAACGCCTGCGCGACCAGGCCGACACCCTCGCCACGCTGATCCACGACGGCACCCGCTACCCCGTCGGCCACACCGTGCTGGAGGCCGGCTGCGGCACCGGCGCGCAGACCGTCTCGCTCGCACGCCACAGCCCCGGCAGCTGGATCACGTCGATCGACCGTTCGGCCGTGTCGCTCGCCCAGGCTCGGGCCCGCGTCGAGCAGGCCGGCTTCGCCAACGTGACCTTCCGCGAGGCCGACCTGCTCGCGCTGCCGTTCGCGCCCGCCTCGTTCGACCACGTGTTCGTGTGTTTCGTGCTGGAGCACCTGCCCGACCCCGCCGCGGCGCTGGCCGCGCTGGCGCGGGTGCTGCGTCCCGGCGGTTCGCTCACGGTGGTCGAAGGAGACCACGGCACGGTCTGCATGCACCCGCACAGCGATGCCGCGCACCGTGCGGTGGGCTGCCTCGTCGAACTGCAACGCCGCGCGGGGGGTGACGCGCTGGTCGGGCGCCGGCTGCACCCGCTGCTGAGCGCGGCCGGGTTCGCCGACGTCGATGTGACCGCGCGCACCGTGCACGCCGTGGGCGGGCATGCCGGGCTCGCCGAGTCGTTCACGCGCAAGACCTTCACGGCGATGGTCGACGGCGTGCGCGACACGGCGATCGCCGAGGGGTTGTCGACCCTCACCGACTTCGCCGCGGGCGTGCGCGACCTGGACCGCACCGCGGACGCAGGCGGTGTGTTCGTCTACACGTTCTTCAAGGGCACCGCGGTGAAGCGGTGAGGCGTGGCGTCAGTCGCGGTCGGAGGGGAAGGCCGCCTCGAACGCCTCGGCGAACCGCGCGGAGGCCGACAGCGTCAGCGTGACGGCGTGCCACTGGCCGCCCTCCACGTTCACCTGCAGGTCGTGGTCCCAGTCCAATCCTTCGTCCACGGGCCCGTGCGTGTGCGGGAAGTGGCGCCACGCCCAGTCGAGCACCTGCTGCACCTCGGCCATCACGTCCGCATGGTGCGCGGCCGGCGTGGACGCGAGCGCCTCGATGGTCACGACACCGTCGGCATCGTCGCTGAGGTCGAGGGTGAGGTAGTTGAGGTTCACTGGACGCCCCTCCGCGCTGCGCGCTCCGGGATGAGCGCTTGGGAGCGGCCCGGCGCGCTCATGCGCGCGCGGGCCGGGCCTTGCCGCCCTGCCCCAGGTTGGCCGTGATCAGGGCGCCCGCCATCGTGACGAACCACGAGAAGTACACCCAGATCAGGAACACGGGCACGACCGCGAAGGCGCCGTACACCGCCTTGTACGTGGGCACCTTCATCAGGTACGCCGCGAAGCCGCGCTTGCCCAGCTCGACCGCGAGGCTCGCGAGCAGCCCGCCCACGAACGCGTCGCGCTTGCGCACCGGCGTGTTGGGCACGAAGTGGAAGAGGCACGCGAAGGCCACGGTGCCGAGCACCACGGGGCCGAGGGTCAGCACGAAGCGCGCGGGCGGCGGCAGGTCGCCGATCAGGCCCATCGAAGCCCCCGCCACGTACGAGGTGGCCCAGAGGCTCGCGCCGAGCACCGGCGGCCCGGCCGCCAGCACCAGCAGGTACAGCGCCACGCGCTTGAGGAACGGGCGGTTGCGCTTGACGTTCCAGATCTGGTTGAACGCGTTCTCCACCGTGAGCATCACCGCCACCGCGGCCACGAGGATGAAGATCGAGCCGACGAGCGTGAGCCCGTTCGCGTTGGCGACGAACTGGTGCAGGTAGCGCAACACGGTGCGCGAGATGTCCGCCGGGAGCAGGCTCTTCAGCAGGATCTCTTCCAGAGCGACCTCGAAGCGCCGGAACACGGGGAAGTGCGTGAACAGCGCGAGGCACACCGACAGGAACGGCACGATCGACAGCAGCGTGGTGAACGCCAGGCTGCCGGCCACCTGGGCCAGGCGTTCCTGTCGGGCGCGGCGGAAGGTGAGGCGGATCAACTGGATCATGGTGCCGTGTGGAGAAACAGCAAGGGGCGCCCGAGGGCGCCCCTGTGCAGCCATCGTTCCCGAGCGGACGTCAGGCGTTCGTGGCCGCTTGCGGGTTGCGCAGGCGGATGTGCAGCTCGCGCAGCTGCTTCTCGTCGACCGGGCTCGGGGCGTGCGTCAGCAGGTCCTGGGCGCGCTGGGTCTTCGGGAAGGCGATCACGTCGCGGATGCTCTCGGCCTTGGTCATCAGCGTGACGAGGCGGTCGAGGCCGAACGCGAGGCCGCCGTGCGGCGGGGCGCCGTACTGCAGCGCGTCGAGCAGGAAGCCGAACTTGAGCTGGGCTTCCTCGGGGCCGATCTTCAGCGCGCTGAACACCTTGCTCTGCACTTCGGCGCGGTGGATCCGCACCGAGCCGCCGCCGAGTTCCCAGCCGTTGAGCACCATGTCGTACGCCTTGGCGATGCACTTGCCCGGGTCGCTGTCCATGTAGTCCTCGTGGCCGTCCTTCGGCGCCGTGAACGGGTGGTGCACCGCGTTCCAGCGGCCGCCTTCATCGTCGTGCTCGAACATCGGGAAGTCGACCACCCACAGCGGCGCCCAGCGGTCCTCGAAGAGGCCGTGGGTCTTGCCGAACTCGCTGTGGCCCACCTTGATGCGCAGCGCACCGATGGCGTCGTTGACGACCTTTTCCTTGTCGGCACCGAAGAAGATCAGGTCGCCGTTGGCGGCTTCCGTGCGCTTCAGGATCTCGGCGATGGCCGCGTCGTGCAGGTTCTTCACGATCGGGCTCTGCAGGCCTTCACGGCCCTTCGTCACGTCGTTGACCTTGATCCAGGCGAGGCCCTTGGCACCGTAGATCTTGACGAACTCGGTGTAGCCGTCGATCTCGCCGCGGCTCATGTCGCCGCCGCCCGGCACGCGCAGCGCGGCCACACGGCCGCCCTTCGTGGTGGCCGGGGTGGAGAAGACCTTGAAGTCCACGTCCTTCATCACGTCGGTGAGTTCGGTGAACTCGAGCTTGACGCGCAGGTCGGGCTTGTCGGAGCCGAAGCGGTGCATCGCCTCGGCGTACTTCATGACCGGGTACTCGGGCAGGTCGACGTCGATGGCGCTCTTGAAGACCTTGCGGATCATGCCCTCGAACATCGCGCGGATCTCTTCTTCCGTCAGGAAGCTGGTCTCGATGTCGATCTGGGTGAACTCGGGCTGGCGGTCGGCGCGCAGGTCCTCGTCGCGGAAGCACTTCGTGATCTGGTAGTAGCGGTCGAAGCCGGCCACCATCAGCAGCTGCTTGAACAGCTGCGGGCTCTGCGGCAGCGCGAAGAACTGGCCTTCGTTGACGCGGCTGGGCACGAGGTAGTCGCGCGCGCCTTCCGGCGTGCTCTTCGTGAGCATCGGGGTCTCGATGTCGATGAAGCCGTTGGCATCGAGGAACTTGCGCACTTCCATCGCGACGCGGTAGCGCAGGATCATGTTCTTCTGCATGACCGGGCGGCGCAGGTCCAGCACGCGGTGCGTGAGGCGCGTGGTCTCCGACAGGTTGTCGTCGTCGAGCTGGAACGGAGGCGTGACGCTCGGGTTCAGCACCTCGAGTTCGTGGCACAGGATCTCGACCTTGCCGCTCGTCAGGTTGGCGTTTTCGGTGCCCGACGGACGGGCGCGCACCTTGCCCACCATCTTCAGGCAGAACTCGTTGCGCACGCCTTCGGCGATCTTGAACATGTCGGCGCGGTCGGGGTCGCACACGATCTGCACGAGGCCTTCGCGGTCGCGCAGGTCGATGAAGATGACCCCGCCGTGGTCACGGCGGCGGTGGGCCCAGCCCATCAGCGTGACGGTCTGGTCCATCAGGGCTTCGCTCACCAGCCCGCAATACGTTGTTCTCATCGGTTTCTCCAGGATCTCGGTCAGCCCCCGGCGTTTTCGTCGGGCCGGGGAGGAAATGTAGTTCAGGGCGGTGTCGGCCGGGAGGGCCAGCCGTCAGGGCCGAAGGGTCGCCACCCGCTTCAGCCCACCGGATTTCGGTTCAAGGCCGCGGCCTGGACGGGCGGTGCGACGACGCCCATCGAGATCACGTACTTGAGGGCCTCGTCGACGCTCATCTGCAGCACGATCACGTCGGCGCGCGGCACCATCAGGAAAAAGCCCGACGTGGGGTTGGGGGTGGTGGGCACGTACACGCTGAGGTAGTCGCCGCTCAGGTGGATGGCCGCCTCGCCGCCGGGCTTGCCGGTGACGAACGCGATGGTCCAGGCGCCCTCGCGCGGGTACTGCACGAGCACGGCTTCACGGAAGGCGTTGCCGCTGCTCGAGAACAGCGTGTCCGAGACCTGCTTGACCGAGTTGTAGATCGACTTGACGATCGGGATGTTGCTCAGCACGCGGTGCCACTGGCGCAGCGCCCACTGGCCGAAGATGTTCGTGGCGAACATGCCGGTGAGCAGCAGGCCCGTGACGAGCACCACCACGCCGAGGCCGCGGATCTGGCGCAGGCTGCCCAGCAGGTTGTTGGCGGGCGGCCACGACACCACGGACTGCACGGCCGTGATGACGCTGAAGAACACGCCGTCCATCAGGCCGAGCACGGAGTTCAGCACCCAGATGGTGATGGCCAGCGGCATCCAGACCAGCAGGCCGGCGAGCAGGTACTTTTTCAAGGGGTTCCTCGGGGGACGGACGGCACGCCGGCGTCAGGTGTCGGACTTGGGGCTGGACGGAGCCGGTGCGGGCGCCGGGGCCGGCGCGGGCGATGCGGCGGCCGGCGCCGGGGCGGGCGCAGGCGCGCTGCCGCCGTCGGCGGGCGCGGGCGTGCTGGCGGCGTTGTTGCTGCCGCCGCGGAAATCGGTGACGTACCAGCCCGAGCCCTTCAGCTGGAAGCCGGCCGCGGTGACCTGTTTACGGAAAGCGTCGGCACCGCAGTTCGGGCACACCGTCAGGACGGGGTCGGAGATCTTCTGCAGCACGTCTTTCGCGTGGCCGCAGGCCTCACAACGATAGGCGTAGATGGGCATGGCTAACTCTTTGATTCAAAACAGAAAATTATAAACCCGCGGGCGCCCTCGCGGGGCCCGGGGTTTCGGCAGAGCCGGCGCGCGGTCAGACGGCGCCCGAGTTCCCCGCCAGCTTGTGGTGCGAGCCGTGGCGGTTGACCACGACCTGCGGCGCGAGCGACCCGACCACCATGCCCAGGATGGCGGCGATGAAGCCGGCCAGCTGCTGCGGGAAGGCCTGGCCCCAGTCGGTGTTCAGGAACACGAGCCAGACCAGGATGCCGAGGCCGATGGACAGCAGCGCGCCCTGGGTGGTGGCCCGCTTCCAGTAGAGGCCGAAGGCGAGCGGCGCCACGGCGCCGACGAGGGTGACCTGGTACGCACCCGAGACCATGTCGTAGATGGGCGTGCCCTGCAGCGCGATGGCGTAGGCGCAGACGCAGACGCTGAACAGCAGCACCGCGATGCGCATGGTCAGCAGTTCCTGCTTGTCGCTCACGCGCGGGAAGAACTGGCGCCAGACGTTCTCGACGAAGGTGACCGACGGCGCGAGCAGCGTGGCCGAGGCGGTGGACTTCAGCGCCGACAGCAGCGCCCCGAAGAAGATCACCTGCATCACGAACGGCATGCGCTCGAGCACCAGGGTGGGCAGCACCTTCTGCGGATCTTCCTTGATCAGCGTGGCGGCCTGCTCCGGCATGATGATCAGCGCGCTGGTCACGAGGAACATGGGCACGAAGGCGAACAGGATGTAGGCGATGCCGCCGATCACCGGGCCGCGCGTGGCGGCGTACTCGCTGTTGGCCGACATCACGCGCTGGAACACGTCCTGCTGCGGGATGGAGCCCAGCATCATCGTGATGGCTGCGCCCACGAAGAACGCGATCTGGGTGAACGTGGGCTCGGGCAGGAACTTGAACAGGTCCTTGCTGGCGGCGAGCTGGATCACCTTGTCGGCGCCGCCGGCCTGGTTGGCCGCGAACACCGCGATGACGGTCAGGCCCACCACCAGGATGATCATCTGGATGAAGTCGGTGACCGCCACCGACCACATGCCGCCGAAGAGCGTGTACGCGAGGATGGACACCGTGCCGATGATCATGCCGAGCGGGATGCTGATGGCCCCGCCCGACAGCAGGTTGAACACGAGGCCGAGCGCCGTGACCTGGGCCGAGACCCAGCCGAGGTAGCTCAGGATGATGATGAACGAGCAGATCAGCTCCACGCCGCGGCCGTAGCGCTCGCGGTAGTAGTCGCTGATGGTCAGCAGCGTCATGCGGTACAGCTTCGCCGCGAAGAACACGCCCACGAGGATCAGGCAGGTGCCCGCGCCGAACGGGTCTTCCACGATGGCGCCGAGGCCCCCCTCGACGAACTTGGCCGGGATGCCCAGCACCGTCTCCGAGCCGAACCACGTGGCGAACGTGGTGGTGATGATCATGAACAGCGGCAGGTGCCGGCCGGCGATCGCGAAGTCGGTGGTGTTCTTGACTCGCTTGGCCGCCCACAGGCCGATGCCGATGGTGACGAGCAGGTAGAGGAAGACCAGGGTCAGCAGCATGGAAGGACGTCTCCAGGAGCGCGCGGGAGGCAGGGCCGAAGGAAAATGAAAAACGCGGAATTATCTCCGCAAGCGGCGTGCCAAACGGCGCCCGGCCGGTGCCGGGACGTCGATATTTTCGTGGAGGGCGTGGATTTTCCCGCCAGGCGGAACGCCCGGGCGGGAAGGTTCAGGAGCGGCCCGTGGCGCCCGACAGCAGGGGCAGGCGTGGCAGCGGGGTCACCGGGCGGCGTTCAGCGGGTGCGGCCGCCGGCGCGGTCGGGTTGCCGCTGCGCCCTTCGTGGCGCCACTGCGCCCGGACGAGCATCTGGGAGAACGACAACGGAGGCTTCGAGGTCATCATGCGGGTCTCCTGGGGAACCGGAACGACCGGCCTCGTGGGCCGGCACCGGGGTCACTGTCGCGCCGGGCCCGGGGTGGGGACCAGCACCTTGCGACGAAACGGCGTCCACGCGGCGCCAACGGGGTGCGGGATGGATCATTCGGCGGCCGACTGCAGGGCGCGCTCGCGCGCCCTGCCGGCGCGCAGCGCGCTCCAGGCGTTGGCCAGCACGGGGGCCACGGCGGCGGCCACGGCCTGCTCCCGCCCGGAACACGCCGCGTCGCTGACCACCCAGACCACGTCGAGGCGCACCGTGTCCGGGTCGACGCCGGCCGACTGCAGGCCGGCGCGCAGGCCGCGCATCACGTCCTGGCGGGCCTGGTCGAGGTCGATGACCGGCCCGCAGTCGACGGCGGCCACCAGTCGGTGCACGTCGCGGGCCGAGGACACCTCGGCCACCAGCGCCACCCAGACCCCGTCCTGCTCGGCCATGGCGACGCCGCGCCAGACGCCCTGGGGCGCCAGGCCGGCCCAGCCGGAGCGGCGGGCGGCCTCGTCGAGCACCCGGCGGCCGCGCGACTGGGGCGGCAGGTGCTCGCGGCGAAACTGCACCGGGTCACGCCAGGCGGCACGCGCGGCGGCGTCGATGCGGCACTCGGCCCACGTGGCGCGGGGCACGGCCGGCGAGGCCGTGCGCAGCAGGCGGCGGAGCCGGTTCCAGGGACTGGGCGCGGGCTCGGCGGGCGCAAGGCCCGCGGGCAGGTTCAGCTCGATCATCTCGACTCCCGAGGCAACGTGTGGAACGCATGCTCGGGGATCGCCATTAAGAACTTTTTAATGCCACGGGTGCACACTGCGGCCTTCGAAGCCCACGACGTTCACCCCGCCATGCAACTCCTGTTGGTCGAAGACGATGCGATGCTGTCGAGCGCGCTGAGGGCCGGGCTCGAGCGCGACGGCTACCAGGTCGACATCGCGTCCGACGCGCCCGCGGCCCGCCTCGCCCTGACCGACCACGGCTACGCCGCCGTGCTGCTCGACCTGGGCCTGCCCGGCGGCTCGGGCCTGCAGGTGCTGCGGTCGGTGCGCGAACGCTACGACACCACGCCGGTGCTGATCATGACCGCGCGAGACCAGCTCAGCGACCGCATCGCCGGCCTCGACGCCGGCGCCGACGACTACCTCGTGAAGCCCTTCCAGCCCGACGAACTGGGCGCCCGGCTGCGCGCCGTGCTGCGCCGGGCCTTCGGCCGCGTCGCGCCCGTGCTCACCTGCAAGACGGTGCGTCTCGACCCGGCGCGGCGCGAGGTCACCCAGAACGACCAGGCCGTCTCGTTGAGCGTGCACGAGTACCGCACGCTGCTGGCCCTGATGGAACGCTGCGGCCGCGTCGTCACGCGCCAGCAGCTCGAGGAGGCGGTGTATGGCGGCGACAGCACCATCGAGAGCAACACCGTCGCCGTGTACGTGCACCAGTTGCGCCGCAAGCTGGGCGACGACCTGATCGCCACGGTGCACGGCCACGGCTACCGCATGGGAGACGCCCGATGAGCCGACCGCCCTGGGCCATCCGCTCGCTGCGCGTGCGGCTGCTGAAGAACCTGATGCTGGCCATCGTGCTGGTGTGGGCCTCCTGGTTCGGCTGCCAGGCCATCCAGATGTCCCGCACCCAGAGCGGCCACTGGGACACGATGATGCGCGCCATCGGCCAGCAGATCCTGCGGTCGGTCTCGCCCACGATGGCCGAGGTGAAGGCACGCGATGCCGTGCGCATGCCGCCGGAGGTGACGGCGATGCAGGAGAACCTCAGCTACCAGATCTGGCACCGGGACGGCCACGCGGTGCTGAAGTCGGCCGGTTCGCCCGACGTGCCGTTCACGCCGCTGCAGTTCGACACGCCCGACTGGCTGGGCCGGTCCGAAGCCGGCGGCAAGGTGTGGCGCGTCTACACCATCACCGACGCGGACCGCAGCGTTCAGGTGCAGGTCGCCAAGTGCCAGGACATGCTCGACGCCGAGATGGCGCTGTGGTTCAACGGCAGCATCCTCGTGGCCGTGGCGCTGATCGCCCTGTTCGGCACGGTGTCGTGGCTCACGATCTGCATGACGATGGCGCCGGTGAAGCGCCTGCGCGACGCGCTCGCGCGCCGCAAGCCGCTCGACATGCGCCCCGTGCCATCGGCCGAGCTGCCGCAGGAGCTGCGCCCGCTCGTCGACGGGTTCAACACGGTGCTGGGCCAGCTCGACACCGCCCTGCGCGCCGAACGCCACTTCCTCGCCGATGCCGCGCACGAACTGCGCACGCCACTCGCGGTGCTCACCGCACAGGCGCGCCTGGTGCAGTCGGCCGGCACGCTCGAGGAGAGCCGCGCGGCCATCGAGCCGCTCGTGTCCGGCATCGAACGGGCCTCGCGCCTCACCGAACAGCTGCTCGACTCGGCCCGGCTCGACGCCACCACGGATGCGCCCGCCCACGCCGCCGCGGCGCTGCACGAGGTGGTCTCGCTCGTCGTGCACGACTTCGCCGCGATGGCACGCCAGCAGCGCCAGCGCCTGCTGCTCGACACCGAACCCTGCGCGCTGCCGGTGGACGTCAACACCGTGGGCATGCTGCTGCGCAACCTGATCGACAACGCCCACCGCTACGGCGGCGAAGGCGCGCGCATCCAGGTGCAATGCCGCCGCGTGCAGGTGGACGGCCGCTGGTGCGTGGCGCTGGGCGTGCGCGACGACGGTCCGGGCGTGCCCGCCGCGGAACGCCAGCGCATCTTCGATCGCTTCTACCGCGTGCCCGGCACCGCCGGCCGCGGCAGCGGCATCGGCCTGTCGCTCGTCGCCCGCATCGCCGAACTGCACGGCGCGCGCCTGGACGTGGGCGACGGCCTCGACGCGCGGGGCTTCGGCATCACGCTGGTGTTCGTGGCGCACCCGGTGGAGGCGCCGGCGGACTGCGGGGACAGCGGGCCGGCACCGCTCGGGGCGGTGGCACCCGCCTGACTCAGCCGGCCTGCGGCGCGAACCACGTGTCGAACACGTGGCCCGTGTCCAGGTACTCGCGCACCGACTGGATCTTCCCGTCGCGCACCTGCACGAGCAGGTGGTACTCCTGCCGGTACTGCCGCCCGTTCTTCAGGTCGCCGCGGGACACCACCTCGAGCGCGACCCGGTCGGCCTCGGCGATGCACGACAGGACCGTCATCTTCAGGCCGCCGACGAGCGCGTTCGCCATGGCGTGGAACAGGCGCCCGATGCTTTCCTTCGAATGAAGGCCCGACGTGGGCGTGCGTTCCTTGCGGCCCGCGATCCACCAGGTCGCGTCGTCGGCCATCAGGCCCAGGGCACCCGCGAAGTCGCTCGCGGTGAGTCGCGCGAAGAGTTCCTGCGCGAGGGCCTTGTTCTGCTCCGTGCTCATTCGTCCGTCCCCCTGGTGTCGTCTTCGAGGTAGCCCCGTGCCACCTGCTGCCGCTGATTCTCGAAGATCGCCATCGCCGTCTTCATGCGCAGGAACCCGAACTTCCGGTAGAAAGGTTCGCGGCCCGGCACCGCGTAGAGGATGATCTTGCGGTGCCCCCGCGACCGCTCGACGAGGTGGGCGACCACCTGCTTGCCGAGCCCGGTGCCCTGGTGGCTCGGCATCACCGCGATGTCGCAGAGGTACGAGCAGTCGCCCCCGTCCGCGAGCGCCCGGCCCGCGGCCACGAGCCGGCCCTCGTCGTGGACGAAACACCGGTACAGGCTGTTGGAGAAGACCATGCGGAGGTGCGCCGCCGGCTTGTCGCCGAGCGGGGCGGCCTTGTAGAGGGCCGACAGTTCGTCCCAGTCGACGCCGTCGAGGGCGTCCGTCCATGCCAGCGTCATCGGGAGCCCTCGGAGATGGGGGCCCTACTCTACGGCACGCCGGCGCTGCTTCCGCTACTTCCGCTACTTCCGCTTCTTGAGCGCCGCATCCAGCGCCACCCAGGTCTTCTGGCCCACGATGCCGTCGACGTCCAGCTTCTGCCCGCGCTGGAACGCGGCGACGGCCACCTCCGTGCCCGGGCCGAAGTCGGCGTCCACGGCGACCATGAAGCCGAGCTTCTGCAGCAGGCGCTGCAACTCGACCACCGCGTCGCCGCGGGAACCGCGGCGCAGCACGGGGCGTCCCTGCGACGGCGGGTCCTCCCCGAGGATCCGGATGCCTTCCAGCCGGGCGATCGCCGCCTTGGCCCGGGCCGTGAGTTCGCGGCGGTCGGCCAGGCCGTTCGTGCCGCCGTTGACGATGCGGGTGACCCGCACCACGTCGTCGAGGTCGCAGGCCGCGTTCACCTTGTTCTTCTTCCAGAACTCGCAGGCGATGGTCAGCGACAGCACGGGCTCGGCCGCGGCCTCCGGATCCCCTTCCAGGTCGATGCCGAGGCGCGTGCCCAGGTCGCGGTAGTTGGCGCGGCCGGTCAGCTGCAGCAGGCCGCGACCCTTGTAGCGCCGGCCGTCGCCGGGCTGCGTGTTGCCGAGGTCCTGGCGCCCCTCGTAGCGGTCGCCGCTGGCGAACTCCTCGGTGGTGCGGAACCCCGCGCTCTCGTGGCAGGTCTGCGCGAGGAAGTGGGCGATGCGCAGGCGGGTGTCGATGCCGTACCGCGCCAGCGTGGGCGCCAGCACGGCGCCCACCTCCGTCACGATGGCGCGCTGCTTCTCCGCCAGCGAACCGGAGAAGCGGGGGGCCACCTCGAACATCGTCTGCGCGTCGACCGGGATCATGGCGTCGTCCTTCGGGTTCCCGGCCGACGGAGGTCGGGCGCGGATCACCGCAGCGTGCAACGACGGCCCGGCGAACACATCCACCAATCTGTGGAGGCCCGCGCCGATCACACCTTCTTCGACGGCACCTTGAGCGGCGACGCGCTGTCCGGCCCCTCGGCCGGCACGCGGCTGCGGCCGGCGTTGACCTCGACGAAGCGGCGCAACAGGCGCATCAGGTCCTTCTGCTCGTCGGGTTCGAGGCTGCTCAGGAGCGAGGTGCGCAGCTTGTTGACCTCGCGCACGACGTTCGCGAGGACCGACTCGCCCTCCTCGGTGAGGAAGAGCAGGCGCCGGGGCATTCACTCCTCGCCAGACACCGGTGACCGAAGTCACTCGCAGTTCGTCTGCCGGCGGCCTAGATTCAACGGTCATCGGGTTCGACCTCCGTGACGTCGGGCACGAACGTCCACTGCATCGTCTCTTCGAGGTGGCCCCATGAAGCAACAGTCGATCCTCTTCGTCCCCCGCACCAAGGCCTGGGTGGACGCCAATCCGGACGACAAGATCGGCAACAAGCTCGAAGGACTCTGGAAGGACGGACACCCGTCCAGCAAGACCAACCTCTGCACGCTGAAGTACCTGGACCAGGGCGGGGCGTTCGATTTCAACCGCGACGGACGGCAGGTCTACGTCATTTCCGGGCACGGGACACCCAACTGTTCAACCTGCTTCTGGAAAGACAAGACCTCGACCGTCGACGCCGTCAGCGTTGCGGACCAGACCGTTCTCAAGTTTCCCCAGGGAAATTTCGGGGACGTCAAGCTGAAGATCCACTCGTGCCACAGCAGCGAGACAGGCGTCGATTCCTTCGCCAGCGTTTTCGCGGCGGCGTTCGAGAAGTCGATGCGGCTGACGCAACGGACAGGACGCGTGGAGATTTTCGGTTACGAAGGTGCCCTCTCGGTCGCTCCCCAGTTGCTGACGTCGGGGAACATCACCAATTCAACGGAGTTCCTCCGCACAAGCCCTCACCTGGGGCACCTCAGCTCCACGGAGCACCACCGATACACGAAAAAAGCTCCCCAGCCCGGTCAATGGGCGCAGTACTGGGGGAGGGCCTCGGACGGCAGGGTCGTGATCGCCGCGTTGACATTTCCCTGAATGAAAGCGGCAACCGTGGCAACTTCGGTTGCCTCACGCTTTCATGATGCCGAACAGGCGCCCCGCGACCGTCGGGCCGTCAGGCCGTCTCGGCCGCCTCGCCGTACTGGACGTACGTGCCCGCCATGAAGAAGTCGTTGAACTTCTGCGTGGCCGCGACCTCGCCCGGGCGCAGCGCATCGCGGCGTTCGCGGGCACGCGGCACCAGCACTTCGACCTCGTCGGTGGCCAGCGCCTCCAGCGTTTCCGCAATGAACTGCTCGAGCGGCATGGCGCGCGGGTCGTGCAGGTTCATGTCCATCAGTGCGGTCTGCACGTAGGGCGGCATGATCTCGAGCACCTTCACCGACGTGTCGCGCAGCTGGTAGCGCTGCGACAGCGTGTACGAGTGCAGCGCCGCCTTCGCCGCGCAGTACAGCGCCACGTTCGCGAGCGGCACGAAGCCGAGCATCGACGAGATGTTGACGATGGTGGCCGACGGCAGCTGGCGGAAGTGCTCGATCAGGGCCGAGTTCAACCGGATCGGTGCCATCAGGTTCGTGGCGAACGTGGCGGTCAGCAGGTCGTCGTCGACCGTGTTGCCCACGTCGTCTTCGCGCTGAATGCCGGCGCTGTGGATGACGGCGTCGAGCTTCGGGTACGTCGCGATCAGCTGCGGCACCACGCGCGCGATGGCCGCGGTGTCGCAGACGTCGAGCACGACCGAGTCCATGCCGGGGTTCGCAGCCGCCACGTCGGCCAGCGGGTCCGTCGCCCGGCCGGCGATGATGACCTGGTTGCCGCGCTGGTGCAGCGCTTCGGCGAGGGCGCGGCCGATGCCGCTGCCGCCGCCCGTGATGAGGAAGGTGTTGCCGGTGAGTTTCATGAGTGAGGATCCCAGGATGCCGAGGGATCGTAGGCACACGTGTGCACCGGCGGGAGATGGCAGAAGCGGCTGTCCGATCAGTTCGAGGCATCGCCTCCACCGCGACAATGAGCCCCTCGCCCGACTCAGCCCCTGAAGCGCGCGTTCAGATGCTCGAGGATGCGCCCCACCAGCTGCGCCCGCGACGGCTCGCTCGAGAAGGTGTGGTCGGCGTCGTCGATGCGCAGCAGCTTCAGGTGCCCGCTGCGAACGCCCTTGCCGGCGGTGCGGCGTGCGCCCGCGTGCAGGATGTTCCAGCCGGCCTCACCGCTCGCGAGGAACATCGCGATGTGGCGGCGCTGCTGGAAGAGCTGGTCGAGCTGGCGGGACAGCAGCGTGGCCGCGCGCATCGTGACGCGTTCGGCGAGCGTGCGGCCGTGGGACGCGGCCACGTTGCCCACGTGGCGCAGGCCCATGCCCAGCAGGTAGCGCACGCGGATCTGGCCGCGCAGCAGCTTCTTCCAGCTCTCCATCTTGCGCATCGCGCCCTTGCTCGATTCGGCGATGCGGAAGCTCTGCACGTCGGGCAGTTCGCCGCCGTCGTACGAGAAGATCAGCGGGTTGATCAGCAGCACCTCGGCGATGGGCCGGCCGGGCTGGTCCAGCGCGGCCTGGAAGGCGGTGTAGGCGCCCGAGCACAGGCCCGCGAGCACGAGTTCGCCCGGGCCGTGGCGTTCGCCCACGTGGCGCAGCACCGCCCCCGCGTCGCGCACGGCGGTGGGCGGGTACGGATGCGCTTCGAGGCCGCCGGGTTCGCGGGCCACGCTGTCGCCGATGCCCTCGATGTCGCAGCGCAGCGTGGGATAGCCGTGCGCGGCGAGGTTGCGCGCGAGCGTGGTGTAGAGCCGCGACGGCCCGATGCGGTGCGTGGCCCCCGAGCTGAACAGCACGACGGTGGGGCGCTTCGTGGCGGCACCGTCGGGCCGCGTGTGGATGCCGAACAGCGTGCCGTGTTCGCCGAAGCGCGCCGGGGTCTCGACGAGGCGGACGGGGTGCCCGCCCTGGGCCGGGAAGTCGAACCGCAGTTCTTCGCGGGCCGGGAGGGTCACGGCCATCGGCTCGCCCAGGGATGAGCGCGCCACGAGCCAGCCCGCGATGCCGTCGAGCGTGTCCTGCGGCACGACCGTGTGGTGCGGCTCGGCCATCATGCCGGCGAAGCCCGCGCCGTCGAGGGTGTCGACCTCGCGGCCGAGCGAGGCGAGGTGCGCCTGCAGCCCCTCCTCGTCGGGCACGTCGTCGCGCGAGACCAGCAGCACCGCGTCGCGCACCTGCGGCGACACCTTCAGCAGCGAGGCGGCCTTGAGCTGCTCCTGCGTCTCGGCCGACAGCACGAAGCCCGCGGGCTCGACCCAGCCGGAGTCACCGCCGCGGCCCGCGAGTTCGCTCGCCTGCGCGATGGCCTGCATCTCGCGCACGTAGCGGCGGCCCGACACGGCCGGGCCCCACAGCACGAGCTGGTCCACCGCGCGCTCGGCGCTCGCCAGCGCGGCCAGCGTGGCGCCGAGGCGGATGCCCACCAGGCACACCCGCGCACGGCCGCTGCGGGCTCGCGCCTCGTCGATGGCGCGGCGCACGTCGGCAAGCCAGCGGGCGACCCGGCCCGGGTCGAGGTCGGTGCCCGGCGAGTCGCCGGTGCCGTGGTAGTCGAAGCGCAGCGCCGGCACGCCCGCGCGCGCCAGCGTGTCGGCGAGGTAGCGCACCGACCGGTGGCTGTGCACGTACTCGTGGCCGAGGGGCGGACAGATCACCGCGACGCAGTCGCGCACCGGCACCCCCTCGGCGGTGTGGAACCAGCCGAACAGGGCGTCGTCACCGTCGCCGATGTACAGCGCCTGGCGGTGGACCGGCAACTGCAGCGAGGACAACGGGGTGAGGGGTGCGGGCGCGAGCAAGGTCAGTCCGTGCGAAGGGTGTGGAGGTCGCGCAGGTTCAGGGCACCCACGTGGGCCTTGAACTTCGTCGACCGGTCGGCGAGGGGGTGGAACACGACCCGGCGTGGCGAACCCGGGGCGACGTGGAAGTGGGCGTCGTCGGGCCGGAAGCCCGCGCAGTCGAAGTGCACCGACTGCAGGAAGGTGTCGCAGGCGATGGTGACGGCCACGCGGCCATCGGGCAGGCGCTCGGCGCTGGCCTCGAAGGCCTTGGGCGACACCATCGGCAGGTCCAGGCCCTGCGGGAAGTGGAAGTCCTCGGCGATCACCGACCCGTCGGCGGCACGCAGGCGCGCGAGGGCGACGTCGTTCGGCGGCGGGCCGAAGCGGTAGGCATAGGCCGTGTCGGCGAAGCGGCCCAGCATCGCGTCGGCCGACAGCGTGAGGCCCGCGCGGGGTTCCACGCGCACGGGCGCCTCGGCCGCGGCCACGCGCACCTGGCCGTGCTGGAACATCGCGAACTCGACCGTGCCCTCCAGCACGTCCGCCGCATCGTTCGCCACGTGCAACTGCAGGCCGTCCACGCCCTCGTCGGTGAACCCCACCGACCGCGGCGCCCACGCGCGCTTGAGGTACCAGTACGCGGCCTTCGGCCGGCCGAGGCTGTCGATCAGGCCCCAGCCCGCGCCGGGCCACACGTCCTTGAGCAGCCACACGAGCCCGCCGCCGCACACGCTGCGCGGCGCCCGCCATTCGGCGTACACCCTGCGCATCACCTCGCCGGTGACCACGCGCGAGAGCTGCAGGTAGCGTTCGGTGTCGCGGCTGCGCAGCGTGACGGGGTCGAGGCCGAACAGTTCGCGCAGGTAGTGGTCGCGGATGTCCTCGAAGTCCCAGCCCGAGCCCACGTCGCGCGGCTGGCGCGCCTTCCACAGCGGGTGGTGCGCGGGGGGCGTGGTGCCGCCCATCATCGCGGCCACCGTCTCCGGTTCGGGCACGTTCGAGAAGCCGAGGCATTCGGTGGCGAACTTGACCCCGGCCGATTTCACATCGGCCAGCGGCCGGCGGTAGGCACCCACGCCGTAGTAGTGCGCGATGCCCGTGGCCACGTGGAACGGCAGCGCACCTTCGCTCGGCGACGAGCGGAAGTACGGCACGCCGGCATGCAGCCGCGCGCACAGCGCGGGCAGCGTTTCCGCGAAGAAGGGGTTCGTCCACTCGCTGGCGGGCAGGCCCAGCATCGCGGCCTGCTGCTCCACCTCGCTGCCGCCGCAGTACGCGGCCACGCAGGCGTGGCGCTGCAGGCGGCGCAGGTGGAACGTGGCCTCGCGGGTGACCTCGGCGAGGAAGGCTTCGTCACCCACGGGGTAGTCCATGTTGGCGAACATGAAGTCCTGCCAGACGAGGATGCCGAGTTCGTCGCACGACGTGTAGAAGGCGTCGGACTCGTAGGTCATCGTGCCGCCCAGGCGCACCATGTTCAGGCCGGCCTCGCGGGCGAGTTCCAGCGTGGCGCGCGGATCGGCGTGCAGCGACACGAGGTCGTCGGTGGTCCAGCAGGCACCCCGGCAGAACACCGGCGCGCCGTTGACGATGAAACGCACGAGGCCATTCATGCGGTCCACGCGCAGCGTGCGGAAGCCCAGGCGGCTCTGGTGCACGGGCACCCAGCCGTCGGCGAAACGCACCTCCACCACACACGGCAGCGTGGCGGGTTCGCCGTGCGTGTGGGGCCACCAGAGCGGGACGTCGGGCACGGTCACCGCGCCGGACAACACCCCGGCCGCCACCGACAGCGCGGCCTCCGTGTCGCCAACGCGCACGCGTGCGGCCGACGGTGCAGGGCCGTCGAACGTGCCCCGCACGGCGACGACACCCGCGCGACCCTCGACGCGCGCCTGCACGTCGAGTTCCAGTTCGCCCACCGGGCCGCGGCCTTCGAGCACGACCGGCTTCCACAACCCCACCGGCTGCACCGGCGGGTTCCAGCCCGGCATGCGGCCGAGCAGCGTGGTGCGTTCCCAGCGCAGGTTCTGCGACGGCACCAGCGCGGTCTTCCAGCGCGGGCGCGGACGGCGGGCGGCCAGCGCCTGGTCCAGCGAACGCAGGCACACGAGCAGTTCGTTGCGCGGTCGCAGGCGCGCCCCGGCGTCGACCGCATGGGGCACGAACATGTTGCGCGCGTCGAGCACGCGTTCGCCGTTCAGCCAGACCTCGGCGATGGTGGCCAGGCCCTCGAAGCGCAGCGCCTGCGCCGAGGGATCGGCCTCGAAGGTGCAGCGGTACCACCAGTCGAACGCATCGTGGCGGCCCTCGGCGGTGACGTCGGCGCCGAGGCTGGCCGCGACGGTGCCGGGAACCACCGCAAGCTGCCAGGCGAGGCCGGCGGCGGTGGCCGCGGCGGCATCGGCACACGCCCCCGACGCGGTCGACGCCAGTTCCCAGCCGGCCGAGAGCATGCGGCCGGGAGGGCAGCCGTCGCGGCTCGGGGGGGCGGGCGGGGTCATGAGGTGGCCAGGATACCCGCGTGTGTCAGCCGTGGCCGGTGCGCAGCGCACCGGTCGCTTCGTCCCACGCCGCGGCCATGGCGTCGAGCGGAGCCAGGTCGAGCGGCTTCTTGCGCGCCATCGACCGGGCCAGCTGGAACTGGAAGGCCTTGGCCGTCTGGGCGATACCGGCGAACTTCTCGGCGGGCATCGTCACGTTCGGCACGCCCTGCCCCGCCAGCCAGCGCAGGTAGGTCTCGGCGAGTTCGAAACACGCGCCGTACTGGCGCAGGTTCGCGAACGAGTACGTGTGGAAGATCTCCATGTCGGCGTCCATCAGCCACGCGATGTCGCGGCTGAACTGCGCCTTGAAGCGGCCGAACGGGTTGTCGGCCGGCAGGCGCGACAGCTGGCGGCGCAGCAGCCCGAGCGACGCCTCGAGCAGCGCCCCGCCCTGCAGCGGCGCCTGGCCCGGGATGCGTTTGAGGTACTCGATGTATGGCGGCAGCATGCGCTCGTGCACGAGGCCGTTCATCTGGAACAGCGCGTCGAAGTCGTCGCCGCCCAGCGTGTAGTAGCCCTGGTTGTGGAAGTAGCCGAGGTGGCGCGCGGACACGTCGATCTCGTTCACGCCCACGGTGGACTTCATGTGCGCGAGGCCGTACGCGGTGCCGGCGGTGTCGGGCAGGAAGAACGAGTCGAGCTCGACCATGACCGGACGGCCCAGCTCGACCTGGTCCTCGATGTGGTCGGTGAGCGGGCGCCACACGGCGAGTTCCTGCACCTCGATGCCGTACAGGTCGGCGAGGTCACCGTCCGGGAACTTGAAGAACGTCCACTGGTCGCCCTCGAAGTCGATGCCGAGCGTGAACGGCAGCGCCGCGACGGGCTCGACGCCCAGCGCGTGCAGTTGCTCCACCAGCAGGTCGGTGTAGCAGTTGGTCTCGGCCCAGACGCGGTCCTCGCCGTGGATGGCGTGCCGGCGGTAGGTGGCCGCGTCCAGGTCGAGGATGCGTTTCATGCGGCGTCCAGCTGCAGCTGCTGGCGCACGCTCGCCGGCCACTTGGCCACGTCGAGGCCGTGGTGCTTGAAGAGCGCGAGGGCGATGCGCTCGAGGCCGAAGCCCATGCACGCCGAGTGCGCGACCTCGCCGTTGGCGGTCTTGATGTCGAACACCGAACCGAAGTGGTCGAGGTGGCAGTTGCACGAGGTGATGGCCGTGGGCTTCTCCTCGGACACGATGGGCACCACCAGTTCGTACTTCAGGTTCTGCTCGCGCTGCGTGGCCTTCATCACGCGGCCGCCGCGGCCGAAGAACGGGTCGTTCGCGACGACGGGCACCACGTCGAGGCCCAGCGAGCGCAGGATGCCGGAGGCGCGGTCGATCCAGCCGTCGCGGTGGGCCAGCGCCTGCTCGGGCGTGCCGAGGCGCACGAACTCGCGCATGCGGAAGGTCTGCATGCGGGCCGGGTCGTCGGACGGCTCGTGGCGAAACACGTAGCTCTGCAGGTCGATCAGGCGGCCCGTGTCGGGCAACGTGCTGCCGCTGGCCGTGGGGTACAGGGGGTAGCAGGCGGCCGGCGCCAGCATCACCTCGGTGGGCTGCAGGTCGTCGGTCCACTTCTCACCGGCTTCGAATTTCCGGATGAGTTCGAGGTGTTCCGCGTCCTTGCCCATGAAGCTGTGGACGGAGCCCATCAGGTCGGGGAAGTTGTAGAGGTGGTCGAGGCGCGTGTAGTGCGCGCGGTTGAACACCGGCGGGAAGCGCAGCACCTCGGCGTTCATGGCGCGCGTCTCGCGGCCCACGAGGTTCTCGAACTGCACGATCACGTTCTCGAACGTGCCGCTGCGCGCGAACACGCCCCGCACGCCGGAGGGGATCAGCAGCCGCGCGGCCACCAGCTCGTTCTGGTAGTGCTTGTAGGGATCGTCGTCGTGGCAGAGGCACATGGCGTTCTTTCGGCGGTTTTTCGGCGGTTTTTCGAAGGTCGGTATCGGCGCGGTCGTTCAGCGCTGCACGATCTGCATCGTGGCGCTCTGCCCGAGGATGCGGTCGTTGTTGACCATCAGTGCGGCGCCGTACGCATCGCGCAGATGGCGGCCGAGGGTGAGCTTGGAATCGTTGCGGTAGCCGGCGATGCCGCAGATCAGCATGGCCTTGCCGACGATGTCGACGACGAGCTGCGACGACGTGAGCTTCAGGCTGTTGATGGCGATCGCGAACGCGAAGCCGGACGCGGCCTCGGACGACGGATCGTCGAGCACGCGCTGGTACTCGGCGACGGTCTGGCGGATGCCGCCGCGCATCGAGAACAGCACGTTGTCGACCTCGGCCAGCCGCGTGGCCGAGATGGGCGTGACGCTCGGGTTCTTGCGGGCCTCGGCGCGCACCGCGGTGCGGGCGCGCTGCACGGCGTCCGTCGCGAGGCCCAGCCACAGCGAACTCCACACGCAGTGCGCGAACGGGTGCATCGTGCGACGATGGATGTCGGCGTACGGCACCGGCAGGATCTGCTCGGCCCCGCCCTGCGACTTCAGCGTGAAGCCTTCGCTGCAGGTGCCGCGGAAGCCGAGGGCGTCCCACGGAGCCAGGCGCGTCAGCGTGACGTCGGCCTTGCGCACGAGCACCTGGGCCTGGTCGCTCGGCGAGGCGTCGGCGTTCTTGCGGCACGTGACGAGGATGGCGTCGGCCATCGCGCCGTACGAGATCACCGGGGCCTGCTTCTCGAGCGTGAAGCGGTCGCCGTCCACCTGCACGGCGCAGATGCTCGAGCGCACGTCGCCGCCGATGCCCAGTTCCGTGGTGGCCGAGGCGATGAGGTACTGGTGCTGCACCATCTCGCGGGCATAGCCCTGGAAGAACGGCGCGCCGAGCGCGTGGTCGACGATGCACGCGACCTGGATCTGGTGCATCGCGAACACCATCGCGGTGGAGGCGCAGTACTGGCCCAGCACCTCGCACATGCGGGTGACGTCGGTGAGGCTCAGGCCCATGCCGCCGTATTCGACGGGCACGTAGCAGCTCAGGTACTTCTGCGCTTTCAGCGCGTCGAAGGCTTCGGTGGGAAAGCGGGCTTCGCGGTCGACCGACTCCGCGTTGGGGGCGACGATGTCGCGGCCGATGGCGTGCAGGGTTTCCAGCACGGCCGGGAGGTCGGCGTGGTGATCGGAGGTGAAGGTCGACATGGTGCGTCCCGTCGTGGAGGAGGTCAGGCGCCGACGAGTTCGTCGAGCACTTCGGAGATCGAGCGGATGCTCTCGAAGGTCTTGCGGCCGAGCTTGTTGTCCGGGAACTCGATGTCGAACGCGTCTTCCAGCGCCAGCATGAGGTTCACGGTGGTGAGGGAGGTGAGGCCGGCCTCGTACAGGTCGCTGTCGTCGGCGAGGGTCGACGCGTCGATGGACAGGCGGGCGTGTTTGGCAATCACCGCGCGGATCTTGTCGGAGTTCATGGTGGGTCTGGCGATCGGTTTGGAATGGGGGGCTGTCGGGTCCGTCGAACCTTGTGGCCGGTTCGTTCGAGTGAGCGCGGGCTCCGTCGGTGAAACCCGGCCACTTGGCTTGGGGCGGATGATGCAACGCGGTCCGGGTGAGAGCCAACCCCTGAGCCACGGGGGAAGTTCCGCCCGCCCTCTGCAAAACCCCCCACACGGGGGGCCACTCCCACCTCAGGGCGACATGCGCCGGATACACGGATGGCGCAGACTCCGAGGTCCATCGTCCGATGTTCCTCACCCCACCATGAACCACCCCGGCACCCCTGCAGTCCCGCCGCGCCTGCCCGTGCTCGACGGGGTGCGCGGCATCGCGATTCTCCTCGTGGTGACACACAACCTGAACCTGCTGACGGACCCCTCGGGACTCGCCGCGCGACTCGTCGTCGCAGGCCTGGAACGGGGGTGGCTGGGGGTGCAGCTCTTCTTCGTGCTGAGCGGTTTCCTGATCACCGGAATCCTCATCGACTCGCGCGACGACCCCCGCCCGTATTCACAGTTCTTTACATCGCGCGCCCTGCGCATCCTGCCGCTGTACTACGGCACGCTGCTCGTGGTCTTCGGCCTGCTGCCGCTGCTGCACCTCGGCACCGCGGCCACGCCGCTCACCATCGGTTCGCTCGTGCTGTTCCTGTCGAACTGGGTGCAGCCCTTCCAGCCGGGCGACAGCCCGCTGCCGCACTTCTGGTCCCTCGCGGTCGAGGAGCAGTTCTACCTGCTGTGGCCGTTCGCCATCGCGCGCCTGAGCCCGAAGGGCATCGTGCGGCTGTGCGCGGCCGTCGCGCTCGCGGCGCTGGCCGCGCGTGCACTGCTGATCGGGCTCGCGTTCCCGTCGGCCGCGGTGTACCAGTTCTCCATCTGCCGCATGGACGCCCTCGCCTGCGGCGGGGCCGCGGCCGCGCTGCTGCGCTGGCCCGCCGCACGCGCGTGGCTGCTCCAGCGGCCGCTGCAGGTCCTGCTGATCGGCGCCGCCGTCGTTCTGGCAGGCGCAGCGGCCTGCAACGGGTACACGCAGTACAAGCTGACCACGCAGACGGCCGGCTACACGGCGCTGTCGATCGGCTTCGCGGCCATCGTGCTCGCGCTGGCCTGCGCCGACATGGCCCCGGTGCCGGCCCGCTGGGCCGCGCCGCTGCGGGCCGCATGGCTGCGCCGCTTCGGGCTCTACAGCTACGCGATGTACGTGCTGCACGTGCCGCTGCACGGGCTCGTGGGGCTGCCGCTGCTGCAGTCGTGGGGCTGGGCCAAGCCCGCGGACCTCGCGCCCGCCGCGGCCTACATCGCGGTCGGCACGCTCGTGTCGTTCGCGGCCGGGGCGCTGTCGTACCACCTGTTCGAGGTGCACTTCCTGCGGCTCAAGCACCGCGTGCGGGCGATGTGGGCGAACACACCCGCCGGCGCCACCACGACCCGCACCGCCTGAGTCAGCGGAAGTAGTGCCACCAGACGGCCGCACCCGCGGCCACGAAGGCGGCGCCCAGCAGGGTCACCACCGCCTGCAGCCACCAACGCGTGCGGCGCTGCTCGGCGAGCAGTTCGGCCAGCAGCGCGGGTTCCGCCGACGGCGGGCGCTGCAGCGCGTGGTGCACGAGGCGCGGCAACTGCGGCATCAGCTGCGCGAAGTGCGGCGCTTCCTTCTTGAGGCTGGTGACGAACCCGCGCCATCCCACCTGCTCGTTCATCCACCGCTCGAGGAACGGCTTCGCGGTGTTCCACAGGTCCAGTTCGGGGTCGAGCTGGCGGCCGAGGCCTTCCACGTTGAGCAGCGTCTTCTGCAGCAGCACCAGCTGCGGCTGGATCTCGACGTTGAAGCGGCGCGAGGTCTGGAACAGGCGCAGCAGCACCTGGCCGAGCGAGATGTCCTTCAGCGGCCGGTCGAAGTGGGGTTCGCACACCGCGCGGATGGCGCCTTCGAGGTCGTTGATGCGCGTGTCGGGCGGCACCCAGCCGCTCTCGAGGTGCAGCTCGGCCACGCGCTTGTAGTCGCGGCGGAAGAACGCGATGAAGTTCTGCGCGAGGTAGTCCTTGTCGACCTCGGTGAGCGTGCCCACGATGCCGAAGTCGAGCGCGATGTAGCGGCCGAAGGTGGCCGGGTCGATGCTCACCTGGATGTTGCCCGGGTGCATGTCGGCGTGGAAGAAGCCGTCGCGGAAGACCTGGGTGAAGAAGATGGTGACGCCGTCGCGGGCCAGCTTCGGGATGTCGACCCCGGCCGCGCGCAGGCGCTGCCGCTGGCTGATGGGCACGCCCTTCATGCGCTCCATCACGATCACGGTCTGGGTGCAGTAGTCCCACACCATCTCGGGCACCAGCAGCAGCCCGAGGCCTTCCATGTTGCGGCGCAGCTGGGCGCCGTTGGCGGCCTCGCGCACGAGGTCCAGCTCGTCGTGCAGGTAGTTGTCGAACTCGGCCACCACCTCGCGCGGCTTGAGCCGCTTGCCATCCACCGACCAGCGGTCGATCCAGCGGGCCAGCGTGCGCAGCAGCGCCAGGTCGTCGTCGATGACGGCGAGCATGCCCGGACGCAGCACCTTGACGGCCACCTCGCGCCCGTCCATCAGCGTGGCGAAGTGCACCTGCGCGATGGACGCGCTGGCCACCGGCTCGGCGTCGAACGTGGCGAACACGGCCTCGATGGGCTGGCGGAACGCCTTCTCGACGAGGCGGCGCGCCTCGGCCGCCGGGAACGGCGGCACGTTGTCCTGGAGCTTGGCCAGTTCGTCGGCCACGTCGTCGGGCAGCAGGTCCCGCCGCGTGGACAGCACCTGGCCGAACTTGACGAAGATGGGGCCGAGACGTTCCAGCGCCTCGCGCAGCCGCTGCCCGGCGGGCGCGTCGAGGCGCCGGCCGAACGTGATCACCCTCACACCGGCGCGCACCCAGCGTTGCCGGAAGCCCGACAGGGCCACCTCGTCGAGCCCGTACCGCAGAACCGTGACGACGATGTAGACGAGCCGGAACAGGTGCCTCATCGGGGGCCGCCGCCCGCGCCGCGCACGACGAGGTCCTGCAGCGTCTTGACGGCGAAGGTGAACCCGGCCGACAGCGTGGCGGCCGCGCGCGAGATCTGGTGCGCCGGCCCCTGGCCCACGATGCGGGCGAGGTCGTCCTCGATGTCCCAGCGGAGGTTCTCGATCAGCCAGCTGACGTCGGCGGCGAAGGCGGAGTCGCCCTCGATGTTCACGCTCGGGCGTTCGCCCGCGAACCACTGGGCCGCGAGCCTGGCCGGGTTGGAGCCGTCGAGCGAGACGCGCAGGTCCGGGGCGGCCGGCGGTTCGTCGCCGAGCCATTCCAGCAGGCCGGCCGGCGTGACGCCGAACGCGACCACCGGCGGCGGGGGCAGCAGCGAGGGCCAGCCCGTCCAGGACAGCAGCACCGTGCGGCCGGCGTGCGGCTTCAGGCGCTCGGTGGCGACCGTCTCGGCGGCGATCACGTGGTTGAGCAGCAGCGTGATGCGCGCCATGGCCGCCGCGCCGAGGGAGGAAGTGAAGGCGTTGAGCATCCGCGGATTGTAGGGGCCCCTCGTCCTGGGGGCATTCACCGAGGGGGCTGTATCCGTCATGGTCGGCGACCTATCATGCGGTGCAACATCGATCTCCAACCCTTCACCAGATTCCTCCCATGGCCCGCATCCTGCTCACCGGTGCCACCGGTTACATCGCCTCCCACACCTGGCTCGCGCTCGCCGCGGCCGGCTTCGACGTGGTGGGGGTCGACAACTTCTCCAACAGCTCGCCCCTCGTGCTCGACCGCCTGGCCGAACTGGGCGGCTTCCAGCCCGTGTTCGTCGAGGCCGACGTGACGGACAAGGCCGCGATGGACACGATCTTCGACCAGCACGCCATCGACGCCGTGGTGCACTTCGCCGCGTTCAAGGCCGTGGGCGAGTCCACCCAGATCCCGCTCGCGTACTACCGCAACAACATCGGCGGCCTCGTCAACGTCGCCCAGTCCATGCAGGACCACGGCGTGACGAAGCTCGTGTTCAGCTCGTCCGCCACCGTCTACGGCCAGCCCGAGACCCTGCCCATCACCGAGAACTCGCCGCTCGCCGCCACCAGTCCGTACGGCACCACGAAGCTGATGGGCGAAGAGCTGCTGCGCGAACTCGAACGCTGCACGCCGGCGTGGAAGGTCGCCTACCTGCGCTACTTCAACCCGGTGGGCGCGCACCCCAGCGGCCGCATCGGCGAGGACCCGCGCGGCATCCCCAACAACCTGATGCCCTATGTCACCCAGGTGGCCGTGGGCAAGCGCCCGTTCCTGCAGGTCTTCGGGGGCGACTACGCCACGCCGGACGGCACCGGCGTGCGCGACTACATCCACGTGATGGACCTCGCCGAGGGCCACGTCGCCGCCGTGCGCCACCTGCTCGACCGCAACGCCTCGGTCACCGTGAACCTCGGCACCGGCCAGGGCTACAGCGTGCTCGACGTCATCAAGGCCTTCGAACAGGCGAGCGGCCGCACCATCGCCCACCAGATCGTCGCGCGCCGCCCGGGCGACGTGGCCGAGTGCTACGCCGACCCATCGCGCGCGAAGGCCGAACTGGGCTGGTCCGCCACGCGCGGGCTGCCCGAGATGTGCGCCGACTCGTGGCGCTGGCAGAGCGGGAACCCCCAAGGCTTCGCCTGATCGCGGCCTGCCCCCGCCTGGGCCTTGGCGAGTGAATCCTGCAGGCTGGCCGGGTTCCATGCCACGGGCCGCTGAAAGGGCGTTCGATCCGGGCCCGGACCCGCTTGCACCAAAGGACGATTGACCCGGCGGTCCCCGCGAGGGAACCTGAGTCGGTGCTGCTGCGCATCCTGCTCCTCCTCGTCGCCGGGTGGTCGGGCGCTCCGATTCCCGGAGGGCCGGGTCGAGCCATGGCCGCGGAGCCCGAGGCCGCCGTGCTCGTGCTGTTCTCGTCCCACCGGCTCCTGCCCGCGAACCTGGACGCCGACCGCGGACTGCGCGAGGCCGCACCGGCGGGCACGAGGCCGGGCGTCGAACTGTTCTCCGAATTCCTCGGAGCACCCTCGTTCGAAGGCGAGTTGTACGAAGCCAGGACCGCGCGGTACCTGCAGGAGAAGTACGCGGACCTCCAGGTCAAGGTGATCGTGGCGCTGGGCCAGGGCGCCCTCGAGTTCCTGCTGCGGCATCGGCAAGCCACCTTCCCGGACGTCCCGGTGGTGTACGGCGGTGTCGCCCGGGACGTCGTGAACCGCCATGCCATCCCGCCCGGGTTCATCGGAACGCCGCTGGAGCATGACGTCGGAGGCACCTTCGAACTGGCCCGGCAGCTCCACCCGCAGGCGGAACGCCTGGTCGTGGTGACCGGTGCGAGCGGCTGGGACAAGACCCGGGAAGTGGAAGCCCGGGCCGCCGCCGCCAGGTCGGGCCCCGGCTTGGCCATCGAGTACTGGTCGGGCCTGCCGATGCCGGAACTCACGCGGCGCCTGCGCACCCTCGACGAGAGGACCGTGGTCTTCTCGCCCGGCTTCTACCGAGACGGCACGGGCAACAACTTCATCCCGCTCGATGCCGCGCGGCAGGTGGCGGAGGCGTCCGCGGCACCGGTCTACTCGATCTTTCCGACACAGCTGGGCGCCGGCGTCGTCGGCGGGCGCATGACGTCCTTCGTGGACGTGGGTCGAACGGCACGGGCGGCGCTCGACCAGCTCCTCGCCGGAACCCCCGCCGCAGCGGTCGGCACCCCGGCACGGCTGCCCGCGCCGGTGCAGCTCGACTGGCAACAGGTTCTTCGATGGCACGTGGACGAGTCCCTGGTCCCGGCCGACGCCGTCATCCACTTCCGGCGCGCGACCTTCTGGGATCTGTACCGCCGGCAGGTCCTGGCCATCGCGGTCCTGATCGGCCTGCAGGCGGCACTCATCGTCGCGCTGCTGATCGAACGGCGGCAACGGCAGCGCATCGCCGCGGACCTGCGGGCCAGCGAGACACGCACCGCGCTCGCGGCCGAAGCGGCCCAACTCGCCATCTTCGAATGGAAGCCCGATCCCGAGGTGGCGCCCGAATTCCTGCCGGAGGCGCTCCGCAGCGCCCACCCCGCGGACAGGGAGCGGCTCGGCGGCATCTTGCGCAACGCCGCCACGAACGACGCTGCGTTCGAGGTCGAGTACCGCTCCGTCGACGAATCCGGCTCGGTCGGCTGGACCGCATTGCGCGGCCGGACGCGCTGCGGAACGCAGGGGCTCATCGTCGGTGTCACCATGGACATCACCGCGCGCAAGGCCGCCGAACTGCAGGCCGCATCGGACCGGTCGGCCCTGATCCACATCTCCCGGACGGCCACGCTGGGACAACTGTCCGCGGCCATCGCCCACCAGCTGAACCAGCCGCTGGCCGCCATCCTCGGCAATGCCGAGACGGCGCTCGCGATGATGCAGCGTGCCAACGTCCCCGCCCAGGAGATGAAGGAGATCCTCGCGGACATCATCAGCGATGACCATCGGGCGGCCGATGTGATCCGGCGTCTCGCGGCCCTCTATCGCAAGGGCGAGACCGACGTGGCCCCGGTCGACTTGAACGCCCTCATCGAGGAGACGCTCGGACTGATCCGGGCGGAGCTCCTGCTGCGCCAGGTGACACCCGCACTCAAGCTCGAGCAGCCCTCGCCGTCCGTGCAGGGCAGCCGCACCCAGCTGCAGCAGGTGATCCTGAACCTGGTGCTCAACGCGGCCGACGCGATGGTCGACGTCCCCGTCGATCAACGACACCTCGAGGTCCGGAGTTCGATGGGGGAGAACCTCGTGGAAGTGTGCGTGACGGACCAGGGGCCGGGCATCGCCCCCGACAACCTGGCCCGCGTCTTCGAGCCGTTCTGGACCACCAAGCCGACGGGCCTCGGCATCGGGCTCGCCATCTGCCAGTCCATCGTGGCGGCCCATCGGGGCTCGCTCCTGGGACGGAACAACCGTTCGGGCGGGGCCAGCTTCTGCTTCTCCCTGCCCGTGACCACGACCACCGCCAACCGGGAGCCGTCTCATGCATACCGTGTACCTGGTGGATGACGACGCGGGCGTGCGCCGCGCCCTCTCCCGAGTGCTCCGCGAGGATGGATTCGACGTCATGGCCTTCGAATCCGCGACCCAGTTCATCGACCGCGCCGACGCGGGAGACGGGTCGTGCATCGTGCTCGACGTGTCCATGCCGGACGTCGACGGCCTGCAGTTGCAGGAGCAGCTCGCCGGCGCCGGAGCCCGGCTCCCGATCGTCTTCGTCAGCGGCCACGCGGACGTGCCCATGTGCGCGCGGGCGATGAAGAACGGGGCGGTCGACTTCCTGACGAAACCGGTGGACGCCCATGCGCTGGTCACCACCGTCCGCATGGCCATCGACCGGTTCGATGCGGAACGGTGTGCCCGTTCCGAGGCCGAGGCGTTGAAGGAGCGCTTCCACCGCCTGACGGAGCGGGAGCGCGAAGTGCTGGACGCGGTCGTGCGCGGCCGGTTGAACAAGCAGATCGCCGCGGAGCTGAACCTGGTCGAGCAGACGGTCAAGTTCCATCGTGCCCGACTGATGGAACACATGCAGGCCCGGACCGTGGCCGAGCTGATGCTCATGGCGGCCCGGCTCGGCCTGGGCGTGGAATCGGCGGTTTCGTCCCCGGAGGATCCGGGAACCGGACGGCATTGAACCAAAAGCCAGTAGGCAGGAGCCCGCATCGCCGATAACTTGCATCGGGTGGCCATCCCGCACCCCATCATTGCCGTCGTCGACGACGAACCCGCCGTGCGGGCGATGCTTCAGCGCGCGCTCCGGCTGGCCGGCTACCACGCGGAGGCCTTCGCGACCGGCCAGGAGTTCCTCGCCGCCCTCGCGCACCGCCGGCCGGACTGCGTGATCCTCGACATGCACATGCCGGGCCTGTCCGGACTGGACGTGGCGCAGCAGCTGAGCGGACGCCAGCTCCACCTGCCCGTCATCTTCATCACGGCGAGCGACGAGGTCAGCATCGACGGCCGCACGGATCCGGCCACCACCGTCGGTCTCCTGCGCAAGCCGTTCCCGTCCGACACGCTGTTCGAAGCGGTCGAGGCCGCGCTCCGCATCAAGGCTCGAGGCGCCGAGGACTGAACCAAAGGCTAGTTGCCGCAGCGTCCCGGCCTGACCAAACTCGTTGCACGTGACCCACGCCGCCACAAGGCGGCATCCAACCACAAGGTGAAGCCATGATGATTCTTTCAAGCCGCCTCAGTCTGGCCGCAGTGGTCCTGGGCATGGCGGCGTGTGCCCAGTCGCCGTCGAGCCCGCCGGCTGCGGCCGCCAAACCCGACGCGGCGTCCGGCACCCCGACCGGACCGAAGGGGGCCACCGCGGCCACCCGCGCCGCGAACGCCGCGGTGCAGAGCAGCCTGCCCTTCTCGGACAAGGCGGACTTCGACGACGCGCAGCGAGGCCTCGTCGCCCGCCCGGACACGCTCACGATCAAGGACGCGAAGGGCAACGTGGTGTGGGACCTGGAGCAGTACAAGACCTACATCGGCCTCGACAAGCCCGCGCCCGACACCGTCAACCCGAGCCTGTGGCGCAACACCCAGCTCGTGATGCAGTACGGCCTCTACAAGGTGACCGACGGCATCTACCAGGTCCGTGGGTACGACCTCTCCAACATCACGTTCGTCCAGGGACAGACCGGCTGGATCGTGTTCGACCCGCTGATCTCCGCCGAGACGGCCAAGGCGGCGTTCGACCTGGTCACCGAGAAGCTCGGCAAGAAGCCCATCAAGGCCGTGGTCTACAGCCACTCGCACATCGACCACTACGGCGGCGTGCGGGGCATCATCAGCGACGAGGACGTGCAGTCCAAGCGCACCCGCATCTTCGCGCCGGAGCACTTCACCGAACACGCGATCAGCGAGAACGTCATCGCGGGCAACGCGATGGGCCGGCGCGCGGTCTACATGTACGGCGCCCTGCTGCCCCGCAACGCCCAGGGTGGTGTCAACGGCGGCCTGGGGCAGACCGTCTCCACGGGCACCGCCACGCTGATGCTGCCCACCGACGTCGTCAAGAAGACCGGCGAGACCCACACCGTCGACGGCGTGAAGATGGTGTTCCAGATGACCCCGGGCACCGAGGCCCCCGCGGAGATGAACACGTTCTTCCCCGACAAGAAGGCCATGTGGATGGCGGAGAACACCACCAACACGATGCACAACATCCTCACGCTTCGGGGGGCGCAGGTGCGCGACGCGTTGAAGTGGTCCTCCTACCTCGACGAGACCATCCGCCTCTACGGCAAGGACACCGAGGTGAAGTTCCAGGCCCACCACTGGCCACAGTGGGGCAACGCGAAGATCCTCGACTACTGGAAGAAGCAGCGTGACCTCTACAAGTACACGCACGACCAGTCCGTCAACCTGATGAACAAGGGCTACACCGGCACCGAGATCTCCGAGATGATCAAGCTGCCGCCCGAGCTCGATCAGTTCTGGCCCAACCGCGGCTACTACGGTTCGCTGCGCCACAACTCGCGGGCCATCTACCAGCGCTACATGGGCTGGTACGACGGCAATCCCGTCAGCCTGAACAACCTGCCGCCGTCCGATGCCGCGAAGAAGTACGTGCAGTACATGGGCGGCGAAGCCGCGGCGATCAGCAAGGCCCGCGCCGACTTCGACAACGGCGAGTACCGCTGGGTGGCCGAAGCCATGAAACACGTGGTCTTCGCCAACCCGTCCAGCCGGGACGGCAAGGAACTGCTGGCCGACGCGCTCGAACAGATGGGCTACCAGGCCGAATCGGGCCCGTGGCGCTCGGTCTACCTGCAAGGCGCATTCGAACTGCGCAACGGCACGCCGAAGGCCGGCGGCACCAACGTGGCCAGCCCCGACACCATCCGGGCGATGCCGCCTGAAATGCTCTTCGACTACTTCGGCGTGCGCCTCAACGGGCCGAAGGCGGCCGGCAAGAAGATCGCGCTGAACGTCGACTTCACCGATCTCAAGAAGCAGTACGGGCTCGTCGTCGAGAACGGTGTGCTGAACTACTCGTCCGGCGTGCTGCCGCAGTCCGATGCACGGCTCACGATGAGCAAAGCCACGCTCGACTCGATCCAGCTCAAGGAGACCACGCTCGAACAGGCGATCTCGTCCGGCGCCCTCAAGGTGGAAGGCAACCGCCAGGCGTTCAGCGACTTCATGGGCCTGCTCGACACGTTCGACTTCTGGTTCAACATCGTCACGCCATGAAGACGCCGCTCGCCCATGGCCTGATGCTGTTCGCCCTCGGGCTGCCGGCCGCCGCGGCGGCCTGCGGGCTGGACGGCAACGTGATCGACTCGAAGACCCTCTCGGCGGTCCACCCGGGGTCGATCGACGTGGCGCTCGGCGTGCGGCAGCTCATCGACGAGCGCCGCGTCGCCGAGCTGCCCACCGCCGCGCCCGGTCTCGTCTACCAGCGGGCGTCGCAGACGCTGCGCGCCCTCAAGGCCCGCCTGCAGACGGAAGGTCCGCAGGACCCGACGGCCTTGCTGATCGTCGAGTACCACCTGTGGGCCCGCTGGCAGGGGTCGGGCGACACGCTCGAGATGCAGATCCACGTCGACGGCCCCCAGCCGGGTGACACCGTCATCCTCACCGGGGAAGCCGTCCTGACGGCCCTGCTCCAGCGCCAGCTGACGATGGACCAGGCGCAACAGGCCGGCGCGTACCGCGTGGAGCCCGCGGGTGTCACGACGGCGCATGCCGGACCGTTGTCCAGCCCGGGCGATCCGGTGCGCTGAAGTCGACTCAGTCCGTCGCCGGGATGTTCCCGGCGACCTTCCGCCCCATGCTGATGCGGTCCTCGACCTCGTACCCGAGCGACTGGTAGAAGTCGGCGACCCCGGCATTGCTGCCGACGATCTGCAGGTTGATCTTCGTGCACCCCCGCTGCGCCAGCGCCTGCTCGGCGCGGCGGACCAGCGCGGCGCCGATGCCGCTCGAGCGGAACGCGCGCGCCACCGCCACCGAGTAGAGCCAGCCCCGGTGCCCGTCGTAGCCCCCGAGCGTGGTACCGACGACACGGCCATCGACCAGCGCGACGAAGAAGAGGCCGTCGTCCACGGCCAGCTTCTTGTCGATGCTCAGGGCCGGGTCGTTGTGGCCGGTGCTTCGGCCGAAGACGTCGGTCCAGAGGGCGATGACTTGCTGGCGGTGGGGGTTGTCCTGGTAGGTGTCGATCTGGTGCATGGTTCCTGGTTCTCCCTGGCGGACCGCGCTCTCCGGCGCGGGCAACAGGTGAGCAGCATAGCGAGGACTCGTCATCCCGGCGGACGCCGGGATCCACCGCGGTCGCAGCGCGTCGTCGCGTGATGTTGCCGCGGTGCCCTGAACTCAGTGCGTCAGGATCCCGTCGATCCACGCCTTCAACTCGGGCGACGACAGCACCGAAACGTGCCCTGCATTGAACCCACGCACCTCCACCGCGGCCCGCTGCGCGTCCCACCGCAGCTGGCTCTCGAGGCTCACGGAACCATCGTTCGACGACGGCAGGAACATCGAGCGCTTGCCGCTGTAGGCGAAGGCGAGGAACGAGGGCATCGAGGCCGGCAGCGGGGTCTTGAAGAGGGCGCTGGTGTAGTCGCTGCCGACCTGCATGTCGATCCACGACGGCACCACGGCCGGGGCGTGGGCCACGCCCAGGTCGGCGGCCTCGTGGCCCTGCCACGGGGTGGCGACGGTGATGAACTTGCCGTGCAGCGGAGCGCGCAGGCCGGTGCTCTCCAGCTCGAGGTAGCGGCGGGCGACGAGCCCGCCCATGCTGTGCGCGAAGACGTGCATCTCGGTGAAGCCGTACTTGGCGCGCAACTGGCCCACGAGGGTGGACAGCGCGCCGGCGCACGCATCGAGGCGCAGGCCCGAAGGGTAGGCGTACATCCAGACCTGGAAGCGGCGCGCGTCGATGGCCCCGGCCACGGCGGCCCAGTCGCGCGGCGTGCCGCCGGCGCCGTGCACGAACAGCACCGGGATGCGCTTCGGGTCGTACGGCTCGACGAAGTAGACGCCGATGCCGGGGTCGCTCAGCGAGGTGAAGGGCTCCCACAGGCCCTTCTGGCCCATCTGCGGGGTGAAGCGGGCGTCGTCGAACGAGGCGATCTGGCCGACGCGCAACGTCACTTGGTCGGCGCCGAGGGGCACGTCGCGGCGGGCCCGGGCTTCCTTGATGGCGGCCAGGAACTGGGGCGTGAGCGCCGGGCTCGAGGCGGCCAGCCGCACCGGGATCACTTCGGTGCGGCGGCGCGGACCGAAAACGATGGGCTGCCCTCCGTTGTAGAGCCACACCGGCTCGCCCTCGGTGTAGGCCTGGTCGCCGTCGCTGTCCTGGAACACGGCGAGGCGGTGATCCTCGCGGTTCGGCACCGTCAGCACGAACTGCCGGTCGCCGCCCGTCACCTCGGCGGCCGACTCGATCGCGAGGCGGCCGTCCGCCTCGTGGTGATAGACCACGGCGTACACCGGGCCGTTGCCCTGGGTGCCCTCCACCACCTTGCCCGCGATGATCGCCCGCGAGTCGAGTTCGTCGACCTCGTCCTGCAGGCGCTGGAACGACGAGCAGCCGGCCAGCCCCACGACCAGCGCCGCGATCGCGAGGCGCCATGGGGCGCTGACGTTCGGGGACGGAGGAACGGCATCGGTGGCGAAGTTCATCGTGTGGATTCGATCAGGACAGGACATGGACATGGGACAAGGAGTGGTTCGAAACAGATCAGAAACTGACGGCCATCCCGAGCGACCAGCCGCTCACGCCGGGCCCGAACTTGTAGCGGGCCACGGCGCGCCAGCGGGTCACCCACCAATCCTTCGCGCTGGAGTCGGCCTCCAGGCCGAACCCCACGGAATTCATCTGCGACAGACCGGTCTCGTTCTCGGCGCCGAAGAAGTGGGTGGACGCAGCCTCGAACACGTAGCGGACCGGCCGGTCCATCCAGAGGCCCCACCCTGTCGGGACACGGCGCCGTGCCCAGATGCTCAGGCTCTCCGCCTTCGCCCGGCCCACGACCCCCTCGCTCGTGCTGCCATGGCTGCGCAGCTCGACGTTGGTGTAGCGGATCTCGATGTCGTCGTCCGCGTCGAGGCCGAACCGCTCGTAGTCGAGCATCAGGGCGCCGCCGAGCCCGTAGGCCTCGAGCTTGCCGCCATCGAGGAACTCGAGGTTGGCGTCGGTGTTGTTCTCGAGCCAGAACTTCGCCACCTTCAGGTCGCTCGCCACCCGGCCCAGCGTGAAGTTGAAGATCGGGCGGAGCACCCAGTTCCGCGCCATCGGGAAGTCCCACCCGATGCCGCCCGTGGCCGAGAACGAGTTCCAGCGCGTGGGCACCGCGCGCTCCTCGGACCCGTCGCTCGCGATGAACAACGGGTCGTAGCGCGCGTAGGCCGCGTTGCCTTCCAGGTAGAGCGGGGTGTCCTTGCTCCAGGTGAAACCCCCGCCGAACTGGGTCATGCTCAGGTGGTTGCTCGACGAGTCGCTGCTGGACAGGGACAGGGAGCTGGTGGTCACGTCGGGTGCGACGGTGTACGACATGACCCCGACGATGCCGTTCGCGAGCTTCTGGGGATCGAAACCGCGCACGAGCCGCTGCGCGTTCGCGGCGTCGGCCGCGGCCAGCATGAACGGCACCACGGACAGCCACGCGGCGACTCCTCTTCCGAAGAAAGCGCGCCCGCGATCCCGGGGGCAACGCAGGAGATGGCTGACGCAGGCCTGCAAGTGAACTCCCATCACTGGTCAAAGCGGTGTATTTCTGCTCACAATAGGGACACGGATGCCGGCGCGCAATTGCCCCTTAGGGAGGGGCCTCCCCGCCGGTTCCGTCCGCGGCGAACCGCGGTGGCATCGAAAACCAAAACACGGGCCCGCCATAGCCGGAGCCTCACGAAAGGGGATGGGGAACGATGCGCAGGAGTTCACTCGGCGAGAGAGGGGCATGAACGGCGTCACCATCGTCTGGGCACTGGTCGCCGGGGTGGCATTGACCCTCGCCTTCATCCATTTTCCCGTCTGGCTGCGGCGGCGCTCCGCCTGGAACAGCGCGATCCTGACGTCGATGGCGCTCGGCACCGCCATCCTGGCGCTCTCGGAACTGTCGATGATGATGGCCCGCACGCCCGAGGGCTACGGCCGCGCGCTGCGCATCGCGCACGTGCCCGTCTGGATCACCATGGTGTCCATGATCGGGTTCATGCACGTCGCCCTGAAGCCGCGGTACCGGTGGATCGGCTGGACCGTCATCGGGCTGCGCACCGTGACCCTCGCGCTCAACTTCTCGACGGGCGCCAGCCTCAACCTCGGCGCGGTGACCGAGTTGCACACGTTCCGCCTGCTCGGCGAGTACGTGTCCGTCGGCAAGGGCACCTACAACCCCTGGGCGATCCTCGGCAACCTCAGCACGATCCTGATGGGCGTCGCGGCCATCGATGCAGCCCTCGGCGCCTGGCGCGCCGGCAACCGCGGCACCGCGCTGCGGGTCGGCGGCACCATCCTGTTCTTCGCGCTGGCGAGTGTCACCCAGTCCATCCTGGTGTTCGGCATGGGGGTCGAGATGCCCACCACCATCGGCCTGTTCGCGCTGGCCGTGCTGCTCGCGATGACCTACGAACTCAGCTGCGAGGTGACCCGCGCCTCCTGGCTGTCCTCCGAGCTGAGCGAGTCCGAGGAACGCATGACGATGGCCGCGGAAGCTGCCAACCTGGGGCTGTGGGTGCGCGACCTGCCGCGCGACCGCATCTGGGCCAGCCCCAGGCTGCGCGAGCTGCTGGGCATCGGGCCGGAGGAGGTGGTGAACTACGCCCGCCTGACACGCGCCGTCCATCCCGACGACCAGACGGCCATGCTCGAGACCCTGGCGATGGCCGGGGACGGCCGGGCCCCCAGCCACTTCCGCCACGAATTCCGGTCGCCGATGCCGGGCGGCCGGGTGCGCTGGCTCGCATCGCAGGGCCGGGTCGAATTCGATGCCGCGGGGCGCCCCGTACGCACGCGGGGTGCCTGCACCGACATCACCGCCATGCGGCTCGCCGAAGCCGAGACGATGCGGCTGCGCCAGGAGCTCGCCCACGTCGGCCGCGTGTCGGTCGTGGGGCAGCTGGGTTCGGCGCTCGCCCACGAGATCAACCAGCCGCTGGGCGCGATCCTGCGCAATGCCGAGGCCGCGGAACTGCTGCTGAAGTGCCCCGACCCCGACCTCGAGGAGGTGCGCGCCATCGTCGACGACATCCTGAGCGATGACCGCCGCGCCGGTGCAGTGATCGACCGCATGCGCGCGCTGCTGCGGCGGCACGAGATCACGATGGTGCCGCTGTCGGTGCAGGACTTCGTGGGCGACGTCGCGGCGCTCGTGCGCAACGACGCCATGACACGCCACGTCAAGGTGGAGGTGGCCCTCGCCCCCGACATCCCCGCGGTGATGGGCGACCGCATCCACCTGCAGCAGGTGCTGCTGAATCTGCTCACGAACGCGATGGACGCCATCGACGAGGCCCAGCGCACCGTGCGCCACGTGGCCGTGACCGCCGTGCGCGACGGCAGCGGTTTCGTGCAGATCGCCGTGACCGACTCGGGCACCGGCATTCCGGTCGACCGGCTGGAGAGCATCTTCGGCTCGTTCGTCAGCACCAAGCCCTCCGGGATGGGCATGGGCCTGTCGATCGCGCGCAGCCTCATCGAGGCCCATGGCGGACGCCTGTGGGCAGAGAACGATTCCGGCGGGGGTGCGAGCCTCCGCTTCACGCTGGCCATTGCCATGACAGGGGGTACCCCATGAACGAGACCCGACCCGTCGTCCACGTCGTCGACGACGACGCCTCCTTTCTGTCGGCCACCTCCCGGCTGCTCCGCGCGAGCGGCTACTGCGTGAAGACCTTCGCCGGCGCGGCCGAGTTCCTCGCCCGCGACGAGGCGGACGCCGAGGGCTGCGTCGTGGCGGACCTGCGCATGCCCGGCGTGGACGGGCTCCAGCTGCAGAACGCGCTGGCCGGTTCGGCCAACCCCATCCCGATCCTGTTCCTCACCGGCAACGCCGACATCGAGTCGAGCGTGCGGGCGATGCGCGGCGGCGCGGAAGACTTCCTCGAGAAGCGTGCACCCAAGGAAGCCCTGCTCGCGGCCGTCGGGCGCGCCCTCGCGCGCGATGGCGAGGCCCGTGCGGCGCGGGCGAAGCACCGGGCGTTGAAGGACCGCTTCGACTCGCTGACCGCGCGCGAGCTGGAGGTGCTCGAGCAGGTGCTGCTCGGCCGGCTCAACAAGCAGATCGGCGGCGACCTCGACATCAGCGAGCGCACCGTGAAGCTGCATCGCGCGAAGATCATGACCAAGATCGGCGTGCGCTCGGTGCCTGCGCTCACGCTGGCCGCGCAGGAGGCGGGTGTCACATCGCTGTCACCCTTCCCGAAGGGGCAGTAGACGCGAGGCGCGGTGTCGCCGAAAGTGAGGTTGGACGCTCGCGATGAACTCCAACCTCCACACCTACGTAGCCATCGTCGATGACGACGAAAGCCTCTGCCGGTCCTTCGGCAGGCTGCTGCGTGCGTCGGGCATGCAGCCCATCGCGTACCTCTCGGCCGAGGACTTCCTCGCCGACACCAAGCAGCCCGTGTTCGACTGCCTCGTGTTCGACGTGCAGCTGGGCGGGCTCTCCGGCATCGAGCTCGCGCGGCAACTGGTCGCGCAGGGCACGCGCACCCCGATCATCTTCGTGACCGGCCTCGAAGACCCGGAAACGCGCGAACGCGCCGAAGCCGCCGGATGTGCGGCCTTCTACCGCAAGACCGACTCCGGCGCCGCCGTCGTCAATTGCATCCGGCGCCTGACCGGCGTGTGATCGAGGCGAAGAACGAAGGAAGAGTCGGCTCGCACTCGTGCTGAAACCGGAACCTCCGGTAGCCCAACGGCTTGCAAGCGAGCGCCTCACCGGGTGTCGAACTGCCGCTTCATTGAAGATGAAACTTTGCGGTTGCCGGTGCCGTCTCCCGCGGGAAGCGGCGATCGCGGCGATGACCGCTTCAGTTCAGGTTTGTCCGACACCTGAAGTTGCCGCGCGAAATCTGGACGCTCTCGGCGATGTCCGCGAACGATGTCTTCTCGGACCCTCGCTCGTAGCACAACGGGTCTGTGGCCTGGATGATGTGGTCGCGAGTCGTGAGTTCTCCGGCCTCTTGCTTCACGGGTTGGCTCCTGCCGTAGCTTTGTCGAAGACAGGGTAGTCGACGTAACCGCGCTGCCCTCCGCCGTAGAACGTGGCATGGTCTGGTGCGTTCAGGGGCAAGTCCCGCCTGAGGCGCTCGACCAGATCCGGATTCGCGAGGAACGGCGCGCCGAAGGCGGCCAGGTCCGCGCCGCCTTCGAGCAACGCAGCTTGTGCAAGTCGCTTGTCGTACCCGTTGTTGGCGATGTACGTGCCGCCGAAACGCGTGCCATGCACCTCGCAGGTGAAGCGACGTAGGCGTCCGTTCGGTGGTTGGTGCCGTCCCGAAGAAATTGGTCGATGAGGTAGCCGTTGGCGCCATGGACCTCCACACCATCGAAGCCCGCGGCGCTGCGTCCTTGACTAGATGGTCAACACGTCAGCGCGGCCCGGCCTTGGCCCGCCCCAACAGGCATCACCGCGACAGATGCTCTCGAAGCAGTGCGAGAACCGATTGCACGCGCTTGGGTAGCTGCTTCTCGCGGGCGGCGTAGAGCAGCCACACGGCGCTGTCGAAGTCCGTCGCCGTCGCCTCAAGGTCGGGAAACAGATCGACGAGCCGTCCGGCCAGCAGGTCCTTGTCGATGAGCCAGTCGGCCAGCAACGCCGGGCCGAGACCGTCCAGCGCGGCCTGACGCAACGCCAACGCGGTGCTGGCGACAAGCCAACCCTGGATCGGCACCTCTTCGACTTGACCGCCGGATGCACTGCGGAAGCGCCAAAGGGCCCGAAAGCCCGGCAGCGGGAAGCGGAGACAGCTGCAATCGGCGAGGTCGACAGGCTGGCGTGGCCGGCCATGCCGCTTCAGGTAGGCAGGGCTCGCCACGACGCGGAAGCGGACATCACGCTGCCGTTGGCCGACGAGGCTACTGTTGACCGCAGGGCCCAGGCGCAAGGCGATGTCGACACGCTGGCTCACCAGGTCCACAACAGCGTCGGTCAGCATCAGGTCCAGCTCCAGACCGGGATGCCGGCGGTGAAGCTCGGGAAGCAGTGGAACCAACACCGTCTGCCCAAAGGCCACCGAGGCAGTGATACGCACCAGGCCGCGCAACTGGCCGCTGCCAGCCCTGAGTTCCTCCGCGGCGAGGTCCAGCTCGGTCAGCAGTGGCGACACCTGCGCAAGGTAGCTCTCGCCCCCTTCGGTGAGTGAGAGCTGGCGCGTCGTGCGCTGCAACAGGCGCACGCCAAGCTCAGCCTCCAGTGCTGCCACCGCGCGGGTCACCTTGCTCGGCTCGAGGTTCAAGAACCTGGCCGCACCCGCGAAGCTGCCCTGGCGCACGACCTCGATGAAGGTCCGCAGTTGGTCGAGGTCCATCGCCACTATTGCAGAAGTTGCAATTCTCCATGGTAGGTCATGCCCTTCTTTCGCGAGGGATGGTGCCTGACGATCCGCCACCTCGGCAGTTTTCGCAACAAGGAGATGATATGACTTCAACTCAGCCCATTGCATTCCTGGGGCTTGGTGCCATGGGCTCGCGGATGGCGGCCAGGCTCGTCGCGGCCGGGCATGACGTGGTCGCCTGGAACCGCTCACCGGGTCCGCTGCAGTTGTTCCGTGCGCAGGGCGGACGCGTGGCGGCGTCGCCGCGCGAGGCAGCCGCCGGTGCTCGCGTCGTGTTCGCGATGCTCCGTGATGACGAGGCCAGCCGGAGCGTCTGGTTGGACGCTGACACCGGAGCCGCGGCTGCCATGGCGGATGACGCCATCGCCATCGAATGCAGCACCCTGAGTCCCGCGTGGATCGAGGAACTTGCGGCGACGCTGAGCGCTCCCCTGGTCGACGCCCCCGTCGCCGGCTCACGGCCACAGGCCGATGCAGGGCAGTTGATCTTCATGGCCGGCGGCCCGCAAGAAGCCGTGCTGAGCGTGACACCGCTGCTCAGGCACATGGGCAGCGAGGTCCATGCGGTCGGCGACAACGGCAGTGGCACCGCACTGAAGCTGGCCGTGAACAGCCTCTTCGCGGCGCAGGTGGTCGTGCTGGCGGAGCAACTGGCGGCACTGAGCAACCAGCAGGTGACGCTACCCGTCGCGCTCGCCGCCTTGAAGGCCATGCCGGTGACCAGCCCCGCGGCAGCGGGTGCGGCCGCAGCCATGCTGGCCGGTGCCTACGCGCCGTTGTTCCCGGTGCAGCTGATGGCCAAGGACCTGGGCTACGCCTTGCAGGCGGCCGGTCAGCGCCTGCCCCTCACCGAATCCATCCTCGCCCGTTTCCAGGCGGCCAGCGAGGCCGGCCTGGGCGACGAACACATCGTCGCGCTGCACAAGCTCTACCGCTGATTTGCCATCCATCACCAGGAGATTCCGATGCCCCAGTTCACCGTTCACACCCTGGACACCGCGCCCGCCGCCAGCGTGCCGCTGCTCCAGCAGACCCTCAATGCATGGGGCTTCATCCCGCACCTGCACGCCACGCTGGCCGAGTCGCCCATCGCGCTGGGCGCTTACGACACGCTGTTCGGCGCCACCACCACCCAGGGCACGCTCGACGCAAAAGAGCAGCAGGTGGCCTTCCAGGCGGTCAACGTCCTGCACGGGTGCGAATACTGCACCGCGGGCCACACCTTTTTGAGCCGCGCGGCCCAGGTGCCCGAGGACGTCATCTCGGCTCTGAGGGAAGGGGCGCCTATCCAGGGACATCCTCGCTACGAGGCGCTTCGCCAGTTCACCGAAACCGTCGTCCGTGAACGCGGGAGGGCGGGCGACGACGCCGTGGATCACTTCCTCGCCGTAGGCTTCACGCGGGCGCAGGTGCTGGAGGTCATCACCATCGTCGCCTGCAAGACCATCAGCAACTACACGAACCACCTGACCCACACGCCTCACGAGACGTTCATGGCCGATCCGATGCTGAAGTGGGTGGCACCGCAACGGGTCTAGGCCGGGACCTGCGCTAGTTCAGGCCCTGGCGCCGGGACGTCGTGCGCAGGCGGCCAACGTGCCGCAGCACCTCCGCCTTGGGCAGTGGTCCCCCGTGTCCCATGTAGAACGTCGTGCTTCCGTCGCTGGAGAGCCGCTCCAGCTCGTCGGCCACCTGGTGTGGGTCGTCCTCGAACGGCGGGCTCTTGGACGTCCCGGTCATGACGATGCCGCCCAGCAGCACACCTGACGAGACCAGGTCGCCGACGAGCGCCTGGCCATCGTGCAGCACGACGCTCAGCGAGCCGCAGGTGTGCCCTGGTGTCGGCAGCACCCGGCCCGCAATGCCATACGGTGCCAGGTCGAGTACTTCTTCACCTTTCAGAAGCAGGTCGGGCTCGAACGGTGTGTACGCGCGCTGGATCAAGCCGGTGCGGAAGAACAGCCGTCCGAAGGTTCCGGTCGCGCAGAACGTCATGCGCTCCCGCTGCCGGTAGTGCTGCGCGTCGCCCTCGTGCGCACAAACCGGCGCGCCGGTCAGCTCACGCAGCCGCGCTGCATTGCCTGCGTGGTCGATGTGGGCGTGCGTGATGACGATCAGCCGGATGTCGCTCCAGTTCATGCCTCGGAACCGCAAAACCTTCTCCACGGCGCGCTCCGTGTCGGGCAGGCCTGCGTCCACCAGCACGGCACCCGCAGCGCCGACGACAAGGTGTGCATTGACGAGGCCCAACGGCAGGATGGGGATGCGGACGACCTCCGTCGGGCCCGTCATGTCGTCACCTCGCTGGCCGCGACCGGCGGATTCCGCTTCAGCCAGGACGAGACCTCGTCCAGCGGCACATGATCACCCGCGGCGCGGGCGTAGAACGCCAGGTCGATGCGGCCATCAATGCCGATAAGGAAGTCCGCCGGCAGCCTGTTGAACGGGCCTTCGATGCGGCCGGGCGCGAAGCCCTTGCAGAACGCGCGCACCGCATGCACCGCATTGCTCGGCGCAAGGAGGCCAGCCCAGCTTCGCTCTGCCTCGAAGAGGCGGTAGAGCGTCATGTCCGGGTCGGGGATCAGCGCGAACGGCGCGTCATGTCGACCGACGTACTCCCGCATGCTTTCGGCGCTGGACTGGAACACGACAAGCATGACCAGCCCCTCGCGGGACAGACGTTTGTGCGCCAGGACCAGCTCCCGCACCCTGAGGTTGCACATGGGGCAGGAGGCATAGCGCATGAACGAGAGCAGGACCGGGCGCCCCTTCAGGTCCGAAAGGCGGATGGCGCGACCGAACATGTCGGAGGTCTCGAAGTCGGGAACGGCGTCCCCCTGGTGAAGTGGCATGTCAGATTTCCCAAATTTGGACAATCGTCCAATACTATAAGGACGATCGTCCAATTCGCCAAGGTTTTTGGACGAGCGTCCAGATAGAATTGCGGCATGAACGAGTCCCCCGCCACCCGTGAGCGTGTTGTCGCCGCCGCCTCTCAGCTCTTCGCGACGCGCGGATTCGCGGCGACGTCCATTGCCGACGTGGCCGAGGCGTCAGGCCTGCTGAAGGGCAACCTGGCCTATTACTTCAAGACCAAGCAGAGTCTTCTGGAAGCGGTTGTCGATGCGCGAGCCAAGGCGCTGTGGGATGAACTGGTTGCGCCGGCACAGCCCGGTGAGGATGCCCGCGCCACGATTGGTCGCCTGCTCGACCATGTGCGTGCCTCCGCTGACGAGTTGGCCCAATACGGTTGCCCAGTCGGCGGCCTTGCCACCGAGCTTGGCAAGACGGACGACGCGCTGCACACGAACGCTGCGGGGCTGTTGCTGAAGCTGGAGGCCTACCTGTTCGAGGCCTTCGCGAAAACGATGCAGAAGCAGCGCGCCGAGCGGGCAGCTGAGCATCTGCTGGCGCGCCTTCAGGGCGCGGCGGTTGTCGCTCAAGCGCGGCGCAACCCTGCCGTGGTGCATCGCCAGATCGACGACGCCCTGGCTTGGTTGGACACGGTCCTGCCAAGCGGTCGCAGGCGCAGGCGCGCCGGCTGACCTTCGGGTCGGCGATGGCCGAGCGCGCATGAGGGTACGCTGCTCCGTGGGCGATCAGCCGTCCAGACGTGAGGCGCGCCAGCCTGCCTTCGACGAGCCACGCGCGGCGGGCTTCTTCTGTTTGCCGGCCGGCAGCGCGGCGTTGTGCTCTAAGCAAAGGTCGATCCAGCGGCCCAGGCTCGCGTTGGCCTTCACTGCGTTCGAGGCAACGAAGACGTGGCCGGGGCAAGGCCGGCCTTTCATGACGACGGTCTCGACACCTTCCTGCTTCAGTGCTTCGTCATGCAGCGCGGGGTCGATCCGGCACATCAATCGTTCGGGGCGCGCCCGACCAAGTCGTCACCTGTCGATGTACTCAGGGCTGCTCCTCCGTGTCTGCGCGTTGATGGCATATTCACAACCGAGCAGCCGCAACGGCACTCCCATCCTGCGGAAGACCGGCTAGGATCGACCTCGCGCCGCCCTTCGGGGAAGTATCGGCCACGCTCAAGAGGGTTGCATGGACAGGTCCGCAATGTTTCCAACCGAGGGCGGCTGCGACTGCCGCACGGTCAGGTATCGCTTGGAGAGCGCACCGCTCTTTGTCCACTGTTGCCACTGTCGTTGGTGCCAGCGGGAGTCGGGCGCGTCGTTCGCGCTCAACGCCATGATCGAGGGCGACCGCGTCACGCAGCTTGGTCAGGCCCCTGTGATGGTCAACACCCCGTCGAACAGCGGCAGCGGTCAGCTGATTGCCCGCTGCGCGCACTGCAAGGTCGCCGTGTGGAGCAACTACGCCGGTGCCGGGCCCGTGGTGAAGTTCGTTCGCGTGGGGACGCTGGACAACCCCGACCTGCTCCCTCCGGACATCCACATCTTCATCGCATCCAAGCAGCCATGGGTTGTACTGTCCAACGATGCGCCAGCGGTGCCCGAGTATTACGATCGAAACGTGTTCTGGCCGCCGTCGAGCCTGGCCCGGAGGTCGGCGATTCTTCCGCTGATCGAGGCCTATAAACGTTCGAAGTAGCAGCGCGAATCGGTCGTCGGCCGCTGGCTAGGCGACCTCAACGCTGGATGAGTTCTACCCGATACCCATCAGGGTCGCTCACAAAGGCGATGACCTCGTCGCGACTTCCCCTCAACGGGCCAGGCTCCCGCGTGACGGGAACGCCGCCTTTCCTCAACGCTTCTGCGGCGTCGAACACGTCGGGAACGCCGATGGCGATGTGACCGTAGGCGCTTCCCAGTTCGTACTCCCGGACCTCCCAGTTCTCAGTCAGCTCGAGCACGGTGGACTCGCTCTCGTCCGCATAGCCCACGAACGCCAGCGTGAACCGGCCCTCCAGAAAGTCCTGGCGCCGCAGCAGTCGCATGCCAAGCTTTCCGACGTAGAAGCCCAGCGCGACATCGAGGTTGCGGACGCGCAGCATTGTGTGCAGCAGGCGTGGACGCACCAGTGGAAGGTCCCTCATTGGTGCAAGCTGCGCAAGGCCGTTGCCGAAAGACCAGTTGTCTCGACCGGACTCGACCAGGTTGACGATGACGTCCTCGGGTCGGCATTGGCCATTGCCTGGGCGTGAGAGGCGATGGCGGCAAACAGCGCTCGCTTCTGCTCGACGGTGCGGCCGGGCGCGCACGTGATCTGTACGAAGGCGGCGTCGGCCGCATGCCGGATACCCAGGAAGGCTGGCGTGATCCTCAGCTGACAGCCCACCGAGCGTGCCGAGAACGCCTGAAACAGGTCATCTGATGCGACACCGAAGGTGCCCATGAGGGCTCGATGGACGGCGTCCTCGAGTTGCTCGACCCGCTCCTGACTGAAGTCCCTGCTGTGAAGGATGTGAACGAACGGCATGGTGATGGCATCCTCCTGAGAAAGCTGAAGCTGGCGAGGAGACTCGCCAGCACTTGCGGTGGCCCCTTTTGGGGGGCATATCACCCCTTTGCCAGAGCCTCCATCAGCTCAGCGTTCGTCAGCGCCTCGCCGCCAATGCCCCAAGTGCCATCAACCGCGTGCTTCACGTTGACCCAGATGTGCGCGCGCGGCTGACGGCCCTCGCAAGCCTCCTCGACGATGTCCGTCGCCTCCTTCACATACGCCCGTTGGACATCGCGTGAAGTGAAGGCGAACGAGGGGGTCAACCACTCGACAACAGCGATGGGCCGTGGTTCCAGACCGCAGAAGCTGCTTCCGGCCGGCACGCTCTGGACGTGCCCAACCACGTTCGGCGTCAGTGCCCGATTTCCTGACAGGCCGTGAAGTCGGAGGAACGACTCGGAAAGGCGCGCGACAGTGTCTGCGTACCGGCTCGGAGGGATCAGTCCTTCGGAAACGATGAGGGTCAAGGGCATGGCGTTGCTCCAGATGAGTGAGATGAAAACGGTGTTCACGTAACGACCGTTACTTCACTTTAGATTGCGATCGTTATCCGACTGGTATGATGGGCCATTGGCTTTGATGGACCGAGCGATGAGAAGCGAGCAGAAGGAGCAGACACGTCAGCGGATGCGGCAGGCGGCAGCCGAAGGCTTTCGAAGCCATGGCTACGGCATCGGCGTGGACGGGCTGGCGAAGCGTGCGGGCGTGACGTCCGGCGCGTTCTATGCCAACTTCAGTTCGAAGGCGGATGCGTTTCGCGAGGCGGTCGCCTTCGGCATGGATGAACTGCTCGGTGGCATCCGCTACTTCCAGCAGGAACACGGTCTGGCGTGGTGGCCGGAGTTCGTCGCGTTCTACCTAGGAGAAAAGCTGACGTGCGACTTGGCGCAGAGTTGCAGCCTGCAAACCCTCACCCCTGAGCTGGCCCGCGCTGACGACGCGGCCAAAGACGTGTTTCGCGAGAAGCTGCAGTCGATCGCTGAAGCCGTCGTGGACGGCCCAGACTCTCCCGCTAAACCTGCGACTCAGGAGGCAGCGTTGGCGGCTCTTGCTTCGCTGATTGGCGCGGTGACGATAGCGCGAGCCACAGGCAACGAGGATCTTGCGAAGTCGGTCGCCAGCGCCATGCGAGAGCGGCTGCTGGGGAATGCTGCATAGACCTGCCTGGTGGTGGCACGCACCCTCGATGAACTGACGCTGGGTGTTGGTCAGGTCTGCGCAACAGGTTTGCGAGAAAATCGGGCCGCCTCACGCGTGTGAGCCTGGGCTTCCCTGACATGAACTTCCAACCCGTCGAGCTGCCTGCCCGGCGAGTTGCTCAACGGAGCGGCACGGGGTGCGCCGAAGCGGTCTGCCTGGCCGAGCGCGAATAGACGCTGCCCCAGATCAGGCCCAGCGTCGCCGCGACAACTGATCCGACCAACACCCCGAGTTTGGCGGCGCCCAGCAAGGCTGCGTCGTCGAACGCCAGCATGGCGATGAAGATGGACATCGTGAATCCGACGCCTGCGAGCAGGCCGACGAGGATGATGCCGCCCCAGGAAACCCCGGCCGGCAGACGGCACCAACCCAGTTTCACCAGCAGCCAACTCGTCCCCACGATGCCGAGAGGCTTGCCGAGGACCAGCGCCATGGACACCCCCGCGAGCACCCACGACGCACCGCCCTCGTGGAGGTCGATGCTGCCCATGGAGACGCCCGCGTTGGACAAGGCGAAGATGGGCATCACGCCGTACGCCACCCAGGGATGCAGTGCCGTCTGAACACGCACGACCGGCGGAAGCACCTCCCGCTGCGCGTGGCGCAGTTCCCGCAACGGGCCGGCGAGCAAGGCCGGGTCATCGCGTTCGACGCGGTGCCTGACCTCGTCCGTCGCTCGGGACAGCAGATCGACCGGGGCCTGCCGCGAAGGCGTGGAGAACACTGGCGTCAGCAGGCCCAGCACCACACCCGCGAGCGTCGGGTGCGCGCCCGTCATCAACAGACCGCCCCAGACCACCGCGCCCGGGACGACGTAGGCCCAGGCGGACCCGATTCCGACCCGCTGCAGGGTCACCACCATCAGGATGCCCACCGCTGCCACAGCGAAGCCAGCCATCTCCAGGCCGCCCGAGTAGAAGAGCGCGATGATCAGAACAGCGATCACGTCGTCGATGATGGCCAAGGCAAGCAGGAAGATCCGGACGTTGCCCGGAATGCCGCGGCCCAGGAGGGCCAGCACGCCGACGGCGAAGGCAATGTCCGTGGCTGTCGGCACGGCCCAACCGTGCTCCCGCACTCCCTCCGCGTTGAAGGCGAGGTAGATGAGCGCCGGGATCACGACGCCCCCCAGGGCCGCGCCAATGGGCAGCGCCGCCTGGCGCAGGTCACTCAAGGCCCCTTCGTGCATCTCTCGGCGGATTTCCATGCCCACCACCAGAAAGAAGATGGTCATGAGGCCATCGTTGATCCAGAAATGCAGAGTCTGCGTGGAGATCAGATTGCCGATGCCGAAGGTGATCGGGGTGTGCCAGACGGCGTCGTAACTGGCCACCCAGGGCGAGTTGGCCCACACGAGCGCAGCCGCCGCGGCAAGCAGCAGAACGATGCCGCTCACGGCCTCGATGTGAAGGAAGCGCTCGAGGGTGGCGAGGGCGCGATCGGTCAGGAGTTGGGCGCGCGACGGCGCGCGCAGCGATGCAGACATGGGCAAGGTTTCTCCGCGTGGCGGCCCGACCATCGCATGAACCTGTCCCGCCGCGACATGCGGCTAACACCCTGCCCGAATTGTAATGGCCCTGGCCGCGACTCCCATGCCCGCCCGGCCAGGGACATCACGGGCAGTTTGCCAGTCACTCCTGGCGGGCAACCTGCTCCGGCAGGCATCCGCAGCCGACCGGTCTACTTGACGGTATAGCCGCGGCCTTCGAGGCATGCCTGGCGCGCCTTGCCGTACGCGGCCTGGCCCTGGCTCACAGCCTGTTGCTGCTGGGCCGCGGCCTGCTGGTTCTGCTGGTTGGATTGCCGGCGGCTCTGCCCGCGAGCGGCCACGGCCCCCACCGCGGCGCCGGTGCTGGCGTCGTCGGCCACGATCTCGCCCACGACCGCGCCACGCGCCGCACCACGCATGCCGGACCCCGGCTTCGCGCCCTGGGGCTGGGCCGGCGCGGGGGCCGGCGGCGGCTTGGCCGGGTCGTAGTGGCTCTGGTCGACAGCCCACGTGTGGCACGCGGCCTCGTCGGACTTCTGCGTTTCGGCCGACTGCCCTTTCGCGGGGTACACATACTGTTGGGCCGAGGCCCCGCCGGCCACGGCGAAACAGCCGGCCAAGGCGAGCGACAGCGTGCGGCAGAAGGTGATCGGGCTGGACATGATGGGACTCCCGTGGGGAGCGGACCGGTTGTCCGCCGGATGATTCTCGGCAGCGCCCCAGGCCTTCGCAATTGCACCAAAGGGAAGGCGGCAGCGGTCAGATCGTCGACACCGCGAAGCGGTTTCGCCCCGCGCGCTTGGCCCGGTAGAGCGCGTCGTCGGCGCGGGCGGTGAGCGTGGCGCCGTCGGGTTCGTCGGCGCCGGACACCACGATGCCGATGCTGGTCGTCACGTCGAGCATCCGGCCCTGCACCCGCACCGGCGGGGTCATGGCGTCGATGATCTTCTGCGCGACCCCCTCGGCCTCCTGCCCCACGTTGAGGCCCTCGAGCACGATGACGAACTCGTCGCCCGCGAGGCGCGCCACGGTGTCCGTGGTGCGCACGCTCGCGCGCAGCCGGCGGGCGAACTCCTGCAGCACCAGGTCGCCGCCCTGGTGGCCCAGCGAATCGTTGATGCCCTTGAAGTGGTCGATGTCGAGGTACATCAGCGCGATGGGCCGGCGGGTGCGGCGGCTGCGGGCCATCGCCTCGGCGAGGCGCTCCTCGAACTGGCGGCGGTTGGGCAGTTCGGTGAGCGTGTCGACGCGGGCGAGCTGGCTCATGCGTTCCTCGGCGAGCTTGAGCGCGGTGACGTCGAAGGTCATCGCGTAGAAGCCCTTGAGCGCGCCGTCCTCCGCGATGTCGGGCACGAGGTGCGCCTGGAAGTGCATCAGGTGGCCCTTGATCTCGATGCGGTCCTCGACGACGATCTTCTGCCCCTCCACCAGGCGCGGCAGGTGCGGCGCGTGCAGCGCGTACAGCGGGTCGCCGAGCGCGGTGCGCATCGTGTAGTCGCCGAGACGGCCGCCGTCGAGCCCGAAGAGCTTGATGGCCGGGCCGTTCGCGAACTCGAGCCGCTCGGCCGCGTCGAAGTAGCCCACGAGGGCGGGGATGGTGTTCGTGATGTCGGTGAGGCGACGCTCGATGGCCTCGCGCCGCGCCATCTCGGCCAGCAGCTGGGCGCGGCGGTCGTGCAGGGTCGCGGTCATCGCGTCGAACTGGCGCGAGACGCGGCCCAGCTCGTCCTCGCTGTCGAGGCCCACCTTCGCGTCGAAGTCGCCCCGCTCGACGCGCCGGGCGGCGCGTTCGATGCGGTCGAGCGGACCGAGCAACCGGCGCACGATCACGAAGGTCTGGCCCACGAGCAGGCCCAGCACGGCCAGCAGCGAGACCCCACCGATCCAGCGGAAGCGTTCGGTGGCGGCCTGCCCCTCGGCCGCGGCATCGCGCGACCAGCGGTAGATGCTGTCGGCGAGGCTCTGGGTCTCGTTGATGAGCTGGTCGACGATGAAGTCCGACCGGCGGGCGGTGAAGGCGTTCTCGGGCTCGTCCGGCAGTTCGGAGAGGCGGTCGAACAGCAGGGGCAGGCGTGCCGCGGACTGGCGCATCGATTCCAGGTCATGCCGCCGGCCCGAAAGCTCCTGCAGCAGCGCCACCTGCCGCTCGCGCCACTGCTGGGCGACCCGCGGCTCGAAGTAGCGCGGGTACTCCTGCGTGAGCAGCAGCAGGGCCGCGGCGTGGCGCGCCGCGTTGCGGGCACGGTCCTGCTCCGCCTCGGCGCGGTGGTCGGCCGAGACCGCGAGCCACGACGCGATGGCCACGGCCAGCACGACGACGAGCGCGAGGCCGGCCGTGACGCGGAGCTGGGTCTGGACGCGCATCTCGTCAGCGACTGATGCCCACGGCCTCGGGACGCACCTGCATCAGCGGCGCGCGGTGCAGGTACGGCAGGAAGTTCGGTGCCGCGCGTCCCGTCACATGGCCCTCGCGCAGGGCCCAGCGGGCCTCGCTCTCCAGGGTCTTGAGCAGCGACTGGTCGAGCGACAGGCGGTAGGTGAGGCCCGGCCACACCCAGCGCACGAAGTCGTCGTCGGTGGCCAGGCGCTGGCGCAGGATCAGCTTGGCCCGGGCCGGATCGTCGCGGATCAGGGTCTCGGCCCGGTCCACGGCGGCCAGCAGCTTGACGAGGTCGGCATCGCGGGCGCCCACCAGCCGCCGGTGCACGACGAGGTTGAACACGGCGCTGTAGGCGCCGGCGTTGGGCAGCGCGACGACCGTGGTCTTGAGGGCGCTGGCGATCCGGTAGCCGTAGGGTTCCCACACCGAGACGGCGTCGACCCGCTTCGTTTGCAGGGCCTCCTGCATGGCCTCGGGCTGCATCGGCACCGGCTGGATGTCGCGCGGGTCCACGCCGTGGATCATCAGCAGCGAGTCGAGGAAGTAGTGGCTGGCGGTCCCGATCACGACGCCCACACGCTTGCGCGCGAGGTCGCGGGGGCGAGCGATGCCGGCCTCCTGCCGCACGTACAGCTTGAGGTCGTCCGTGGTGGAGGCGATGGTGCCGATGACGGCGAAGTCCGAACGCTGGAAGCTGCTGAACATCACGGGGGTGTCCCCCGCGGTGGCCACGTCCACCTGGCCGTCGAGCATCAGCTTCAGGCACCGGTGGCCACCCACGCATTCCGTGAAGCGCACCTTGAGCCCCTCGTCCTGGAAGTACCCGGCGACCTCGGCCACGTACAGCGGCAGCGACAGCGGCGACTTCGACACCGCGAGGGTCAGCTCCTGCGCCGGCGCGGCCGCGGCGGCGGCGGCCAGCACCAGCCCCATCGCGCTGCGGACCAGGGCGATGGCCGGGAGGTGGAACTTGCCGATCGAGCGGAAGGTCATGGGACGCATGGAACGGCCAGCAGAAAGTGACACCGTGAACGGCGGGGCGGATTGCCTGTTATCGGCGTGGCCGCCTCGGTCTGAAGCATCGCACCGCGGGCCCGCGATGCGAGGCCATGGCCCTGCGATCCGTGACGAATTGCCGGTTCGGCTTGCCAAAGCGCGCCGGACGTGGCTTGCGGCCGTCGCGCACCGCATTTCGGGGGATTCCCGGAGGAGACCCCCCAGACATAATCAGAAACATATGAGGCGCCAGCGCCGCCACGAGGGGTTTCGACACCTCTCCCGCGTGGTGCGACAAGGGGTCCGCGCAACGTTCGACCCTCCACGCCTGGGACGGTCCCGTGGCCTGCCCGCCCTCCTCGCCGTCACTTTCAACTAGAACACCACGTGAACGACCCGCTGTCCACCCGCGCCATCCCGACCGACGTCCCGGTGGCCGCCATCGATCCCCGCCTCCCCCTCTGGAACCGCACCGACGCGCCCCTCGCGCCCCGTTCGCGACTGGAACAGTGGGTGGCGGCGCAATGCGATCGGACGCCCACCGCCGTGGCGGTGACGTCGGGTGACACGTCCCTCACCTACGGCGAACTCGAGTCGCGCGCGAACCGGTTCGCCCACGTGCTGCGCACGCGCGGCGCGGGCCCCGGGGCCCTCGTGGGCGTGTGCATGGGCCGCTCGCTCGACCTGGTGCCCGCGCTGCTGGGCGTGCTGAAGACGGGCGCGGCCTATGTGCCGCTCGACCCCGGATTCCCCGAGGCGCGCCTGCGCGACATGGCCGAGGACGCCGAGCTGCACACCGTCGTCACCGAAGCCCGCCACGCGAGCCTGGCCGGCCTGCCGCGCGAGCAGCAGCTGCGCGTCGACGACGACGCCGAGGAACTCGCCGCCGCCCCCGACACCCCGGTGACCGCACCCGACTCGCCCGAGAACGCTCCCACCTACGTGATCTACACGTCGGGGTCCACCGGCCGCCCGAAGGGGGTCGTGCTGCCGCAGCAGGCCGTGTGCAACTTCGTCGCCAGCATGCAGCGCGAACCGGGCCTGAAGGCCGGCGACCGCCTGCTGGCCGTCACCACGCTGTCGTTCGACATCGCGGTGCTCGAGCTGTTCGTGCCCCTCGTCACCGGCGCGCAGGTCGTGCTGGCGCGGCGCGAGGACGCGATGGATGCCGACGCGCTCGCCACGCTCATCGCCCGCCACGCCATCGGCGTGATGCAGGCCACGCCCACCACGTGGCACCTCCTGCTCGACGCCGGCTGGTCGGCCCCGGCCGGCTTCCGCGCGCTGTGCGGCGGCGAGCCGATGCCCCCGTCGCTCGCGCGTCGCCTGCTCGCCTCGGGGGTCGAGCTGTGGAACCTGTACGGCCCCACCGAGACCACGGTGTGGTCCACCCTCACACGCATCACCGACCCCGACGCGCGCATCACCATCGGCACCCCGATCGCGAACACGCAGGTCTGGGTGCTCGACGAGCAGATGAACCCGTGCCCCGTGGGCACCGAGGGCGAGATCTGCATCGGCGGCACGGGGGTCGCCAACGGCTACTTCCGCCGGCCCGAGCTGACGGCCGACCGGTTCGTGAACGATCCGTTCCGCATCGCGGCCGGCGCGCGGCTGTACCGCACGGGCGACCTCGGCCGCTGGGGCGAGGACGGCCAGCTGCACCACCTGGGCCGGCTCGACTTCCAGGTCAAGGTGCGCGGCTACCGCATCGAACTGGGCGAGATCGAGGCCCGCCTCGCGGCCCTGCCCGGCATCGCCCGCACCGTGGTCGTCGCGCGCGAGGACACCCCCGGCGACGTGCGGCTCATCGCCTACGCGTCGGCCACCGCCGGCGCCTCGCCCGATGCCGGCGCGCTGCGCGAATCGCTGAAGGTCGGGCTGCCCGACTACATGGTCCCGCAGCAGGTGATCGTGCTCGACGCGCTGCCGCTGCTGCCCAACGGCAAGATCGACCGCAAGGCGCTGCCGGCCCCCGGGGCCGCCACGCCCGTCGCCCCGGCCCCGGCCCTGCCCGACGACGCGCCGCTCGCGCTGCGCGTGGCCGCGGCGATGGCCGAGGCGCTCGGCGTGCCGTCCGTCGCCCCCGACGGCCACTTCTTCATGCTCGGCGGCCATTCGCTGCTGGGCGCGCGCCTGATGGCCCGCCTCGGCACGATGCAGGGCCGCCGGCTGGGCCTGCGCCTGCTGTTCGCCCACCCGACCCCGGCCGCACTCGCGTCCGCGCTGGAGCAGCTGGCGCCGGATGCCCAGGCCCCCGCCCGCCTCGCGGCCCGCGCCGACCAGCACACCGCCCCGCTCTCGCTGATGCAGGAGCGCATGTGGTACGTCGAGAACCTGACGCCCGGCACGCCGTTCAACCAGCTGCCCTCGGCACACCGCCTCGCCGGCCCGCTGGACGAAGCCGCGTTGCGCGACGCGCTGCAGCGGTTCACGGCCCGTCAGCCGGCGCTGCGCACGGTCATCGAACGCTCGGCCGCCGGCGCGCACCAGCGCGTGCTCGACCGCGTCGACCTGCCCTTCCCGCCGGTCGAGGCCCTCGACACGCTGCCCGCCGCCGAACGCGAGGCGGCGGTGCGCGCGCGCATCGACACACTGTCGCAGGAGGTGCTCGACCTCGAACACGGCCCGGCCTTCCGGCTGCACCTGTTCCGCCTGTCCGCTGAAGACCACGTGCTGTTCTTCATGGTCCACCACATCGTGTGGGACGGTGCGTCGTCCGACGTGATGCAGGCCGAACTCGCCGAACTGTACGGTGCGGCCATCGCCGGCCGCGCGCCCTCGCTGGCGCCGTTGCCGCTCACGTACGGCGACTTCGCCGCGTGGCAGCGCGAGTGGGCGTCGGGCCCCGAGCCGCAGCGCCAGCTCGCCGCCTGGCGCGAGGTGCTCACGCCGCTGCCCGAGACGCTCGAACTCCCGCAGGACCGCCCCCGCCCCACGCAGATGACGGGCGACGGCGGTTCGGTGCGCCTGCACCTGCCCGCCGCGTTCGCCGACCGCGTGCGCCAGGCGGCGCGCCAGCAAGGCGTGACCGTGTCGACCTGGCTGCTCGCGGCCTGGTCGGCCCAGCTGCACCGCGCCTCCAACCAGGCCGACTTCGCGGTGGCCACGCCGGTGCGCGGCCGCGAACAGCCCGGCCTCGACGCCGTCGCCGGCTTCTTCATCAACACGCTGCCGCTGCGCATGCGGCCCGAGGGCACGACGCCGTTCGCCGACTGGACGCGCACCGTGCAGGACGTGGTGGGCGCCGCCTGCGCGAACCCGGACGTGGTGCTGAACCAGCTGCTGCAGGCCCTCGCCGTGCCACGCGACACGAGCCGCCAGATGCTCGCCCAGGCGATGTACGCCTTCCAGGACCAGCGCACCCGCCCGGGCACCTGGGGCCCGGTCGCGGTCGCCCCGTTCGACATCGGCCTGTACGGCTCCACCCACGACCTGAGCCTGTACTGCAACGAACGCACCGACGGCATCGAGTGCGTGCTGACGTACAACCTCGACGTGTTCGACGCCGTCACCGCCGGCCAGCACCTCACACGCCTGGAACACCTGCTGCGCCAGGTGGTGGACACGCCGGCGCTCGCGCTGCACGACATCGACCTCGTGCCGGCCGCCGAACTCGCGACCCTCTCGGCCTGGAACGGCACGACCGCACCGCTCGACCGGTCCGCCACCGTCGTCACGCGCATCGCGGCCGCCGCGGCGCAGCATGCGGGCACCGTCGCCATCGACCAGCCCGGCCACGGCCTCGTCACCCACGGCGAACTCGACGCCCGCTCGAACCGCCTCGCCCACTTCCTGCGCCAGCGCGGCGTGGGCCGCGGCGACCTGGTCGGCCTGTGTGTCGACCGCGGCATCGACATGGTCGTCGCCCAGCTCGGCATCCTCAAGGCCGGCGCCGCGTACGTGCCGCTCGACCCGGCGTACCCGGCCGACCGCCTCGCGTACATGGCCGAGGACGCGCGCCTCGCGCTGCTCGTCACCGAATCGGCGCTCGTGAGTTCGATCGACTGGCCCCGCGCCAAGTCCGTGCTGATGGACATCGACGGCTTCGCCATCGACGCGCTGCCCGCCACGGCCCTCGTGCCCGACGCCACGCGCGACGCACATTCGCACGACACGGCGTACGTGATCTACACGTCGGGCTCCACCGGCAAGCCGAAGGGCGTGATGGTGCCGCACGGCGCGGTCGTGAACTTCATCGACAGCATGGCCCACACGCCGGGCCTCGCCGCGGGCGACCGCCTCGTCGCGGTCACCACGCTCAGCTTCGACATCGCGGTGCTCGAGCTGCTGCTGCCGCTGTCGGTGGGCGCCACCATCCTGCTCGCCTCGCGCGACACCGCGGTCGACGGCCAGGCGCTGCGCTGGCTCATCGAGTCGAACGGCGTGGAGGTCATGCAGGCCACCCCGTCCACGTGGCGGCTGCTGATCGACGCGGGCTGGTCGGGCAGCGCCTCGTTCAAGGCGCTGATCGGCGGCGAAGGCCTGCCGGCCGACCTCGCGGTGCAGCTGCTCGCACGCACCGGCCAGCTCTGGAACATGTACGGCCCCACCGAAACCACGGTGTGGTCCACGTGCAGCCTCGTGCGGTCCGTGGCCGACGGCATCGACATCGGCACGCCCATCGCGAACACCCAGGTCCACATCCTCGACGAGCGGCTGCGCCCGCGGCCGGTGGGCCTGACCGGGGAGATCTGGATCGGCGGCGACGGCGTGACCCTCGGCTACCTGCGCCGCCCCGAACTCACCGGCGAACGCTTCATCGACGACCCGTTCCGCCCGGGCTCGCGCCTGTACCGCACGGGCGACCGAGGCCGCTGGCGCCATGACGGCCGCCTGGAGCACCTCGGCCGCCTCGACTTCCAGGTCAAGGTGCGCGGCTACCGCATCGAGCTCGGCGAGATCGAATCGGTGCTGCTGCAGCACCCGCAGGTCGCGCGCGCCATCGTCATCGTGCGCGAGGACCAGCCGGGCGACCTGCGCCTCACGGGGTACGTGGTGGCCCGCGGCGACGAGGCGCCCGCGCCCGAGGCGCTCCGCACCCACCTGCGCGAGCACCTGCCCGAATACATGGTGCCGCCGCACGTCGTGCTGATCGACGCCGTCCCGCTGCTGCCCAACGGCAAGACCGACCGCAACGCCCTGCCCGCCCCGTCCGCGGCCGGCGAAGGCCAGGCCCGCGCGGTGGTCGCGCCCCGCAACGAGGCGGAGACCGTGCTGGCCGGCATCTGGCAGGAGCTGCTCGGCACGGACCGCATCGGCGCCACCGACAACTTCTTCGACCTCGGTGGCCACTCGCTGCTCGCGATGCGCGCCGTGCTGCTCATCGAGCAGCGGCTGGGCCTGCGCATCAATGTGCGCCGGCTGATCTTCGAGACCCTCTCGCAGATCGCCGCCAGTGCCCCGAGTGCCACCACCGCGGCTGCCGATGCCGCACCCGCTGCGGCCCCGGCGGCGGCACCGGCCGCCGCCGCGCAGCCGCGCGGCCTGCGCGAACGCATCGCGTCACTGTGGCGCGGGCCCCGCTGATGCCTGCCTGAGACGCCGCCGGAAGGCCCCCCGCATTCGTGGGGCGGCCCCCAATCGGTCCGGCGATCCGTGCAATCTCCACAGTCTGCGGCGCACGCTCGTGTCGTTGCGGGGATAGAGTTTCGACAGGTGGCAACGACGCCCCCTGCACCTCTTTTCCAGCAGCACACGATGACTCCCTTCCGGTTCGGCCCGCCGCACGGCCAGCTCTACGGCATCCACCATCGCGCCGAATCCGGCCGCGCGCCCGTGGGCGCCGTGCTGCTGTGCAACCCCTTCGGCCAGGAAGCCATCCGCACGCACCGCATGTTCCGCGTGCTGGCCGAGCGGCTCGCGCGGTCCGGCATCCACGCGATGCGCTTCGACTACTTCGGCACGGGCGACGCCGCCGGTGACGACACCGACGGCGACCTCGACATCTGGCGCGATGACGTGCTGCGCGCCCACGAGGAACTCCGCAAGCGCGCACCCGGCGTGCCCATCACCTGGCTAGGTGTCCGCCTGGGCGGCACGCTCGCCGCGCTGGCCGCCGAGCACGCGCCGTCCGCGGCCGACAGGCTCGTGCTGTGGGAGCCCATCGCCCACGGCTGCGCCTACCTGGACGAACTGGCGGGCCACCATGAGCAGGCGCTCGAGAAGAGCTACAGCCTCGTGCCCAAGCGCTTCCGCGCCGCCCCGGCCGACGAGGCCATCGGCTTCGGCATGGGCGCGCGCCTCGTCGCCCAGCTGCGCGCGCTGAACCCGGCGCGCCTCGCGGGCCTGAAGGCGCGCCACGCCACCCTGATCACCGGCGCACACACCGCCGACGTCTCGGCCTACGCCGAGGCCTACCGCCACGCCGGCTGCCCCACCGAGCAGCACATGTTCGAACACGTGTTCGACTGGGCGTCGGAAGAAGCGATCAACACGGCGCTCGTGCCGCAGGAAGCACTGCAGCTGCTGCAGTCCCTCGTGAACCCGGTGACCCCATGACCCCTCCGAACGAACTCCCCCTCGTCTTCGGCAGCGACCGCCACCTCGTCGGCACGCTGACGATGCCGGCCACCGGCCCCGCGCAGCGCACGGCCTTCGTGCTGCTGAACGCCGGAGTGATCCACCGCATCGGCCCGCACCGCATCAACGTCAAGCTCGCGCGCGAACTCGCGAGCCAGGGCTTCAACACGCTGCGCTTCGACCTCTCGGGCCAGGGCGACAGCCGCGCGCCGTCGTCGTCGGGCGACTTCACGGCCCAGGCCGTGGCCGACATCCGCGCCGCGATGGACCACCTCGAGCGCACGACGGACGTGCACCGCTTCGTGATCGCCGGCATCTGCTCGGGCGCCGACAACGGCCTCGCCGCGGCGCTGGCCGACGACCGCGTGGTGGGCCTGTGCCTGCTCGACGGCTACACCTACCCCACCGCCAAGACCCGCTGGGTCCGCCTCAAGCGCCGCCTGCGCGGCCCGCTGCTGAGCGCGGTGCTGCCGTGGGCCCTGCGCCGGCTGACCGCCCTGTCGGTCGCCATCGCGCGCCGGCGCGGCGATGCGCTCGCCCTGGTCGACAACGACCGGCGCTTCCCGTCGCGCGAGGAATTCGCGAAGTCGATGCAGACCCTGGTGGACCGTGGCGTCGAGGTGTGCCTCGTGTACTCGGGCAGCCTGCTGCCGCAGTACAACTACGACGACCAGTTCCGCGACGCCTTCGCGCAGTACGGCTTCGCCACGCGCGTGCGCAGCGAGTACCGGCCCGACATCGACCACTCGGTGACGCCGGTGGGGGCGCAGCAGCAGTTGCTGGAGCTGGTGAGCGGCTGGGCGCGGACGTTGCCGCAACCCGCCTGACACGGCGGGGTGTCAGATCACCCCGTCCTGCTTCATCCGCTCGACCAGCGCCTTGGACAGGTCGGCGGTGGCCTTGTTCATGTCGCGCACCTCGGTGCCCTCGCTCGTCGCGGTCCACAGCGCCTTGTCCGCGCGCATGTCCCACAGCGTGGTCTCGAGCGTCAGCACGTTGTAGGTGTCGATGGTCGCGGGCACGCCGCCCCAGGCCCCGCCGTACCAGCCGTAGAAGCCGCCCCGGCCGTACATCATCGGTGCCGGTCCGGCCGGCGAGACGTTGACCTGCCGGTCGACCTTCAGCAGCCGCGTGATCAGCACCGCCTCGGCGCCGCTGCGGGACAACGCGGCCTTGATCTTCTCGGGCGGGATGTGCCCGCTGTCGGCCAGCAGCGTGTAGGCCGGCGTCGCCTCCGTGCCCGCGGCCCGCAGCGCCTGCGCGACACCGTCCTCGAAGATGCGGCGGTTGGCGTCGCTGCCGCTCATCGCGAGCACGAGCACCTTGCGCAGCGGCGGCCCCTGGAATCCGGGGTCCCGCCAGACGTTGGTGAGCGAGTAGGTGGCGCAGGCGGTCAGCAGCAAGCCGAACGCGAGTGCGAGCCAGCGTGAAGAAGGGAAGCGTAGGCGGGCATGCATGGCGGTTCCTGGTGTCCGCCACAGCATGCGCGTCCCGCATCGCGGGTGTCTATTGCACCTTGGTGCAGCCCCGGGCTAGAAGGGATAGTGCCGCGGCGCCGTCTGCACCGTGACCCACCGCAGCTCGGTGAACTCGTGGATCCCGGCCTTGCCGCCGAAACGGCCGAGGCCGCTGCCCTTCACGCCGCCAAACGGCATCTGCGCCTCGTCGTGCACGGTGGGGCCGTTGACGTGGCAGATGCCCGACTCGATGCGCGCGGCCACGTTCATCGCCCGCGCCACGTCGCCGCCGAACACCGCGGCCGACAGGCCGTAGGCGTTGTCGTTGGCGCATGCGATGGCCGCCTCGGCGCCGTCCACGCGCACCACCCCCTTCACCGGGCCGAAGGTCTCCTCGTGGTAGATGCGCATCGCCGGGGTCACGCGGTCCAGCACCGTGGCGGGCATCAGCGTGTTCGTCGCGACACCGCCGCACGCGAGCACCGCGCCCTTGGCCAGCGCGTCCTCGATCAGCGCGTTGCAGTGGTCCACCGTGCTCATGTCCACCACCGAACCCAGCACCACCGGGTCGGTGCCGCGCGGGTCGCCCAGCGCCAGCGCCTTCGCGCGCGCAGCGAAGCGGGCGACGAAGTCGTCGGCGATGCGTTCGTCGACCACGATGCGTTCGGTCGACATGCAGATCTGCCCCGAGTTCGCGAACGAGCCGAAGGTCGCGGCATCCACCGCGTCGGCGACGTTCGCGTCGTCCAGCACCACGAACGGCGCCTTGCCGCCCAGCTCCAGCACCACGGGCTTCAGGTGTTTCGCACACGTCATCGCGATCAGCCGGCCCACGCGCGTGGACCCGGTGAAGTTGACGCGCCGCACGGCGGGGTGGGCCACCATCGCCTCCACCACCTTCGCGGCGTCGGCGGGGGCGTTCGTCACGTAGTTGACGACACCGGGCGGCAGGCCCGCCTCGCCCATCGCCTCGATGATCAGCTGGTGCGTGCGCGGGCAGTTCTCGCTGCCCTTGAGCACCACGGTGTTGCCACACGCGAGCGGCGTCGCGATGGCGCGCACGGCGAGGATCACCGGCGCGTTCCACGGCGCGATGCCCACCACCACGCCGGCCGGTTGGCGCACGCCCATCGCGAGCGAACCGGGCACGTCGGAGGGAATGAGTTCGCCGGAGATCTGCGTCGTGAGCGACGCGGCCTCGCGCAGCATCGACGCGGCGAGGTGCACGTTGAAGCCGGCCCACAGCCCGCTCGCGCCGGTCTCGGCGGCCATCGCCGCGGCGAAGGCTGCGTGTTTCGCCTCCAGCGCGTCGGCCGCCTTCAGCAGCTGCATGCGGCGTTCGGTGGGGCCGGTGCGGCTCCACGTGGCGAAGGCGCGCGATGCAGCCTCGACGGCGGCGACCGCGTCGCCCTCGGTGGCCGCCGGTGCGCGGGTGGCCACGCTGCCGTCGAGCGGGTTGCGGCGCGTGAAGGTGGCGCCGCCGGTGGCGGGGACGGCGCGGCCGTCGATCAGCATGGACAGGTCGGACATGGGGTTCTCCTTCGTCGTTCAATTCACGGGCGCGGGCGCGCCCAGGTACGCCTGGCGGATCACCGCCGAACGCGCCAGTTCATCGGCCGGGCCGCCCGCCACCAGGCGGCCCCGTTCGAGCACGTGGGCGCGATCGGCCACGGCCAGTGCCTTGCGCACGTTCTGCTCCACCATCAGCACCGTGGTGCCCGCGTCGGCGATGCGGCGGGCGATGGCGAGCAGTTCGTCGACCATGCGCGGGGCCAGGCCCAGCGACGGCTCGTCGAGCATCAGCAGCGTCGGTGCACACATCATCGCGCGGGCGACGGCCACCATCTGCTGCTCGCCGCCGCTCATCGTGCCGGCGAGTTGCGCGGCCCGTTCGGCGAGTTTGGGGAAGTCGGCGAAGGCCTGCTTCAGCCGGTAGGCACGTTCAGCCGCCGGCACGAGCCAGCCACCGAGTTCCAGGTTCTCGGTGACGGACATCTGCGGAAAGAGCTGCCGCCCCTCGGCCACCAGTGCGACCCCGCGCCGCACCAGCTCCGACGTGGACGCGTCCGGTGCGACGGGCGTGCCATCCAGCAGCAGCCGCCCGCCACGCGGGATCAGGCCCGCGATGGCCTTCAGCAGCGTCGTCTTGCCCGCCCCGTTCGGCCCCACGATCACGGTGAGGCCCGGGGACACGTCCAGCGACAGGTCCCGCAGCACCGCGAAGCCACCGTAGCCGGCCGACAGGTTCTCGATCGTCAGCCGGGTCATGCGGGCTCCCTCATCTCGTCGCCGAGGTAGGCCTCGATCACGCCCGGGTCGCGCACGACCTCGGCCGGCGTGCCGTCGGCGATCTTGCGGCCCTGGTGCAGCACGAGCACACGCTCGACGTGGCGCATCAGCGTCGTGACGGCGTGTTCGATCCAGATCACCGTGAGGTCGAAGTCGTCGCGCAGGTCGCGGATCAGCCGGGCCATCGATTCCACCTCGTGTTCGGTCAGGCCGGCGGCCACTTCGTCGAGCAGCAGCAGGCGTGGTCGCGTGGCGAGCGCCATGCCGATCTCGAGCAGGCGCTGCTGCGACGGCGTGATGGCCGCCGCGGGCAGCCGTGCCTGGGCCGACAGGCCGATGCGGTCGAGGATCGCCGCGGTGTCGGCGAGCGCCCTCGGCGCCTCGCGGCGGCGGCCGGCGAACTGCAGGCCGAAGTCGATGTTCGCGGCCACGCCCAGGTCCGCGAACACGCGTGGCGTCTGGAACGTGCGCGCGATGCCGCAGCGGGCGAACTGATGGGGCCGTGCACCGGTCAGGCGCTCGCCGCTCGCGAAGAGTTCGCCGCCGGTCGGCATCACGACGCCGGACAGCGCGTTGAAGAACGTCGTCTTGCCGGCGCCGTTCGGACCGATGATGCCCACCAGCTCGCCGGGCGCGAAGGCCGCGCTGACGGTGTCCACGGCGACGAGGCCACCGAAGCGCACGCTGACCTCGCGCGCCTCCAGCAGGGCGTGTCCGTTGATCATGCCGAGGCCTCCTTCCGGCCGGGCCAGCGCAGCGATGCGAGACCACCCGGCAGGTACAGCACGCACAGGATCAGCAGCAGCCCGAGCGACATCATGTAGACCTGCGGCATCTGCAGCCGCAGCGTCTCGGCCAGCACGCTGAACACCACCGCGGCGATCAGCGGGCCCCACAGCGTGGCGGCCCCGCCCACCAGCGCGATCAGCACCGTCTGGAAGCCGATGAACGGGTTGAAGACCGTGCCCGGGTCGATGTAGGTCCAGCGCACGCTCATCGCCGCGCCCACGGCGCCGGCCACCGCGGCCGTCAGCGCGAAGCCGGCGATCTTGACGACGCGGGTGTCGACGCCGAGCGTCTGCGCACGCACCTCGTCGGACCCGATGCCCGCCATCGCGAGGCCGAAGCGGCTGCGCCGGACGACGATCGACAGCAGCAGCGCGCCGACCGCCAGCGCCAGCACGGTGAAGTAGACCGTGTCGCGCTCGGGCACCGCCACGAGCACGCGGCCCACGGTGCCGGTGACCTGTTTCTCCCAGTACGTGATGGCGTGGCGGATCAGCTCGGTCATGCCGAACGTGAGCACCGCGAAGTAGGTGCCGCGCAGGTGCAGCACCGCGGCACCCATCACCACCGCGACGACCGTGGCCACGGCCGCGCCGGCGGCCACCGTGGCGAACCACGGCAGTCCGTCCAGCACGAGCGCGCCGGTGTAGGCCCCGAGCCCGAAGAAGGCGGACGTCGCGAGCGACAGGTAGCGCGTGGTGCCGCAGAAGAGGCCCCAGCTCGACGAGAGCGCCGCGTACATCAGGCACGTGAGCGCCATCGAGACGGCGAAGTCGCTCGCGACGAAGGGCAGCACGGACGCGCCGACCGCGAACGCGAGGAGGATCAGCAGGTTGCGTTGCATGTCATTTCCGGACGAACAGGCCGTTGGGCCGCCACAGCAGCACCGCGATGAAGATCCCGTACGACAGCAAGGCCTTGAGCGACGGGTTGGTGAAGTGCATGCCCACGGCCTCGATCACGCCGAGCGCGAGCCCTCCGGCCAGCGCCCCGCCCATGCTGCCGAAGCCGCCGAGCGTGATGACGATCAGCGCGGTCACCGTGTACGGCTCGCCCATCGACGGCGACACGGTGTAGGTCATCGACAGCAGGCAGCCGGCCACGCCCGACAGGCCGAGGCCCACGCCGAACATCAGCGGGTGCAGGCGTTTCGTGTCGATGCCCACGAGCTGCGCACCGGTGGGCGACTGCATCAGCGCCCGCACGCCCTTGCCGAGCAGCGTGCGCCGCAGCACCACGATGAGCGCCGCGCTGAACAGCAGCGCCAGCACGAACAGCAGCAGCTTGTTGGCCGCGAACTGGGCGCCGCCGATGGCCACCGGCTCGGCGAGGTAGTCGTAGCCGCGCAGGTCGCCGCCCCACACCATCTGGGCGAGGTTCTGCACGAAGAACATCAGGCCGAAGCTCACCATCAGGCCGCGGGCCTCGAACACGTCGAGGTTCGGCGACGTGCGCGCGAGGCGCCGGAAGGTCAGCCGGTGCACGAGCAGGCCGATCGCCATCAGCACCACGAACGAGACCGGCACCATCCACAGCGGCGACAGGCCGAAGGCCTCGTGCGCCGCCCACGTGAGGAACGCGCCCAGCATCAGGAACTCGCCGTGGGCGATGTTCAGGATGCGCATCAGCCCGTACTGCAGGTTGAGCCCGAGCGCCACGAGCGCGTACACGCCCCCGGTGATCAGGCCCGAGGCCAGCAGTTCGAGCAGGCTGCCGAGGGACATCGGTCAGACCCAGGCCGGCTTCGCGGGCACGAGCGGCGCCGTGGCCAGGGCCGGCGGCCACACCACCTCGAACTCGCCCTTCTGCCACTGCGACACCGTGCCCGGCGTGCCCACGTTCTCGCTGCCCGCGAAGCGGATCTTGCCGAGCATCGTCGTGTGTTCCGTGTTGGCCACGTAGTCCCGGATCGCCTTGCGGTCGAGGCCGGCCTTCGCGACGGCCGCGGTCAGGATCTCGAGCCCCGCCCACGCGGCGCCGCTGGCCCAGCGGTCGGGTTCCTTCTGCGCGCCGAACTTCTTCACATGGGCGTCGAAGTAGGCCTTCGCCGCGGGGCTCGTCTTCGCGTTCCACGAACCCATGCCCAGCACGCCCTCGGCCGCCGGCCCCATCACGTTGCGGTACAGCTGGAAGGCCGTGCCCACGCTCGCGTAGAAGAACTTCGGGTTGAAGCCGATCTCCTTCGCCTGGCGGCTCGCGAGGATGGTGTCGGGCGGGTAGGTCAGGCCCACGAAGGCGTCGGGGGCCTTGTCCTTCATCGAGCGCAGCACGGGCGACAGGTCCTTCACGCCGAGCGGGTAGCTCTTGTCCTCCACGAGCGTGAGGCCCGCGCCCTTCACGGCCACCTTCAGCGCCGCGTAGTTCTCGAGGCCGAACAGGTCGTCGACGTACAGCGTGGCGAGGGTCTTCGCGCCCTGGGCCTTCAGCATGTCGACCAGCGCGTTCATCATCGGCGCGGGCTGCTGCAGCACCGAGAAGAAGTACGGCAGCTTCATGTCGATCAGCCGGCGGCTGAGCGCGGTGGGGGCGATGAACGGGTAGCCGAACCGCGTGGCGAGCGGGGCCACCGCGAAGTTCGCGTTGCTGCCCCACGGCGGCAGGATCAGGTCGACCTTGTCGCTGCCCATCAGCTTCTCGTAGGTGCGCACACACGTCTCGATGTCGCTGCGGTCGTCCGAGCCGATCAGCTCGATCGGGCGGCGCGTGCCCTTCACGTTCAGGCCGCCGGCGGCGTTCTGCTGCTCGGCCCACAGCAGGTAGTTGGGCTCCTGGCTGACCTGCGCGCCGGTGGTCCACGGGCCGGTGCGGGCGATGGCGTAGCCGACCCGCACCGGCGCCGCCTGGGCCCGGACGATGGACGGGAACGCGAGCGCGGCGGGCAGCGCGCCGGCGGCCTTCAGCACGGTGCGGCGGGGGGTCTGGCGAGCGGTCATGGCAGTCTCCGAGGGTCGGTCGTTGGCGTTCTCGAATTGTGGAAACAGGGCGCGCGCCGCGCTTGCCGCTGCGTGCCGGGCGGCTTGCCGATCCGTGCACGGCCGGTCGGGGCTTTCCCTCGAACGGCCGGCGCCCCGATCCGCTACGCTGGACGCTTCCCCGTCCCCCGTTCCCCGACCGTCCCATGGGCCTTCCCGCCAGTGCCATGAACACCGACCAGGTCGCGCCCTCCGACCGCGCGGGGTACTGGTTCGACTGGATCAACCGCGTCTTCTGCGGCCTGGGCTCGGACCTGTACGGTGACACCGGCTTCGAAGGCCGCATGACCACGCTGCACGCGGGCGACATCGTGCTCACGCGGCTCGAAGCCAACCGCCACCGCGTGATGCGCTCGTCGTCGCTGATCCGCTCGAACGACTGCGGCTACCTCAAGATCGTGGCCCCCTGGGTGGGCTGCGCGGGCGTCGAGCAGAAGGGCCGCGAGGCCTGGGTCACGCCCGACCAGTGGAGCCTGTACGACACCACCGACAGCTACGCGGTGGCCAACCCGGTGCGGGTCGAACACCTGATCGTGATGGTGCCCAAGCAGCGCCTGGCCGAACGCGGCCTCGCGCTCGACCCGCTGATGGCGCGCCGCTTCGGCGGCAGCGGTGGCGTGGCCCGCCTGGCGCTCGAGACCATGCGCTCGGCCTACCGAGAGCTGCCCGGCATGTCGGAAGGCGCCGCGGCCAGCGTGGGCGATGCCATCGCGCAGTTCGTGCACCTGTCCATGCTCGACCTGGCCGGCATCGGCACGGCGGTGTCGCACCGCGAGGCGCTGCGCGAGCGCATCAAGCAGCACGTGGCGGCGCACCTGGGCGACCCCGCCCTGTCGGTGGACGCCATCGCGGTCGCGCTCAACTGCAGCCGCCGCCAGCTCTACAACGCCTTCGCCGAAGAGGACGACGGCGTGGCCGGCTACCTGCTGCGCCGCCGCCTCGAGGCCTGCCGCCACGCCTTCGACGACCGCGCGAACGACCACCGGTCCATCACCGACATCGCCTTCACGTTCGGCTTCTCGAACATGGCGCATTTCAGTCGCGTGTTCCGGGCGCACCTGGGGCTCCCGCCCAGCGACTACCGCCGGCGCCTCGCGCATTGACTCCCGTCAAGTTCCCGCATCGCCGGGAGCCCGGGGCCAAAGCCCCGGGGTGGCAGTGGTCCCGCCAACAGGGCACACTGGCCCGATGAACCGAACGCCCCTCCTCCTGTCGTGCGTGCTGGTCCTCTCGGCCTGCGCCGCCCCGGGCACCGCGCCCGCCTCGCCGGACGCCACCGCGGCCGCAGCCGTGCCGGACAACCCCAACGTCTTCGCCACGGCCTACCGCTGCGGCGAGCAGTCGGCCACCATCGCGTTCGCCGGCGAGACGATGCGCCTGCGTGCCGCCGACGCGGTGTTCGACCTCCAGCAGAGTCCTGCGGCCTCCGGCGCGCGGTACGAGGCCGTGGGCGACCCCACCACGGTCTTCTGGAACAGGGGCGACAAGGCCCAGGTGACGTTGCGCGGAACGGAATGGCCCGAGTGCGTGGCCACCGGCAACGGCTCGCAGGCGCTGCGCGCCGACGGCAAGGGCTGGCAACTCGAGGTCTACGGCCCGCGAGCCACGCTGAGCAAGGCCGACGGTTCGGTGATCGCCGAGGCCCGCACGCCGGGCCCGGTGCGCTACGGCGACTCGCTGACCTGGAACGCCACCACCTCGAAGGACCCGATGGTCGTCACCGCCCTCGAACGTGCCTGCCCCGGTGCCGTGCCGCGTCCGCTCACCGTGCAGGTGGCGTGGGAGGGCCGGGTGTACGAAGGGTGCGGCGGCAGCACGTCCACGCTGCTCAAGGGCGAATGGGTCGTCGAGGACATCGCCGGCACCGGCATCGTCGACAGCAGCCGCGTGACGCTGCAGTTCCTGTCCGGCGGCCGCGTGGCCGGCCGGGCGTCCTGCAACCAGTACAACACCCACTACACCGTCACCCCCGAGGGGCTGTCGTTCGGCCCGGGCATGTCCACGCGCATGATGTGCGTGCCGGCGCTGATGGAGCAGGAAACCCGCTTCCTCGACGCGCTGCAGGCCACCCGGCGCATCGAACTCGCGCCCGACGGGGCGCTGGTGCTCGTGGGGGCCGACGGCGTCCGCACGAAGGCGCGCCGGGAATGAGCGGCGCGAGCCTCCCGCCGACCCTCACCGCGCCGCTGCACATCCACTGGACCGACCTGGACGCGGCCGGCCCGGTCGACGCCCTCGCCGCCCGGGTGTCCGCCGACGAACGTGCCCGCGCCGACCGGTTCGCCACGCCCGTGCTGCGCGCCCGCCACCTCGCGGCCCATGCCTGGATGCGCGAGCGCCTCGGCCTCGCCACGGGCCGGGCGCCGCTCGACCTCGCGTTCGACACGGGCCCGTTCGGCAAACCCGCGCTGCGCGGCGTGCCCGCCGTCGCGTTCAACCTGAGCCACAGCGCCCACCTCGCGGCGCTGGCCACGGCCCCCTCCGGCGACATCGGTGTCGACATCGAACAGTTCCAGCCCATGGCCGACATGGAGCTGCTCGCCCACCACCACTTCACCGCGGCGGAGCAGGCCGAATTCGCCGCCCTCCCCACCCGGGCGCGAACCCGCGCCTTCCTGCTCGGCTGGACCCGGAAGGAGGCCTGCATGAAGGCCGCCGGCTGCGGGCTGCAGGTGGAGCCGTCGGCCATCGAGACGGGGCTCTCGGCCCTGCCCCGGCGCGTGTCGTTCGACACCCCCGACGGACCCTTCACCGCCGAGGTGCGGTCGCTCGCGGACCGCGACGACGCCATCGTCTCCTGGGCCTGGCGCTGAGGCCCCGGCCCGCGTCGATTCGGTCACGCCACCCGCGGGTCCGCACGGTGGTGCCGCCGCCGGGTTCTTGAGACACTGCGGCCGGCTGCCTCCACACCGTCCGGACACGACATCCCCGGGGGAGCGGCTCGCCGACCATCGAGGGAGAGAACCCGTGAGCACCCCGCCCCGCGCGCGTCCGCGCGTGCCCCTGTCCGAGCTGGCCCGTCCCACGCGGGCCTACCACCTGAGGGCCTGGGCGGCGATGGCCGGCCTCGCCGCCTTCGTCGTGCTGTACCTGGCGCTCGCCGCCTGGTTCGTGTGGACGGCCTGGCGGCTCACGCTGGGCGCCGACGCGGGGGGCAAGGGTGCCTGGATCGGATGGATCGTGGGCCTCGGCTCGGCCTTCCTCGCGGTGTTCATGCTGAAGGCGCTGTTTTTCGTGCGGCACGGTGAAGGCGACGACGGCCTCGAGGTGACCCCGGCCGACCAGCCCGAGCTGTTCGCCTTCCTGCACAAGCTGGCCGACCGTGCGGGCGCGCCGCGGCCGCACCGCGTGTTCCTGTCGGCCCGCGTGAACGCCGCGGTGTTCTACGACCTGTCGCTGCTGAACCTCGTGTTCCCGTCGCGCAAGAACCTCGAGATCGGGCTCGGCCTCGTCAACGCCCTCACGCTCGGCGAGCTGCGCGCGGTGCTCGCCCACGAGTTCGGGCATTTCGCGCAGCGTTCGATGGCGGTCGGCCGCTGGGTGTACGTGGCGCAGCAGATCGCCGGCCACCTCGTGGCCCGGCGCGACAAGCTCGACGACTTCCTTGCCGCACTGTCCCGCTTCGACATCCGCCTCGCGTGGGTGGGCTGGCTGCTGAACCTCATCGTGTGGTCGATCCGGTCGCTCGTGGACTCGGCCTTCCAGCTCGTGCTGCTGATGCAGCGCGCGCTGTCGCGCGAGATGGAGATGAACGCGGACCTCGTGGCCGTGTCGCTCACGGGCAGCGACGCGCTGATCCATGCGCTGCATCGCCTGCAGGCCGCGGACGACGCGTGGTCCCGCGCCGTCAACTTCACGTTCGGCGAGAAGCAGCAGGGCCGCCGCGTGCGCGACCTCTTCGCGGTGCAGACCCACCTCGTGGGCCACATGGGCCGGCTGCTGAACGACAGCACCTACGGCCAGGTGCCCCCGGCTGGCGCCGACCCGAAGACCCACCGTGTCTTCAAGGCCGACCTCGCCCAGCCGCCGCGGATGTGGCTGACCCACCCGCTGAACCACGAGCGCGAGGCCAACGCCAAGCGGCACTACGTGGCCGCGCCCGTGGACAACCGCAGCGCGTGGGAGCTGTTCACCGGCACGCAGACGCTGCGCGAGGACGTGACGGCGCGGCTGCTGGGTGACGGCGAGATGCCCGAGGACGCCGACGCGTTCGCGACACTCGACCGCCAGTTCGACCGCGAGCACCTGAACCGCCGCTACCGCGGCGTGTACTTCGGGCGTTCCGCCGTGCGCTGGGCCGCGACGCTGCCCGAGCTGCACGAACCCGCCCCGCAACCCTCCGCCCTTGCCTTCGACTCGCTGTACCCGGCCTCGCTCGCGGCCGACATGGAGCGGCTGCGCAGCCTGGAGCGTGAGCTCGAGCAGCTGAACGCCGTGCAGAGCGGCACGCTGAAGGCCTCGGGCGGCGTGATCCGCCACCGCGGCCGCACGATCAAGCGCGCACGGCTGACGGCGGCCATCGGCGAGGTCGAGTACGAACTGGCCGATGCCAACAAGCGCCTGCAGGCCCACGACCGCCGCTGCCGCAGCCTGCACCGCGCCGCCGCCGTCACCTTCGGCGACGGCTGGCCGGAGTACCTCGACGGCCTGCTGGCAGCGCTGCACCACGCCGAACACACCGAGGCGCACCTGCGCGACCTGCAGGGTGTGCTCGGCAACTCCGTCGCCATCGTCACGGCCACCCGGCGCGTCAGCAAGGCCGGCGTCGCGCGTGTGATCGCCGCCAGCGAGGCGTTGTGGCGGGCCCTGCACCAGGTGCACGACGGCGCCTCGGCCGTGTCCCTGGACGCGTCGCTGCTCGGCCGGCTGAAGGCCACCGCCTGGACCGACATGCTCGGGACCTGCGACCTCGGCCAGCCCGTCAGGGAAAACATCAACGACTGGCTCAAGGTGGTCGACAGCTGGGTGGACCACGTCGCGCACCTGTGCGGCGCGGTGCGCGTGCACGCGCTCGAGCAGTTGCTGCAGACCGAGGCCGAACTCGCGGGCCACGTGCGCGCGGGCACCCGGCCGGACGCGGCGCCGGCGCCGTCGAAACTGCCCGCGGCCTACCCGCTGCTGGTGCCGGGCCAGGAGCGGCCGCGCCAGACGCGCCTCGGGGCCTGGGGCCGCTTCCAGACGGCCGATGGGGTCGTGGCCGGCGGCGCGCGGCTCGCGGTGGCCGGCGGCATCGTGGCCGCGGTGCTGGGCTTCGGGTTTTCGGTGGGCACGGGATCGCTGATGATCTACAACGGGCTGTCGCGGCCGGTGAACGTGCGCGTGGGCGATGCGCCGGAGGTCACCGTGCCGGCCTTCGGGCACATGGGCCAGACCATCGGCAGCGCCGACGCCGTGCGCATCACCACGACCACCACCGACGGCCGCGAGATCGAGCACTTCGACGCGGACACCCACGCCCGCTTCGGCCAGTTCGTCTACAACGTCGCCGGGGCCGGGTCGCTGGTCGAGTGGACCGCGGTCTACGGCAACACCGCGCCGGTGCCCGACCGGCCGCTGGGTGCGCCGCGCTGGCTCACCACCGGGGCCGACCTGCTGTTCGAGGACGCCCCCCGGCAGATCAGCACCAAGGGGGACGGCGGCTCACGCCGCGTGCTGTCCAGCATGACCGACGTGTCGCCGCGGAGGCAACTGGCCCAGTTGCCCGACGACCGCGAACGCACTCGCGTGCTCACCGCTCATGCGCGCTGGGACCGGCTCGACTCGGAAGCCGGCGTCCTGTGGCTGTCGGCGGCGCTCGCATCGCCGGCCCGCGAGCAGGTGCTGGCCGGACGGATCGCCGAAACGCCCGACGACGTGATGTTGCGGCGGGCCGAACTGGATTCGGCACTGCCGGAACAGCGTCCGGCCGTGTGCGAGGCCCACCGGGCCCGCGCCGCCAGCCGCCCGGACAGCGTCGACTGGCAGTACCTGCTGTCCCGCTGCCTCGACAGCGAGGTCGAACGGGACCGCCGCCAAGCCGAGGGCCAGCAGGCCCATCCGAAACACCCGTGGTTCGCGTACGCCGCCGGCAACGACGCGGCCTCCCGCGCCCGCTGGACCGAGGCGCTCGAGATCCTCGAGGTCGCCCGCACCGGCATCCCGGCCTTCCGGACGCACGTGGGCCTGGAGATGGTGCGCATCCAGCGGTTGCTGGGCCACACCCGCGGGCCCGCGTTCGATCGCCTGACGGCGGGCAACCCGCTGTTGAAGGAGCAACTCCAGATGGAGACGGGCCGCGTGACCGGCGACGGCGTGCCCGCGGCCTACGCCGCCCTCGCCCACGGGCGCTTCGCCGACGCGCTCGGCCAGGTGCGCCCGTGGCCCGAGGCCACGGACCGCATGCTGCGGCTGGTGGCCGCCTCGGACGGGGCCGACGCTGCCATCCTCGCCCGCGCGCGCGCGCTCGGCGCGGAGCGGGGCCTGGACGAGAACACCGTCTGGCCCACCCTCGGCCTCGCGCTGCGCGACCGGCGCGACTGGTCCGCGCATGAATCGATGATGGTCGCGGCCTCGGACCGGCACGCCGATGCGATGCGGCGGTTCGTGCTGGCCGTGGAGGCACACCAGCCCGCGGCATCGGCGGAACAGCATCTGGACGGAGTGCCGCCCGCGCTGCGCGGACATGCCTACAGCCTCGCGGTGGTGGCCTGGGGCGCCCAGGCACCGGCCGCGTGGCGGGAGGGGGCCCGGCGGCTGCTGCTGGTGACGGAGCGGCCCTACTTCGAGGGTTCGGGCCCGGGCAAGACCACCTGAGCCGGCCCGTTCAGCCGCAGCGGTACGCCGAACCGCGTGCCAGCGCCAGCGCGAACCGCAGATCCCGTTCGGTCACCACGAGGTGCGTGGCGCCGCGCTCGCGCGCCTGGGAGAGCAGCAGCTCCTTCACGCGCTGCAGGTCCGCCGCCGGCGAGCCGCTGTCGCGCATCGCGGTCACCTCCAGGTCGGTGGTCCAGGTACAGCCTCGCACGGCCGCCGGGTCCACCTCCTGGACGGGCACACCGGGAAGCGGGGTGGTGATGCAGGCGGCCGACAGCACGGCAGCGGCGCATGCGCCCCATGAGACGTGAAGGTGCCGGGTCATGCGGGATCCCCGAAGCGGACGACCGGAACACTCTACGCCGACCCGCCGGCGCAGCGACGGGACATCCCGGGCCCGCAGCGCCGACGTCGACGAATCGCAGATGCAGCATATACTTCGCATGCGAAATAATTGCAAAGGCCCCCGGATGACTGCCCGCCCCCGCTGGTTCCACCTGATCAACAGCGCGCAACGCCGCCTGCAGTCGTGGGTGGCGGCCGAACAGGCGCGTGTGGCCTCGCTCGCCGGCAACGCCCCATCGCCCGCCCAGGCGGGCGTGCTGTTCGTGCTGCTGGAGAACGACGGCGCCACGATGGGTGAACTGGCGAAGGCCCTGGACCTGGTGCCATCGGCCGTGTCGGGCCTCGCGCAGCGGATGGAAGCGCTCGGATGGGTCCGGCGCCAGGCCTCCGCCCACGACGCCCGCACGCAGCGCGCCTGGCTCCAGCCGGCCGGCCGTGCGCAACTGCCCGCGCTGCGCGAGGCGCTGGCCCGCATCAACGGGCAATTGACCGAGGGCTTCAGCGAAGCCGAATTGCAGACCGTGGCCCGCTGGCTGGAACACGTCCAGCGGCTCGGCCTTCCGTCCCCCGCCCCACTCCCCGAGCCGCCCCATGACCACGTCGAACCCTAGCACCGGCCAGGAGGCCGAAGTCGTCGAGATTCCCTGCGAGGACGGGCAGCGCCTGCGCGGCCATTTCCTGCAGGCGTTCGGCACACGCGGCGGCCTGCCCGTGCTGATCTCCCCGGCGACGGGCGTGAAGCAGCACTTCTACCTGCGCTTCGCGCGGTGGCTGGCCGCCCAGGGGCACGACGTGCTGGTGTTCGACTACCGGGGCATCGGCCTCTCGCTCCAGGGGTCGCTGCGGGATTGCCGCGCCACCCTGGCGGAGTGGGCCCAGCTCGATCAGGTGGCCGCGCTGGAATGGCTGGCGGCACGCACCGGTGCCGCGGAGGTGGTGCTGGTCGGCCACAGCGCCGGCGGCCAGATGATCGGCCTGCTGCCCAACCACCGGCGGATCGCCCGCCTGGTGGGCGTGGCGGCCTCCACGGGCTGGTTCAAGGGCATGCGGCTCGCGTTCGCGCTGAAGGCGCACCTGGGCCTGCGGTGGCTGGTGCCGCTCGGCATCCGACTGAAGGGCTACGCCCCCACGTCGGCGCTGGGGCTGGGTGAAAACCTGCCGTCGGAGGTGGGGCGTCAATGGGGGCAGTGGTGCGCCGCCGGGGGTTATGCGACGAACGCGGTGCGCGAGCGTCCGGCGGCGGATTTCCATGCCGAAGTCCGCACACCCCTGACCCTGCTGCACGCCGCGGACGACGACATCGCCACACCGGCCACGGTGGCCGACCTGGTGCGCACACTGCCCGCCGCACCGAACCAGGTGCTGCAGGTGTTTCCGCACTCGCACGGGCTGAAGACCCTGGGCCACCTCGACTGGTTCCGGCAGTCGCACCAGGCCGTGTGGCCGCTGATCGGCCGCGCCATCCGGGGCGAGGCGCTGCAGGAGCCGCGGACCGAACGGGCTTGAGGGCCGCCCTGCCCGCTCATTGGCACGATCCCTGCTGACACGGGCCACGACACCCGCCGCTGTGACAATCCCCAATGGGCCACGCGCCGGGTCGGCTCTACGATCAAGGCGGCGCTGGTCCAGCGCGGCGCGAAAGCAGTATGGCTCTGGAAAGTTTGGATCGGCAGCTTCGGTACTTCCTGTGCATCGCGGAACTCGGCTCGTTGTCGAAGGCCGCGGAAGACCTGGAACAGACGCAGTCGGGCATCAGCAAGCAGCTCTCGTCGCTCGAAGCGCAACTCGGCCAGTCCCTGTTCAGCCGCACCGGGCGCGGTGTCCAGCTGACCGAGGTGGGCCAGCGCCTGTACGAGTCGCTGCGGCCGGCGTACCGGGAGATCGACCGCGCCCTCGACAGCGCACGGCAGCACAACCCTTCGCAGGGCTCGATCAAGCTCGCCACGGTCCACACGCTCAGCTACTACTTCACGGCGGACGTGGTCGCGACGTTCGTCAGCCGCCTGCCGGCAGCGAACCTCTCGCTGCTCGGACGCAGCTCGCCCGACGTGGTCGCGCTCGTCGAGGGAGGCAAGGCCGACGTCGGCTTCGTCTACGACTCGGCCGTCGACTCCGGCGAGGTGACGTCGATCCCGCTGTTCGACGACGTCATGTGCCTGATCGTGGGCCGCGCCGCGTCCCGGCACGAGCCCGTCGACCTGACCGGCGGCACGCCGCGGCTGATCGGGTTCCCGCCCCACTACGCACTGCGCCGCATGATCCACAGTGCCGGCATCCACCCGACCTGCGTCGCCGAGGCGGAAACCATCGACGCGATGCTGAAGCTGGTGTCCATGGACGTGGGCAACTGCATCCTGCCGTGCCGCATCCCCGACAAGCTGCTCCTCGAATACAACCTGAAGAAGGTGCCGATCGCAGCGCCCCCGCTGCGCCGCCGCGTGGTGGCCATCCACCACAGGGACCGTCCCGCTTCTCCGCTGCTGAAGCAGTTCCTCGAATGCGCCCGCGAGATCGCCGGGAAGATGGGGCCTGACTGCGGGGAATAGCTGCTATGACCGCCAGCGCGTAGAGCTTCTTGACGTGCGTCAACACAATGGGCCATCGCGGCCGACGGTCTGCCGCGAACGTGCGAAAGGCAGCAGATGAGCACCCCATTGCGAGACAAGAGCTACTTCGATCAACGCGCGACGCAGGACATGTCGAAGCACCTGCGCATCGTCCAGCGAGGCCACCGCGAGACCATGGCCTACGCGTGCCGCATCCTCGCGATGACGGGGCAGGAAGCCGGACTGGCGGGCCAGATCAGCGTGAGGTCGGAACGGCCCGGGGCCTACTGGACGCTCCGATTCGGCCTGGGTTTCGACGAGGCCGGGCCGGAGGACTTCATCGAGGTGGACCGCGACCTGAACGTGCTCTCCGGTGAGGGCATGGCGAACCCGGCCACCCGCTTCCACCTGTGGGTCTACGACGCACGCCCCGACGTCCACTCCATCATCCACACGCACTCGCCCTGGGCGACGACACTCGCCGCCGCACGCCAGCCGCTGGTCATCGCCCAGATGGACATGACCCCGCTGCACGACGATTGCGCGTTCCTCGGCGAGTGGCCCGGCGTGCCCATCGCCGACCACGAGGGCGTGATCATCTCGGAGGCCCTGGGACGCAAACGCGCGATCATCCTCGCGCACCACGGCTACCTGACGGCCGGCTCCAGCTGCGAGGAGGCCACGTACCTCTCGGTCTACCTGGAGCGCGCCGCACGGCTGCAGGTGCGCGCCCAGGCCTTCGGCCCGCTGACCCCGGTCGACGACACGCTGGCCGCGGAAGCCCACGACTACCTGCTCAAGCCTTCCATCGTGAAGGCCACCTTCAACTACTGGGCTCGCCAGACCCGGGGCATCGCGCCCGCGGCGATCGACTGATCCAGCGCTCCACCGTCATCGCCAAGGAAGACCCATGAACACTCCCGTGACAACCCGCTCGCGCCGGCACTACATCACCGCCGGCCTCGCCAGCATGATGGGCACCACCATCGAGTGGTACGACTTTTTCCTCTACGGCACGGCCGCCGCGCTGATCTTCAACAAGATCTTCTTTCCCGCGTTCGATCCGCTGACCGGCACCCTCGCCGCCTTCGCCACGTACTCCGTCGGCTTCTTCGCACGCCCGCTGGGCGGCATCGTCTTCGGCCATTTCGGCGACCGCGTGGGACGCAAGTCGATGCTGCTCATCACGCTGTTCCTGATGGGCATCCCGACGATCCTGATCGGGCTGATCCCGTCCTACGATTCGATCGGCTACTGGGCGGCGGTGCTGCTCGTGGTGCTCCGGTTCGCGCAGGGCGTGGCCGTCGGAGGCGAATGGGGCGGCGCCGTGCTGATGGCCGTCGAACACGCGCCCGAGGGCAAGAAGGGCTTCTTCGGGAGCCTGCCGCAGGCCGGTGTCGCGCCGGGCCTGATCCTCTCGTCGCTCGCGATGGGCGCCGTGGCCGCGCTGCCCGAGCAGGACATGCTGACGTGGGGCTGGCGCATTCCCTTCCTCGCGAGCGTGGTCCTGCTGCTGGTGGGCTGGTTCATCCGGGCCAAGGTGGCCGAGTCGCCCGACTTCGAACGCATGCAGCACAAGGGCGACAAGGTGGAGATGCCCGCGATGGTGGTGCTCCGGCGCTATCCGCGGGAGGTGCTCGTCGTCGTCGGGGCTCGCCTCGCCGAAGTCTCCTGGTTCTACACGGTGGTCACTTTCGCCATGGCCTACACCACCGGCACCCTGGGCATCGCACGCACCGTGATGCTCGACGCCACGGTGTGGGGCGCGCTGGTGGCGCTGTTCACGATGCCGCTCTTCGGCATGCTCGGGGATCGCATCGGGTTCAAGTGGGTGTTCATGGCCGGTTCCATCGGCATCGTGGCCTTCGCGCCGTCCTTCTTCGCGATGCTGCAGACGATGAACCCCGGCACCATCGGCCTGGCGCTGGCCGTTGCCGTCGGGGTCGTCTACGCGGCCCTGTACGGCCCCGAGGGCGGCCTGTTCTCCGCGCAGTTCCCGCCGGAGGTGCGGTACAGCGGCATCTCGATCGCGGTGCAGGTGTCCGGCGCCATCGGCGGCGGTCTGGCCCCGATCGTGGCGACGTCGCTGCTGGCCTACGGCGGCGGCGAACCCCGGTACATCGTCTGGTACCTGAGCGCGCTGGGTGTCGTTGCCGTGGTGAGCACGATGTTCATGCACGGCCCGGCCCGGTTCGCCCTGCCCGTCGCCACGCGCCGCGAGGTCCGTTCATGAGCACCGCCCGGCCGCCCGAAGGTGCTCGCACCGCAGCCCGACAGGGCGAAGGTACTCCAGTGAGCACCCGCCACCTCGACCACTACTTCTGGATGAACTCCGACTGGGCCTACCTGGGCGCGGACCGGCTGGAAGCCCTGGCCGCCCGCCATGGCCTGTCGATCCGGCACCGTCCGGTGGACCTGCCGGACGTCTACGCCCGCACGGGAGGCGTGCTGCTGGGCCGGCGTGCGCCCGAACGGCAGGCCTATCGCATCACCGAACTGAAGCGGTGGTGCCGCAAGCTGGGCCTGCACGTGAACCCGTTGCCCGCGCACATGTGCCCGAACGCGGACCTGGCCTCGCGTGTCGTCATCGCCGCCGACCGGGCGGGACAACCGGTCGCCCGGCTGTACCGGGCCATCCTGCACGCGGAGTGGTGCGACGACCAGGACATCTCCGACGAACGGACGCTGCTGGACGTGTGCGAGAGCCTGGGCCTGGACGGCCGCGAACTGCTCGCCGCGGCGCAGGCGCCCGACATCGAGGCGCTGTACCGCCGCTACACGGACGAGGCCGTGGCCGCCGGGGTGTTCGGCTCGCCGTCGTACGTGTTCGAGGGCGAGCTGTTCTGGGGGCAGGACCGGCTGGAGATGCTCGAAGAGGCGGTGGCCCGGAGAACGGCCCGGATGTGATCCGGCCGAGGCCGGATCATGTGGGCGCGCGCCGGGTTCAGCCGCGCTTCACCGCATCCTGCACGTACCAGGCCACGGCCTGCTTCAGGCCTGCACCCACGTCGTGCGTGGGCGCGTAGCCCAGCAGCTTCGAGGCCTTGCTGACGTCGGCCAGCGAGTGGCGCACGTCACCGGCGCGGAAGTCCTGGTACTTCGGGGCTTCGACCTTCAGGTCGGGCCGTTCGGTGGCCAGGGCGGCGGCGATGGCGGCGTGCAGCTGGTTCAGCGTGGTGCGATCGCCCACGGCCACGTTGTAGACCTGGTTCGACGCATCCGGGTTGTCGGTGATGCCGGCCCGCAGGTTGGCCTGCACGACGTTGCGGATGAAGCAGAAGTCGCGCGAGGTTTCACCGTCGCCGTTGATGAGGCACTGCGTGCCGTTCAGCATGGCGGCGACCCACTTCGGGATCACGGCGGCGTAGGCCCCGTTGGGATCCTGGCGGGGGCCGAACACGTTGAAGTAGCGCAGGCCGATGGACGAGAGGCCGTAGGTGCGGCCGAACACGTCGGCGTACAGCTCGTTCAGGTACTTGGTGACGGCGTACGGCGACAGCGGCTTGCCGATCACGTCCTCGACCTTCGGCAGCGTGGGCGAATCGCCGTACGTGGAGCTGGAGGCCGCGTAGACGAAACGCTTCACGCCCGCATCCTTTGCGCCCGTGAGCATGTTCAGGAAGCCGGTGGCGTTGGCGCGGTGCGTGGTGAGCGGGTCCTTGATGGAACGCGGCACCGAGCCGAGCGCGGCCTGGTGCAGCACCACGTCGATGCCCTCGCAGGCCTGGCGGGCCGTTTCGGCATCGGCGATGTCGCCCTGGATGAAGCGGTGGCGGGCCCACGCGGCTTCACCGACGGCTTCGCGCACCTGGTCGAGGTTGTGCTGGTGGCCGGTGGCGAAGTTGTCGAGGCTCGTGACCTGCTGGCCCGCGCGCAGCAGGTTCTCGAGCAGGTGCGAGCCGATGAAGCCGGCGCTGCCGGTGACGAGCCAGCGGCGCGGGTTGGCCTCGACCTTCGCGAGGATGTCGTCGAACGCGTCGCTCATCACAGGCGCCAGACGTTGATGCCGCGGGCCTTGAACGCAGCCTGGTCGGCTTGCGCCTTCACGTCGACGTACAGGCCGCCCGGGGCCAGCTTCTCGACGTAGGCGTCGACGCTGTGGGCCTTGAGTTCCTTGTGCGACACGGCGGCCACGATGGCGTTGCAGCGCGGCAGGTGTTCCCACGAGACGAGGTTCACGCCGTACTCGTGCTTGGCTTCCTCGGCCGCGGCCACCGGGTCGTGCACGTGCACGGTGACGCCGTAGGTCTCGAGTTCGCGGATCACGTCGATGACCTTCGAGTTGCGCAGGTCCGGGCAGTCTTCCTTGAAGGTGAGGCCCAGCACGGCGACGTGCGCGCCCTTGACCTGGAAGCCCGACTGGATCAGGTTCTTGATGGTCTGCTCGGCGACGTACTTGCCCATGCCGTCGTTGATGCGGCGGCCCGCGAGGATGACCTGCGGGTGGTAGCCCATGCGCTCGGCCTTGTGGGTCAGGTAGTACGGGTCCACGCCGATGCAGTGGCCGCCGACCAGGCCCGGACGGAACGGCAGGAAGTTCCACTTGGTGCCGGCGGCCTCGAGCACGTCGAGGGTGTCGATGCCGATGCGGTGGAAGATCAGCGAGAGTTCGTTGACGAGGGCGATGTTCAGGTCGCGCTGGGTGTTCTCGATCACCTTGGCGGCTTCGGCCACCTTGATGCTGGCGGCCTTGTAGACCCCGGCGGTGATGACGCTGCCGTAGACCTCGGCGACGCGCTCGAGGGTCTCGGGGGTGTCGCCGGAGACGACCTTCGTGATGGTGGTCAGCGTGTGCAGCTTGTCACCCGGGTTGATGCGCTCGGGCGAGTAGCCGACGAAGAAGTCCTTCTTCCACTTGAGGCCCGATTCCTTCTCGATGATGGGAATGCAGACCTCTTCGGTGGCGCCGGGGTACACGGTGGATTCGAACACCACGATGGCACCGGGCTTCAGGTTGCGGCCCACCGACGTGCTGGAGCCGACCAGCGGCGTGAAGTCGGGGTTGTGCGCGTCGTCGACCGGCGTGGGCACGGCGACGATGATGAAGTCGGCCTCGCGCAGCGCGGTGGGGTCCGTCGTGGGGTACAGCTGCGTCGACGCCTTCAGGTTCTCCGTGCTCACCTCGCCGGTGGGGTCGACGTGGCGCTTGTACGCTTCGATCTTGGGCGCCGACAGGTCGAAGCCGATGGTCTTGTACTTCTTGCCGAATTCAACGGCCAGGGGGAGGCCGACATAGCCGAGTCCGACGATCGCGATGGTGGTCATGGTTTCGTTAGCTTTTCAACAAGAGGTGGGTCGTCATGGTGAGCGCGGGATCCCCGTCGTTCACCGATCAACACGGTGTGGGTCAGAGTCGGGCGGGCCGACGTGGCCGCGACTGTTCATCGGGGTTGGAACAGCAGGAGGCCGTGCTCATGGCCTCACCCCTGGCGTACGGATAATCCCGTAGTTCATGGAACGCGCCAATCCCTGGGTCGTGGGGTCGGCGCGGCGTGACGGAATGCTCACGCGAGGGCCTCGAGGTAGAGACTTTCATAGGCGCTCGCGGTGTTCGCTGCATTGAAGTGCGCCACCACGGTGTCACGCCCCTTCCGGCCGAGCTGGCGGCGCCAGTCGCCATCGGCCATCAGGCGCTGCAGGGCCGTCGTGAGCGCAGCGGGATCGCCCGGGGGCACGAGCACGCCGTCCTCGCCGGAGTCGATCACGCTCGGGATGCTGCCCACCGACGTGGCCAGCACCGGCGTGGCGAGCGCCATGGCTTCGAGCATGGCCATCGGCAGGCCTTCCCACAGCGACGGCATCACGAAGAGATCGAGGCCGGCGAGCACGTTCGGGATGTCCTTGCGCTGGCCCAGCAGGCGCACCTTGCCTTCGAGGCCGCGCGCCTTCGCGTCGGCCTCGATGGTGTCCTTCAGGTCGCCGGAACCGGCGAGCACGCACACGAAATCGGGATGGGTGCGGTTCAGCGCCTCGAGCGCGACCATCAGGTCCGCATGGCCCTTCTGCGGGTGCAGCCGGCCCACGACCCCCATCAACACGGTGTTCTCGCCCACACCCAGCTCGCGGCGCAGCGCGGTGCGGTCGACCGCGTCGAAGCGGCGCAGGTTGATGCCGTTGGCGATCACGGTCACGCGGTCGGGCGGCAGCCGCTCGACATCGACGAGGAACTTGCCCACGGCCTCGCCGCATGCGATCACGCGCTGGCTGAGGCGGCCGAGGCCCCAGGCGAGCCAGCGACGGCCGCGGCTTCCCCACGCGCTGGTGTTGTGCCGCGTGGAGAAGCGGCCACGAACGCCTGCCAGCACCGCGGCCACGCGGCCGTAGCTGTCGGCGGCATAGAGGTGCGTGTGCACGACCGCCACCTTCTGCTCGCGGTACCAGCGCACCAGCGCCGGCAGCGTGCCGAAGTCGAGCCCGGGCTTGCGGTTCAGGATGGTCACCGGCACGCCGATGGCGCGCAGCTCGTCGACCATCTCGCCGCCGGCCACGATGCACAGCACCGAGAAGCGGAAGCGGTCGGAGCGGTTCTGCAGCACGTCGACGATGAGGCGCTCGGCGCCGTCCGGCGGCAGCCGGTCGATCACGTGGACCACATGGGGTTTGTCGGCGAGTTGCTGCATGCGGAGCGGAGCCTGGAGCGGTGAGAGGCGCGCACTTTAGCATCGGCACCCCCTTCCCGCGCTCCCCGCAGCCCCCCTGTTCCGGGGCACCCGGACCGGGGTCTCGCCCCGTCAGGACAGGGGATGTCCGGCCTGCACGGACGAAAAAAAACACCGGCGTTTCCGCCGGTGTTTCCATTCAGGTCACGAAGGTGCCGATCAACGGCCCAGGGTGTCCTGCATCACCTTGAAGTAGTCGGCCGGGTAGACCATTTCGTAGCCATAGAAGCCGAAGGACTGGGTGCTGGCACCCACCTTCAGGTTGTTCAGCTCGTCGTAGCGGCGGGTGGCGATGGTGCTCCACTTCGGCTGCGTGGTGTACCAGCTGCTGTTCACCAGGCGGCCGGCGGCCTTCTCTTGCTTGTAGAGGCGGTCGAGGTAGGCCAGCGGGTAGATGATGTGCGTGTCGCCACCGCTGTACGTGCGGGTGACTTCCGAGTACACGAACCACTGCTTCGTGTCGTCGTAGCCGTACTTCACGATGTAGTCCATGCCCTGGAACATCATGTCGACGATCTGCGTGCGGTTCAGGCCCGAGCCCTTGCCCGCGGCGGTGAACAACTGGTCGGCTTCGTAGAACTTGATGAGGTTGCCGACGAACGCACCGGCCATCCACGGGTTCGTGCCCGTGGCGTTGTAGCCCATGTTGTTGTCCATCTTCGTCATCGTCCAGTAGCCCGTGCCGGCGGCGGCGTCGTTGCGGTTGATCACCGTGTTCGAGATCGTGCCGTTGGCCGGGTTGTAGCCGATGTGGTCGGCCGGCGTGCGGAACCACTGGTTCAGGTAGTCGACGAGACCGCCGGCCACTTCCTTGTGGTACGTGGCGTCGCCGCTCACACGGACCCATTCGTTCATCACGTACAGCGGCCAGCCGTAGTCGCGCTCGGCTTCACGGTACTTGTCACCCATCACGAACGGACGCTTGAAGAAGTACGGGGACACGAACTTCCACCAGCCGGCGATTTCGGAGAGCACGTCGTACGAACGCTTGTCGCCCGTCAGCAGGTAGCTGTCGCTCATGCCGCTGACATGCGAGTGGCCCCAGTGCAGGTTGCGGACCTGGTGGTCGATGCTTTCGTGCGACATGGCGAGCACTTCACCAGCCGGTTGCGGTTGGCCACCGGTGGACCAGTAGCCGGCGCGCGGGCCGTGCGACACGTCGATGTCGCGGAAGTGGTTCGTGGCGATCTCGGCGATGCCGTACCAGCGCTGGTCACCCGTGCGCAGGAACTGCGTGAAGAAGTTGTTCGCGCCGACGTGGGTGTCGTTGTAGAAGCTCGGGACACGCACGCCGTTCACGACGTTCCAGCCCGCGCGCAGGCGGTCGCCGTAGTCGCGCCAGCCGAACATCGTGGCGTTGCCGTCGGTCTTCTCGACGCTGGCTTCGTAGATGTCCTTCATCAGCATGGCGTTGTAGCCCGTGGTGCCGGCCGCCGAGGCGCCCGTGTTCAGGTCACCGAACACGCCCGAGCTGGCGTACCAGGCCGGGGTGGCGATCAGGTTCAGCACATGGCGCTGGAAGCTGTCGTTCAGGTTCACCAGGGCCGTGGTCTGCGGGGTGACCGCATCGAAGGCCAGGCGAAGCTGGTAGGTCTTCGCACCGCCGTTGCGGGTGAAGTACAGCGTGTTGGCGCGGATGTAGTCGTCGTTGGTCGGGGCCGGCGCGCTGGTCTGCGCGGTGGCGCCCACGGAACGGGCCGGGAACAGTTCGGCGGTCAGCGTCTTGCCGTTGATCTTCAGCTCGTTCGGGAACTGCTGCCAGAAGTCACGGACCATCAGTGCGACGTGGCGGTTGCCGGAGTCGAGGGCGACCCAGCCCGGCGCCTTCGTGCCGGTGCCGACGCCGGCGTAGCTGAAGGTGTGGCCCTTGTCTTCGCCGTTGACGTAGTTGAACTTGCCCGACTGCGCGAGGTAGTGCTCGCCGCTCACCGTGCCGCCGTAGGCCGCGCCGTTCTCGCCGCCGAAGCGGTAGGCGGCGGCCGTGTCGGCCACGTACGTCCAGCGCATGCCGAGCGACTTGCCGGCGATGGGGAACGTGGAGGCCACGACCTCGACGTTCGCTTCGAGCGAGTCGTCGATGACGGACGTTTCGATGTCGACCTTGTCCGAGCCCTGGTTGGCGTAGTAGCGCACCAGGTACTTGATCAGGCGGGTGCCAGAGCTGTTGGTGAGCGAGCCCGTGGCCTTGATCACGGCGCGCATCGGGCCGTTTTCCTCGATGGTGACCACGGCGTTCGTGGCCGCCGACGCGGTGTACTCGGCGTTGTCCTTGGCGTTGACCATGAAGATCTCGCCGGAGTCGATCACTTGTTCGGTGGTGTCGAACGCGCCGTTGGCGTTGGCATCGCGCCAGACCTTCTGGATGATGCCCTTGCCGTCGACGGCGAACTTCACGAGGCCGGTGTCGACCGTGATCTCGCTGCCCGGCGTGCCGGTGATCTGCACGTTGCGCGGGAGGGCCGCACGGCTGACGCCGGAGCCGTAGGCGACGCGGTAGTTCGTGGCGGAGCCCAGGTTGCCGACCATGTGGGCCAGCGCGACCTTGATGGAACCGTCAGGCCAGTAGGCGAGCGCGGTGAACTGCGCGGGCACTTCGGCGCCGGCTTCGGTTTCGAGGCGCAGGCGGGCGATGTCCGTGAGGGCACCGACCGGGAACGGCACGCCGGTGCGCAGCGGCACACCGGTGGCGGCCGGGCCGGCCACCGTGCTCAGCGACACGTAGTTGCCATTGCCGGCCTGGACGGCGGCGAAGTTGGCGGTGACCGACGCGGCGGCCGACAGCGAGACCGAGCACGAACCCGTGCCCGAGCAGGCGCCGGACCAGCCGTTGAAGGTGTAGCCCGCATCAGGCGTGGCGGTCAGGGCCACGGTGGTGCCGGTGTTGAACGAGGCCGAGCAGGTCGAGCCGCAGGAAATGCCGGCCGGCGACGAGACGACGGAACCGGAGCCGCCGCGGGTGACCGTCAGGGCCGCCGTGGTGGGCGTGACGGGAACAGCGGTGAACGTGGCGGACACGGACGCCGCGGCGTTGACCGTGACGGCGCACGCGCCGGTGCCCGAGCAGGCGCCCGACCAGCCGCTGAAGGTGTAGCCCGACGCCGGGGTGGCGTTCAGCGTGACGGCGGTGCCGGCGACGACCGTGGCCGAGCAGGTGGCGCCGCACGAGATGGAACCCGAGGTGGACGACACGGTGCCCGAACCGGACTTGGTGACGGACAGGGTGTAGTTGGTCGGCGTGGTCACGACGAAGTTGGCCGTGACGGCGCGGTCGGTGCTCATGATGGTCGAGCAGGTGCCCGTGCCCGAGCAGGCGCCGGACCAGCCGGTGAAGGTGTAGCCGGCGGCCGGGGTGGCCGTCAGGATGGCGTTCGTGCCGGAGGCGACGGTCGTGGTGCAGGCCGAGCCGCAGTTGATGGTGCCGCCGCTGGAGGTCACGGTGCCCGAGCCGGACTTGGTCACGGTCAGCGTGTAGTTCGTGGGCGTGACGGCCGTGGCCGTGAACACCGCGTTCGTGGTCACCGCGGCCGACGTGGTGGTGGAGCAGGTGGGGTTCGTGCCGGTGCAGCTGCCGGACCAGCCCGTGAAGGTGTAGCCGGTGGCGGCGACCGCCTTCAGCGTCAGCGGCTTGTTGGCCGGGAACATGTTGCGGCAGTTGGTGCCGCAGTTGACACCCGCCGGTTCCGTGGTGACGGTGCCGGAACCGGTGCGGTTCACGGTCACGTAGTAGGCGGTGGCGCCCGACGTGGTTTCGTTGGCGTTGAACGTGGCCTGGACGCTGGCGTTGGCCGTGCCCGGCACGACGCATTCGCCGGTGCCCGTGCAGGCGCCGGTCCAGCCGGCGAACGTGCTGCCCGTGGCGGCCGCGGCGACCAGGCGCACCGAGGTGCCCTTGGTCACGGTGGACGAGCAGGCGGTGCCGCAGTTGATGCCGGCCGGGGTCGACGTGACAGTGCCGGTGCCGGCGCCCGCGCGGGTGACGGCGACGGTGATGGTCTCGGGCGGGATCACCTCGAAGGTGGCGCCGACGGCGGTGTCGTTGGCCACATTGACCGTGCAGGCGGCGGTGCCGGTGCAGGCGCCGTTCCAGCCGGTGAAGCGGTAGCCGGCGGCGGGCACGGCGGTCAGCGTGACGCTGGTGCCGACGTTGAGCTTGGTGGTGCAGGTGGCGCCGCAGTCGATGCCCACGGGGGCCGACGTGACGGTGCCATAGCCGGTCTTCGAGACGTTCAGGGACTTGACGATGGGCGCGAACTGCGCGGCGGCCGTCAGGTTCGACGTGAGCGACACCGTGCAGGTGGGCGTGGTGCCCGAGCACGACATGCCGGTCCAGCCGGTGAAGGTGTTGCCTGCCGCGGGCGTGGCGGTCAGCGTGACGCTGGTGCCGGACGCGTAGGACTCCGTGCAGTCGGTGCCGCAGCTGATGCCGGCCGGCGACGACGTGATGGTGCCCTTGCCGCCGCCGGTGACGACGGTGTTCAGCGCGATGGTGCTGGCGGGCGCGGCGGCGAACTTCGCGACGACCGACTTGGCGGCGTCGAGGGTCACCTCGCAGGCGCCGGTGCCCGTGCAGGCGCCTTCCCAGCCCGTGAACACATAGTTCGGGGCGGGGGTGGCGCCGAGGCGGATCAGCGAACCCTGGTCATACGATTCGGAGCAGTCGCCCGGGCACACGATGCCGTTGGCGTTGATGCTGGCGATGGCGCCGGCACCCGCGGACGACAGCGAGACCGACAGCAGTTGCTTCGCGACCGGCAGCTTGCTGAACACGGCGGCGACGCTGCGGGAGGCCGTCATCGGCACGGTGCAGGTGTCGGTGGCCGGGCAGGTCACGTCGCTGACGCTCCAGCGATCGAACTTGTAGCCGGTGGCGGGTTCGGCCTTCAGGGTGACCGAGACGCCGGACGCGTACGTGGCCACGCAGGTGTCGGTGGCACCCGAGGCACAGCTGACCGTGGTGTCGGCGGTGGTCACGCGACCGACCGAGAGCCCGGCGGCCGTGCCGGTGGGGGCGACGACGGCGAGTTGCAGCGGGTACTTGGCCGCGGCCTTCGCGCTGAAGACGGCCTGCACGGTGGCGGCGTTGCCCACGGTGACCTGGCAGGGCGCGGTGCCCGTGCAGACGACCGAGTTGTCACCGGTGGTGGTCCAGCCGCTGAAATCGAAGCCGGTCTTGGGAACTGCCGTCAGCGTGACCTGGGTCCCGACCACGTAGCCTTCGCTGCAGTCGGTGCCGCAGTCGATGCCGGCGGGAGACGAGGTGACCGTGCCATCGGCGCTGGAGCGCTGCACGGTCAGTTGAGAAGTCGAACCCGCCGGAGGGGCAGTTTCGACCGCATCGCCTCCACCGCCGCCGCCGCAAGCGGCCAGCAGCGCTGAAAGCACCACAGGGGTCAGGTAACGCAGGATTTTCATAACACTCGATCGTTGAACGTCCGGTAAACCGGGGGGCCTAAGTAGCGGGCGTGGTCTGGAGGACCCTTGGGAGCACTGCCGGCGGGCCGGTAAAGTTCTCCAAGAGCTTCAGCGCAGTACGTGCCACTTCGACTCTGTGCCGCGGATTCTGCGGGCGGCCTCTGAACGTCATGTGTCGAGATGTGGGAGGTTGCCGGGGGCTCTCCGGAAGTTGGATACAGATGTGTTTCCCGAAATCACGGCCCCGAGGGGCCACTTCCGGCGGGATTGAGGCCGAATCAGCCCGGTAATCGCGACCTATGCACGCGGAGCATGGAATTGCGGGGGGAATCCCCGGTTGATCGGACGATCGGAAAGTTCGACCACCGTCATGGGAACGTCATGCAAGGGCTGCATGAAGGGGGCCTGGAACGGCTGCATTCGTTACAAACAAACGCAACTGGCCTTCAATCAGGGGGTTGTGAGGACGAAATCGGGACGATTTACGTCACCCTGAGGCGCTCCCCGCGGTCAGACCGGGAGGAGGCCTGGGCGGGCCCGGACGAGCCCGCCGAGGTGTCAGGCCGCGACGCGGCCTTCGTCGTAGATGGCGATCAGCTCGCCGATGACGGCGTCGAGGCCGTAGCGCTCGGTGACCCGGGCGCGGGAGCGCAGGCCCATGCGGCGGGCGCGTTCGGGGTCCTTCAGCAGCGCAACCAGGGCGCGGGCGAACGCGGGGGCATCACCCGACGGCACCAGCAGGCCGTTGTCGTCGTCGAAGACCAGGTCGACGTTGCCGCTGATCTGGGTGGCGACCACCGGCAGGCCCGAGGCCATGGCCTCGAGCACCGAGTTGGGCATGCCTTCCTGGAACGACGGCTGCGCGTAGATGCAGCCGCGGGCGTGCACCGCCGGCACGTCGTCGACGGCGCCGAGGAACTCGATGCTGTCGGCGATGCCCAGTTCGGCCACGCGGGCCAGCATGGCGTCGCCCTCGGGGCCGTCGCCCGCGATCAGCAGGCGCGCCGGCACCTCGCGCACGACCTCGGCCCACGCGTCGAGCAGCACGTACACGCCCTTGACCGTGCGCAGCCGGCCCACGTACACCACGCAGGGCACGTCGGACACCGGGTCGCTGGAACGGCGGAACCGGTCGGTGTCGACCGCGTTCGGGATCATCTTGAGCATGCGGTCGGGGTACCCCGCCTGGCGCACCATGTCGCGGGTGAACTCGCTGATGCACTGCACGTAATCGACGCGCTTGACGCCCCAGTTCAGCGCCCGGATGAAGGGCTTGCGCTGGATGGTGGGGTCGAGCAGGCCGCCTTCGAATTCCCAGGCGCCGGTCACCTTGATGGCGATGGGCATGGCCAGCAGCGGCCGCACCATGCCCGCCACCGCGGCGAGGATGTGGACCGTGTGGATGTGCATGGCATCGAACGAGCGCCGGTGCCGCAGCAGCCACACGGCAAAGCTGGCGCACAGCAGCAGCGAGCCGAACTTCTTGATGTGCGGGTAGCGCAGGCGCTCGACCGGCGTGCCGTCGACGATCTCGAACGGCAGGTCGTCCGGGCGCAGCAGCGGGCACACGATGTGCACCTGGTGGCCGCGTTCGCGGAAGGCCTTGGCGAGCAGTTCGACCTGGCGCTCGGCGCCGCCCATCGCGGGATAGACGCTGTCGACCACCAGCAGGATGCGGCGGGACGGGCCGCGGGCGTCCGCGGCGGCGACCGTCTCGAGGGCCCCGGGCAGGGCCGCGGCGTTCTTACTGGGCGTCATGCGACGCCTCCTGGGTGCGTGTCATCGGGGCCATCAGGGGAAAACGGGTGTTCATCCAGTGCTCGAGCAGTTCGCCCGCCTGGACCTTGGACGATTCGAAGTGGAATTCATGACTGCCATGCGGCACCAGTTCGATGGCATAGCTGCCTCCGGCCATCGAGCCGGACAGCTCCCGGGCGAGGAAGGTGCTTTCGAACTCGATCCAGCGATTGTCCGATGAACCGAAGATCATGAGGTGGGGAATCCGCGCCGCTTCGAGGGTGCGGAAGCTGCCGATGAAACGGGGATTTTCGTCGGGAAGGAACGATTGGGGGCTCGGGACCACGGCGCGATTGTGTGCAAAAGCACCGCGGAGGTTGCGCCCGATGCCGCGGAAGTCGCTTTCGCCGCGCAACACGCGGCCCCACGCCTCGGTGGAGATCAGCTTGCGCACGTAGTTGCCCACGCGCCGGCGGGCCACCCGCGCCTGCGGCACGGCCCCCGATTCGACCGGCAGGAACGGCACCACGGGCAGCCCCATGGAGATCACACCCTGCACCGCATCGGTGGCCGCGCCCGCGGCCAGCACCGCGCTGATGGCGCCGCCGCACAGGCCGGCCACCACGACGTGGCGGGCGCCCGACTGCTCGCGCAGGGCGTCCACCGCGAGGCGGATGTCACCGATGTAGAGGCCCGCCTCGATCTGGCCGGCGATGTCCTCGGCACGCGCGGCCGAGAGGTGGCCGTCGCTTTCACCCAGGCCGGCCGGGTCGAAGCGCAGGGTGGCGTAGCCCAGGTCGTTCAGGCGCCGCGCGAACCGCACGTTGAGCCGGTGCGAGCCCGCCCGGTACTTGAGCCCGGACGGCAGGAACAGCACCGCGGTGTCGGCCGGGCCCGTGGGCAGGCCCAGCATGCCGCGGCGAACGAGCCGGTCGGAGCCCGTGATCTCGACGGGACGCTCGGAGATCATGCGCCCTCCCCCTGCCGGCCCGCATCGCGGCCGGCCACCTGCAGCACCAGCGCAGACAGGTCGGCCGTGAGTTCCCAGTATCGCCCCGCCTGGTCCCAGAACGTGACCGGCGGGCCCGCATGCAGGTGCACCCGAGGCAGGCCGTGCAGGTCGGCGAGCGCCGCCGACACGTCGCGGCCCGCGGTGCGCGCGAGGTGGATCACGTCCGTCTCGCCCCGGAAGTCGGCCAGCAGCGGCCGCAGCCGCGCGCCCGACAGCGACGACGCCAGTGCCTGGCCGACGTCGTGCCCCAGCACGCTGACGAACTGCCCGCGCTGCAACTGCTCCTTCAACACGGCCCGCGGCTCGCTGACCTTGTTGAAACAGGCGAGCTGGGTGGTCAGGTGAGCCCGCAGGCATTCGTCGAAGTGTTTCGCCCCGTCGAGCACCGGGGCGAGCAGCAGCAGCCGGTGCACAGGCAGCGGCCCGCGCAGCGCGGCCTCGGCCGCGACCAGGGCGCCGGCCCGCTGCGCCAGCAGGTTGATGCGAACCTCCGGCCCGAAACGCCGGCGGACCCATTCGATGGCGGACACCACGTCGTCGGTCCAGTCGGCGAGGCCGAGCCGGCGGGCGTCGCCTTCGCTTTCGCCCTGCCCTTCGTAGTCGAAGCGGAGGACGGTGGCGCCGTCGCGGGCGAAGGCCTCCGCGAGCTGCACGGTGGGGCGCAGCGCGAACGTGGCTTCCTCCAGCAGCGCGGGACAGAAGATCCAGACCTCGGCGGGATCGGGATGTTCGCCGTGCAGGGCGTGGTACAGGGACCGGCCGCGACGGTTCTCGAAGAAGCCGCGGAGCATGGGCGCGAGGCGCGCGGCACGCAGGACGGGGGTGATGGCGGGGGGGGCGTCGAGGGTCACGGCGGTTCTGGGTGGGAATCTGGGCCCCGTCGCCCAACTGGCCGAACGGTGAGTCTCCATGGTGGAGAAACCCGGGGCCGGTGTCATCCCTCCGAACGGGGGTTCGGGGCCGTTGCGGAACGCCGCTTGCTCCAGCGCCCCCGGATCCACGCCATCGCGGGCCGCTCGATCCACCGGCTGATGGCGGCGGCGAGGCTCAGCGTGACGACGATGGCCACCACCACCGCCAGCAGCGGCGGCGCGCCGTGGCGAAGCGCGGTGTCGATGACGGCGTAGCCGATGTTCTGGTGCACCAGGTACAGCGTGTACGAGATGCTGCCCAGCCACACGAGCGGGCCGAACCGCAGCCAGGTGAGGCGGCGTGTCGCGAACAGCGCGAACACCGCCGCCGTGACGGCGCAAGCCGCGGCGCCGCCCGGCCCGTGCCACAGGCCCGCGCACAGCACGGCCCCGGCGACCAGCAGCACGTCGAGGGCATCGACCGTGCGGCGCTGCATCGCGTCGTAGGTGACGAGGCCCACCGAGAACAGCGCGGCGTACGGCAGCAGCAGCAGCTTGCTCGGGAGGTACGGCGCGTCCCGCCCGAGCAGCGCCGAGCCACCCGCGACCACCACCGAGACCCCCAGCCACAAGGCCACCCACAGCCGGACGCGCGAGAGCTGCCCCGTCAGGTACGCCCCGAACATCCACACGTAGAAGATCAGCTCGAGCTGCAGGCTCCAGTAGACGTGGTCGATGTGCTTCACGCCCAGCAGTTCCTGCCACATCGTGAAGTTCACGAGCAGCTGGCCCACGTGGACCTCGCGACCCGGCAGCGGCACGAGTGTCATCACGGTGAACGTCAGCAGCAGCGCCGCCCAGTAGGCCGGGTACAGGCGCGAGAACCGGGACACGAGGAAATGGCTGGCGGACCGCGTGCGCTGCAGCGTCATCAGGATCACGAAGCCGCTGATGCCGAAGAAGAGCTCGACGCCGTAGTGCCCGAAGCCCACATGGAACGGCAGCGGCGTCGGGAAGCCGTACACCTCGGCGTACCGCGCGGTGTAGTGGAACAGCATGACCGCGACGGCGGCCAGCCCCCGCAGCACGTCGAGTTCGCCGAAGTGTTCCGCGGGCCGGGCCGCGCGCACGGGGGCGGCCGACGAGGCCGGCGTCGCGAGGGTACGGACCGCGGGCGAGGACATCTCAGCGGTCCTTCTGGCGGCTGGGCAGTTCGATCACGTACGTGTCGACGTTGGGGCTGCCGTGCCAGTCCGAGCTGAACAGCATGCGGTCGCCCGAGGGGCTGATGACGACCTGCGGTTCGGCCCAGTACTTCTGCGGGCCCGCGCGGCCGCTCGAATGGTGGTGCGCCACGCGGCACACCACGCCCGTGTCGATGTTGGCGAGCGCGATCTCCTGGTCGAAGAGCTTCTCGCCCTGCAGCTTGCCCACCATCGAGACGGCCACCCAGCCCGGCGCGCGCCAGGCCACGGTGGACACGTGCGAGCCGGTGCGGGGATAGCCGTGGCCCTTGTCGGGGCCGATCACGACCTTCACCTCGCCGGTGTTGAGGTTCTCCACCACGATGTTGCCGAACGGCTTCACGTCGAACTGCGAGCTGACCTGCGCGTCGTTGCCGTTGGCGAGGGGCGCGAGCGTCGCGTGTTCGTCCCACTTGCCCTTCATGCGGCGCACGGGTGCCATGCCGCGGGTCAGGTCGATGATGTCGGACCCGCGCACCGCGAGCTTGCCCGACGGCGCCACCTGCAGCCCGCCACCGTTGCGGTCCTCGACCCAGTCGCCCGCCTTGCGCGTGGTCAGGTTGAACCACGTGGTGCGCGCGCCGCGGTCACCGCCGAGCGTGCAGCGCAGCCCGAGCGCGGTGCCGTTCCAGGCCATGTACTTCGGGTGCCCGAAACCGAGCTTGCCTTCGCGGGCGCACTCGGGGAAGTCGGCCAGCACCTCCTTGATGCCGGTGGACACGGTGTAGCGGATCAGCTGCGACGCGGCCTGGCCGCCCACGTGCGCGATGGACGGGTAGTAGAGAACGTCCGGGTCCTTGGCGTCCCAGTAGATGTGCTCCAGGTCCGACGGACTGATCTCGAGCACCTGCCGGAAGCGGTAGGTCTTCCCGTCGTACAGCAGATGCTGCGACGGCAGCCCCGACCCCGAGAGGCCGGCGGTCTGGTACAGGATCATCAGGCTCTCGTCGGCGTTCCAGGCCGCCACCGTGGGGTACATGGGCTTGCGCACACCGGTCTTGCCCGTCTCCATCTGCACGTCGGTGATGCGCACCACGCGCGTGTGGAAACGCGGATCCTGGAACGGCTGGCCCTTCTGCGGCCGCGGGTTGAGCGGCATCGGATGGTCGTTGAGGTCGGTGCTGACGCCCTGGCAGAGGTTCGGGCTCGCCGCCCACGCCACCTGCGAGAGCATGAGGCCGGTCACCAGCATGCCGCGCGCGAAACGCCGTCCGGCCGATGCTTTTCCTGTCATGGTGTCTTTCCCTTTCGAAGGCTGTAGACGGCGAGTCCGATGTATTCGTGGAGCGCCGCCTGCGCGCGGGCCAGCGTGCCGTTGCTCGGCACCCAGGAACGCCAGCTGTGGTCGGCGATCTGCCTGAACCCGATGGGCCAGGGCTTGAAGTTCATGCCGAGGCTCTCGGCGATGCCGAGGGCGCGGCGCATGTGCAGCGCGTTGGTCACGAGCCAGACGGGCCCGCGGTGGGCGCGCACGCGGTCGCGAAGCTGCGCCATCTCCTGCTGGGTGTTCATCGCGCCAGCGGACAGCTCGACGTCGGCGTCCGGCACCCCCAGCTCCCGTGCGAGGCGACCCGACGCACCCGCGAGCGAATCTTCCGCATCCCCCGGCGGGCCACCGGTGAACACCATGCGCCCGCCCGTCTGCCGCCAGAGCGAGACGCCACCGTGCACGCGCTCCCAGCCCATGACGTCGAAGCGCACCCGCGTGCGGCCGATGGGCGTGCGCATCTCGCCCGACGACAGCACGACGATGAGCGTCTCGGGGTCGGCCACCGGCGCGGCGATGTCGGCGCGGGTGGGGTCCCCCTCGAGCGACGACAGCATCGTGTCGGCGAACATGGGGATGGAGAACACGAAGGCCCACGCGAACAGCCCCGCCCACACGAACCGCCCGCGGCGCAGCCAGCTGCCCGCGGGCTGCCGGAACGACACGACGGCGAGCACCGCCAGCAGCACCAGCAGGTGCACGTGCGTGGGCAGGATCAGCTCGAGCGGATGGGACATGGAGGCGTGTCCTCAGCGAGCCATCAACGCGCGAAGGCGAGGTAGACCTTCTCGTCGCCATCGACCCACGAGTGGCGCGAGAACAGGCGTTCGACACGAGCCCGCGCCGCGTGGCCGAAACCTTCGTAGCGGCGGTCCTCGAGGATGCGGTTCATCGCCGCGGCGAGCGAGTCGACGTTGGCGGACTCGAACAGGTAGCCCGTCACGTCCTCCTCGACCACCTCGGGGCAGCCGCCGATGCGCGGCAGGATCACCGGCTTGCCGCCGGCCATCGCCTCGCGTGCCGCGAGCGGGAACGACTCGCGCGTGGACGACAGCACGAAGACGTCGAGCAGCGACAGGTAGCTCGGGATGTCGCGCTGCATGCCGGTGAAGATGATGCGGTCGGCCACGCCCGACTTCGCCACCTGCTGCTTCACGTCCTCGAGCAACGGGCCCTCGCCGATGATCATCAGGCGCGCGTCGGGGTTGCCGGCCGACACCTTCGCGAACGCGTCGACGAGGTAGTTGTGGCCCTTCTCTTCCGACAGGCGCGCGACGATGCCGAACACCTGGTGCTTGCCGGCGACGAGGCCGTACCGTTCCGCGAGCGGCTCGTTGCGCGGCTGCGGCACGAAGCGCGACGTGTCGACCCCGCTGTGGATCACCTCGGAGTTGGCGGCCTTCAGGCCGTGCACCATCAGGCGGTTGCGCTCGTAGTGCGATTCGAAGATCACGTGGTCGGCGCAGTTCTGCAGGATGCGCCCGCTCCACTTGAAGTTCTTGGGGTTGTGGATGTTGTGGATGGTGGTGACGATGGGCACGCGCTTGCCCGTGCCCTTCACCCGGTAGCCGAACGGCCACAGCCGCAGCGCGAAGAACGCGCTGATGGTGGACCGCACCGACTGCGGCGCCACGAGCTCGATGCCCTCCTCGCGGATCACGCGGCGCATCGCCGCGGCGGCCTTGAACAGGCCCGCGAAGCCCTTGAAGCCGAAGTCGATGTTGACGTGGATGGCGCCCTTGGCCTTCACCTCTTCGAGCAGCACGCCAGGCGTCGTGGCCACGTAGACCGTGTGGCCGCGCTTCGTGAGGTCGTCGGACAGGGTCAGCAGGTCGGACTGCACACCGCCGATGCCGAACGGTTCGGTCATGAGATAGAGGATTTTCATGCGGGACTCTTCCGGGAAGGCTGGCGGTTCGAGGCGGCGGCCTGCGCGAACTTGCGCTGGCGGCGCCAATGGAGCAAGGCGTGGACGGGGTCGTAGGCGCCCGACAGCTTCAGCGCCAGGTCGAACGGCGTGTCGGCATCGGTCATCTCGGTGCGGTGGAGCAGGTGCGGCGGCGTGTTGCGGTGGTTCGCGCCAGGCGCCACCGTGACGGCCGCGGTGTAGCCGGCGCGGGCCACGAGTTCGGCCTCGCGTGGTGTCACGTCGCCCGACGGGTAGCAGAAGTGCGGCACGTCCGCGGCAATCTGCTGCGCGATCAGCGTGCGGCTGTTCGACACCTCGGCCTCGGCCTCGGCGGCCGGCACGCGCGACAGGTACGGGTGCGAGACCGTGTGCGAGCCGATCGAGATGCCCGGCTGGCGCGCGAGGTGGCGCACCTCGTCCCACGTGAGGTGCAGGCGCTCGGCGTTCGCCGGGTAGCGCGGATGGCTCAGCGCCTGGTCGCAGAAGGCGCTGGTCACGAAGATCGTGGCCGGCACCTTGTGGTACAGCAGCACGGGCAGTGCGTGCGTGAGGTTGTCGAGGTAGCCGTCGTCGAACGTCACCACCACGTCGCCGCGCCGCGTGCGGCCGGCGGCCAGGTCGGCGAGCGCATCGGACAGCGAACGCACGCGGCAGTTCGCCGACAGCCACGCCATCTGCTGCTCGAACCGGTCGGGGTGCACGGTGAGCTGGTCACCGGCGAGGCCCGGGGCCACGCGGTGGTACATCAGGATGCGCAGGCCCGGGCGCACGCGTGACGCTGCCCAGCCCCACGGCAGGCACGCGAGCGACACGGCCCGCCGCAGCAGCGAATCAGCCATGGCGTCCCCCTCCCCGACGGCAGCCCGCAGCCGCCTCCCTCTTCAACTTCACGGCAATCTCCTCTTCTTCTTCGGCGGTTCGGCCGCCTTCTTCGCCGCCTCGTCGGCCCGCATCTCCACGGTCAGGTGCGACACCACCGCGAGCGTGAGCCACACGTAGGCCATCACGCTGAGGTCCCCGAGCCGCGAGCCGAACATGTTGACCACGAGCCCGCCCACGACGGTGCAACAGGCCCCCATGCCGATCGACTGTGCCATCCAGTCGGGCGAACGGCGCGCGAGCTGCAAGCCCAGCCACCCGAGGCGGAACATCACCATCAGCATCGCGAACAGCGCCGGGAGCCCCATCTGGCTCGCGACGAACAGGTACATGTTGTGGTTGTCGCTCTCGTGCACGTCGCTCTCGGTGTAGAAACCCTTGAGCACGGGGAACGATCCGAAGCCCCAGCCGAACACCGGCGACTCCTTGGTCATCTCGATGGCGGCGTTCCACAGGATCAGGCGGTGGGCCGAGCTGGTGTCGATCTTCGGGGTGGTGAAGTCGTCCTGCTCGGCGCTGAGTCCGAGGCGCGCCTGCATCGACTCGGGCACCACTTCCGGCACCGCCACCACGAGGCTGATCAGCGCGGCAGCGGAGCAGGCGAGGAAGATCTTGCCGCGCGCATACCCGAGCGCGGCCACGCCCGCGGCAAAACCGAGGTACGCGCCGCGCGAGAAGCTCGCGATCAGCAGGCGCAGCCACACCACCAGCACGATGAGCAGGGGCCAGGCCCGCCAGTTGGCGAGGTTGGTCACGAGCACGGCGATGAACGGCCCCACGGCGTACACGAGGAAGGCGCCAAACGAGTTGGGCTGGTTCTGCGGCCCGAGCAGGCGGGCCTTGTCGAGCGAGTTCACGTCGCGCTTCTCCAGCCACTCCTCGAAGCCCATCGCCATCACGAGCAGCGTGCCGAGCATCATGTAGACGGCGGTGCGCCGCGCCATCTTGCCGTCGCGGATCAGGTTGATGAAAACGAAGAAGACGAGGAACTGGTCCACCCAGGACTTGATCTCGCTGAAGCGGTCGGTGGCATGGGTGGCGCCGAGCGTGACCATCGACGTGATGACCGAAAGGATGCTCAGGAAGCACCACCAGCCCATCACGCCGGTGCCGGGCCGCGAGGCCATCATCGGCACGCCCTCCTCCTTGCGGCGCAGGATCAGCGCGCCGATGCCGAGGATCACCAGCATGTTCGTGGCGTTGATGCCGGGGATGATGGCCACCTTGATGATGGCCGAGAACGGCAGGTACACGCAGAAGAGGCCGACGAGCCACTCCGGGTCGTTCTGCTTCATGCGCTTGAGCAGGAAGCCGCCGTAGACCAGCGCGAAGAGGTACAGCACGAACGGCGGCGACTTGAAGCCGGTGACCGCGAAGATGACCTTGATGGCGATCAGCAGGCCCACCGGCCACAGCAGGAACACCAGTGCGTCGCGCAGGGCCTGGCCACCCCAGTCGGCGATGCCGAAGGCGGGGGGCGGCGGGGGTTCGGCGCCGGGGCGCCGGAACTTCAGCGCGGGATCAGCGAGCGAACTTCTCATACATCAGGTGGTACAGGCGGTTGCCCGCGGTGCGGCGGACAGCGGACTTGGCGGCGGCGATGGCCTGCGCCTTCCAGACGGCACGGCGCGAGCCGGCGGCGAAAGCCATGAACGTGGCATCGCCCGTGGTGGCGCGCACCGCGATGCGGGGCACCTCGGCGCCCGCGGGCACGGCGGCCCCGCCGAACACGCCCACCTCGGACGTGTGGAACACGGTGTAGCCCAGCTCGCGGCCCACGGCCAGCTGGTCGCGGCGGTAGCGGCCGCCGGGGAAGGAGATCTGCTCGACGGCGCGGCCCGTGCCCTGCTGGATGCGGTCGCGGGAATCGCGGAACTCGCCGGCGGCATCGGCCGGGGACATGTCGTCGAAGAAACGGTGCGTGCGGCCGTGCGAGCCGATCAGCATGCCCTGCCCGTCCATCTCGCGCAGCTGCTCCCACGAGCAGAAGTGGGCGCGGCCGCCGCCGATGAAGTCGCTGGTCACGAAGAACACCGCCTGCAGGCCGCGCTGCGCGAGGATGCGCGTGGCGTGGTGGTGGTTGCTGGCGTGGCCGTCGTCGAAGGTGAGCAGCACGCCGCGCGCGGGCAGCGGGCCGCCGAGGCGGCGCGGGTCCACGACCGTCAGGCCCTCGGCCTGGATCAGGTCGAGCTGGCGCTCGAACGCGGCGGTGGACACCGCATAGGGGCGGTCCGCCGGATCGATCGTCTGCTGCAGCTCGCGATCGTCGGCATACAGCCCGTGGTACATCAGCGTGACGAGACGGCTCATGTCTTTTCCCAGCGCACTTCGGCGCGACCCGCAATGTAGCGGTAGAGCCCGACCACGGCCGCAAGGTTCATTTCCACGAACACGGCCGAGAAGCTCACGAGGCGGCTGCGGCGCAGGCGGGGCAGCAGCATGCCGCCCGCGGCCATCAGGTAGAAGGCGACCTGCGCGACCGCCGCGGCGAAGTAGAACGGATGCAGCGCCAGCAGCAGGCTGGTGGCGAGCAGGATCACCATGGCGTACGGCGCCACGAGGCGGAACACCTTGTGCGACATGAACTGCAGCCACAGCGGGTTGTGCAACGGCGAGAACATCCACGGGTGGCGGGCCATCGCCTGGTAGTTGCCGGTGAGCGTGCGCACCTTGCGCTTGCGCTCGCCGTCCATCTCGGACTGCAGTTCGTCGAACAGCAGCGCCCCGCCCTCGAACAGCACGCGCTGGCCGGTGCGGGCGATGGCCATGGGCAGTTCGAAGTCGTCGAGGATGGCGTCTTCCGCGAGCGGCACGAAATCGGCCGTGCGGATCACGTAGATGGCGCCGGTGGCGCCCACCGTGGAGCGGAAGCGGCTCTCGGCCGCCCGGATCCACTTCTCATAGCGCCAGTAGAGGCCGATGTTCGCGGCGGTGCGGGTCTGCGGGTCGAGGTGCACCAGTTCACCGCTGACGGCGCCGATGCCCGGTTGCTGCAGCCGCGCGACCAGCAGCTTCAGCGCGTCGGGCTGCATCGCCTGGCGCACGTCGTTGAACAGCACCACCGGTGTGGTCACCACCTCGAGCGCCCGGTTCAGGCCATGGGGCTTGCCGTGGCGGCCGGGGAAATGCAGCACGCGCACGCCGGGATGGGCCGCGGCGGCCTCCTGGGTGCCGTCGGTGGAGCCGTCGGAGACCACCACGATGTGCAGGCGGTCCTGCGGGTAGTCGAGGGCGCGCAGGTTGGCGATCTTGCGGTCGATGCGGGCGCGCTCGTTGTAGGCGGCCATCACGACGGTGACCTCGGGCCATTCGGCAGGCGCCGGCGCAGGGGTTTCGGCCGGGCGCAAACGCGCCAGCACCGCCATCAGCAGTGGGTAGCCGAAGTACGTGTAGACCAGCAGGGCCGCGGCGCACCAGAACAGGAACGACATCTCGGGCAGCCCTTCAGCGAATGACGGAAACGTGGGCCTGCATGGTGAACTGCAACTCGCGCATCGGAAATCCTGGAAGTGTGGGACGCCCCTGCGGCAGCGCGGGCGCATTTTCGGTCACGGTCTTTCGGTCACGGACCGGGTCGGCTGAAGGGACAGCCGCGGGACGCGGAAACACCTCCCCGACGCCAGACCGCAGGTTAACCCACCCCCCCGGGGTCATGCACGTCCCCATTCGGGGGGGCGCGCCGCCCGGGCCGCCGTCAGGTGGCCAGGCGGCGCCGGCGCACCAGCGCCTGCACCTGCTGGCGGACCATCGGATCCAGCAGGACGACCAGGATGCCGAGGGACACGGCCCCGACGATCAAACGCAGCCCGATGCGCACGACGAGCCAGTCGGTGTGGATGCGGGTGGCGAGCCACCAGGCGATGAACCCGGCCACGACCATCTTCGCGAGGTGCCAGACCGGCAGCGCGGTGGACACCTCGCGCCGCCCCGTGACGAACATGCCCGACGACAGCAGCAGCATCGACACGCACGACGACATGGCCGAGCCGAGGATGCCGAACTCGGGCACCAGCAGGAAGTTCAGGCCGAGGTTGACCGCCGCCGCGACGATCATCAGCACCATGATGATCCACGACTGCTTGCGCAGGAAGATGCCGGCGCCCAGCAGCGGGTTCGCCCCTTCCAGCACCATCGCGAAGCTGACCCACGGGATCACGGTGGCCGCCTCGGCGAACTTGGCGGACGCGAGCAGCGTGATCAGGTCCTGCGCCACGGCCGACACGCCGAAACACATCGCCACGGCCGCGATCACGTAGAAGTGGAGCGACTTCTCGACGAACTCCTTCGTGGCGGCCTTGCCCTGGTCCACGTAGATCTTCGTGTACATCGGGATCACGGCCGTGCCGAACGACAGCACCAGCACCGACTTGACGTACTCGGTGAGGTTGTAGCCCGCCGAGTAGATGCCGAGCGCCTCGGGGCCCAGCTTCGACTGGATCACGTACCGGTCGCCCTGCAGCAGCAGCATGGCCGCCAGCTCCTGCGCCAGCATGGGCAGGCCGTAGGCCATCATCGTGAACAGCAGCGGGAACGAGAACAGGCGCGTGGAGATGCGCGTGCCCCGCAGGATGTAGACCATGAAGCCGATGGTGGTGAGCGTCTCGACCACGACGGTGGCGATGAAGAAGCCCTGGATGCCCGGCACGAGGTACAGCAGCACGCCCACCACGGCGGCCACCGTGAGGTACTTCTTGATGACGCCGTAGAGGCTGCCGGCCAGGCTGCGCTGCTGCGCGCGCACGATGTTCGCGATGCCGCTGTCGAACGTGCGCACGACGATCAGCACCGCGGTGAGGATCAGCAGCTCGCGCACCTGCGCGCCACCGATCCACCCGAGCGGCGCCCAGAATGCCGCACCCAGCCACACGGCGGTGGTGACGCCCGAGAACACCAGCAGGCTCAGCATGGTGGTGGACACGAACGTGTTCTCGCCCTGCGGGCCGTCGCTCACCGCCTCGGCGTGGAAACGCACGATGGCGTGCTGCACGCCGAGCTTGCCGAACACCACGGCGATGCTCAGCAGCGAGGCCATCAGCGTCATGAGGCCATAGTCGGCGACGCTGATGATGCGGGTGACGATCGGGAACGAGATCAGGCCCGCGAACATCGTGAGGATGTTCGCGATCGTGTAGTACGACGCGTGTTGGAACAGTTGACGCAGCATCGGGGCAGGCGGACAGGTTGGCGGGACGCCCGCCCCACGGCCTACGGACCGGATGGACGGCGGGGAAGCGCGCGGACTACTTGCCCACTTCCTTCAGGCGCGACGCGGACTCGCGCCGGGGCGGTTCGATGATGGTCGTCTCTCCATCGCGCCGCGACAACCACCCGTGCAGGTGGGAGACCATCGATTCCGCCACGGAAGTCGCGGTTTCGCCGATCGGCAGGTCCACGACGTTGGCGCCGCGCGTGTTCACGGGCAGGCCCAGCTCGCTGGCCTCGAACGGCAGCCACGCCACGCGGCCGTCGGCCGATTCACCGCCCTCGCCCGTTTCGTCGAGCAGCAGCAGCGGCGTGCCGGTGGACATGGCCACGTCGACGAGGTCGTCGCCGTGGTCGGTGATGAGGCAGGCGGCGCGCTGCAGGATGCTCAGGCGCGACGAGAACACGGGCATCGATGCGAGCGAGATGCCCGAGCGCGACAGCACGGTGCCGAGGCCCTGGCCGCGCAGCGCGGACTGGGTCTCGCCACAGACGAGCCACAGCATGGGCAGGTCGCCGCGCACGCGGCTCAGCATCAGCACGAGCTTGCTGAGCGACTGGGGCGTGAGCCGGCCGTGGCCCACCCGCGCCGTCACCAGCGCGAAGCCCGACGTGAGCCCGTGGTGGGTCATCAGCGCCTGGGCGAGCGGGCTGGCGGCGTCGGCCGCGCTGAGCGCGTCCTGCGTCAGGCTGCCCATCACCTGCACCTGGCCCACCTCGATGCCTTCGTTCGACAGCGTGAGCGCCGCCACCTGCGTGGGGGCGAAGATCTGCGAGGCGATGCGGTCGAGCAGGCTGGCATTGCGGCGCGCGGCCTCGAAGGCCACCGGCGCACGCACGCCGCCGTCCAGGCGCACCACCGGCACGCCCTTGCGGCTGGCCAGCATCGCGCAGGCCACGGCCTCGTCGGACGTGGACAGCGGCACCAGCAGGTCGGGCGCGAACTCGTCGAGCAGCGCCTCCACGCGCAGCACCGCCTCGGCGGTGCGGCGGGCGGGCGAACCCTCGATGCCCAGGTGCACCTCGATGGCGGGCAGGTCCACCACCTCGGCGTAGTTCTCGACCGGGCCGAAGACCTGGGCGGCACCCAGGCCCACGACGACGGTGCGCGTGATGATGGGCGAATGTTCGAGCGACGCGGCCAGCAGCGCCGCGTTCAGGTAACCCGACGGCGTGTCGACGACACACAGCACGGTGCGCACCGCGGCCGACAACTCGCGGCGCACCACCCGCTGCACGGACGACGGCGTGGCCGCCACGGGTTGCGGGCTGCGCACCACCTCGTCGAGCACCGGCGCGGCGGCGACGGGCGCACGGCGCGTGACGGGCACGTCGGCGATCACGCGGCCGGTGGGCTGGGCGATGGTGGCGTCACCCACCTCGTGGCGCAGCTCCTGGGCGATGCGCAGCACCTGCGCGGTGGTCACCTGGGTCAGGTTCTCGAGGAACGCAGACAGCAGCAGCCGGTTGCACAGCAGGTTGATGCGGCGCGGCACGCCCCCGGTGGCGTGGTGGATGTGCGGGAAGGCCTCGGGCTCGAACGACGGGTTGCCGTTCCAGCCGACGCGGTTCAGGCGGTGTTCGATGTAGCGGCGGGTCTCGTCGGCGTCGAGCGGGCCCAGGTGGCAAGAGGCGATGACCCGCTGGCGCAGCTGCTCGAGGCGCTGCGATTCGATCATGCCGCGCAATTCGGGCTGGCCCACCAGGAAGCTCTGCAGCAGCGCCTGCTTGCGCAGCTGGAAGTTCGACAGCATGCGCAGTTCCTCGATGGCGTCCATGCTGAGGTTCTGCGCCTCGTCGATCACGAGCAGCGCGCGCTTGTTCTTGATCGCGAGCGTCATGAAAAACGCTTCGAGGGTGGAGATCAGGCTCGCCTTCGAGACGGCGCCCGGGTTGTGCGGCACGCCGAACGCGGTGAGCATGGCCTGCAGCAGGCCCACGGCGTCGAGTTGCGTGCTGGCGATCTGGGCGGCCTTGACCTGGGTGGCGTCGAGCCCCTCGAGCAGCGTGCGCACAAGGGTCGTCTTGCCGGCGCCGATGTCGCCGGTGACCACGATGAAACCTTCCGCCTGGTGCACGCCGTACTGGAGGTAGGCGAGCGCGTTGCTGTGGCCCTTGCTCCCGAAGTAGAACGTCGGGTCGGGGTTGAGCTGGAACGGCGGGGCACTGAAGCCGAAGTGGGATTCGAACACCGGAAGACCTAGAAGCGGTAGTTGATGCCGACGCCGGCACTGTTCGACGACGCCGACGAGGGTCGGAGGACGTCGACGGTTTCGAGTTTGTGATGCTGCAGCGACAGGTCGACGCGCGTGCGCGGCGACAGCGAATGCGTGGTGCCGATGCTGTAGATCTGGTCGCGCGACGAACGCGAGGCGTCGGCACCGAGCCCCTGCGTGTCGTCGATGCGGTACGAGGCGTCCAGCGCCGACAGCGGCGTGAGGCGGAAGTTCGCGGACACCTGACCACCGGCCTGGCGCGTGTTGCCGGGCAGCGTCGCCAGCACCGGATCGTCCGAGCGGTGCAGGTCGGTCAGCTTGCGGTAGTAGACCGAGGCGATGAAGACGGAGCGGCGGCCGAGCGCGGTGAACATCGCCGAGCCCGTGGTGTTGAGTTGCGGGCGGCTCACGTGGAAGCTGACCGGATCGGCGAGCGTGGCGGGCAGGCCGTAGGCGATCAGCGCGGCGCGCACGAGGGCCTCGCGCTGGGCCTGGTCGTAGCCGCGCTGGCGGAACAGGTCGTTGAACTGCTGGCCGATGTTGCCGCCGAGCTGCACGGCCTCGGGCGAGGTGTACGGCTCGCGAGCGCCGGCGAGCGTGAAGCCGAAGTTGCGGTGGGTGTGGTCCCACTGCGCGTTGAAGCCCGTGCCGAAGAAGCGGCGGCGCACCTCGGCGGTCAGCACCGACCGCTCGAGCGGCGCCCAGCGCACGCGGAAGCCGTAGTCGCTGTCGTTTTCGGTGCGGTTCTGGAAGTCGCTGCGCTCGACACCCCCGATGCCCCACACCGTCAGCTGCGGCGAGTAGGCATAGCCCACCGTGGCCCGCACGCCGTCGATCTGCATGACGTTGCGGCTGTCGTACTCGAGCGATTCGTGGCTGCCTTCGAGGCCCAGGCCGAAAGGCTCGGGCGTGCGGTCGATGCGGAACTGGGTGTCCTGCGAGTACTCGCGCGCGGGCGCCCCGGTCAGGCCGCCCACGCTGTCGCCCGAGCGGTGCGTCCAGATGTTGTCGCTGCGCAGCAGCGTGTTCCAGCCCGACGGCAAGCGGCGCTCGAGGCGCGGGCTCAGCCGGGCGATGCGGGTGTCGACCTGCTCGTCGGTGGACACGTCGGCGGTCTGCGTGGAATACGGCGACGAAGCGCGGCGGTCGACCGACAGCCCGCCGTCGAGGAACAGCAGGTTGTCGACGAGGATGGCCTGCGCGTCGATGGCCGCCACCGGCTGCGTGTAGTCGTCGTTCGTGTGCTCGAAGTACTTGATGCTGTCGAGGCCCACCATCGCGTTGACGTTGAGCTGCGCGCCGCGGCTGCGTGCGTACAGGCGCGGGCTCACGCCGAGGATCAGGTCCTTGCCGGACGGGGCGTCGAGGCGGCCGCGGTCGGTGGCCGTCAGCCGTGCGGTGATGTCGCCTTCGAGGTACAGCGTGCGGGCCACGGGAGCGGGACCGGCTGCGGCTCCGGGGACCACCGGTGCGGCACCGGCCGGCCCCACGAGCGGGCCGATGTTGGGCACCGCGGGCACGCCGGGCGTTTGCACGGGGTCCGGGACGACCGGCAGCGGTACGTCGCCGGGCACGGGCATCTCGCCGGGAATGCGGACGCCCTGGGCCTGGACGGAACACACCCCGGCCAGCAGCAGCGCTGCCAGCGTGCCGCGGCGAAGTGCCGCGGGCCGGTGGTGGAGACTGCCCGGCCGGTGTCCGATCACGCAACCCCCTGGGCTTCGGCGTACATCGAGTCGGCGTTGTAGCCGTAGACCATGTTGGTGTTCGATTCCTTGCTCTTGTTGAGCGCGGTCATGACCACGGGGCAGGATTCGAGCGTGTCCATCGCCTGCGCGAAGGCGGCGGCCGACGTGCGGCCGGCTTCCACCACCACCACCACCTGGCCGGCGCGGGCGGCCAGCACCTGGGCCTCGCTGGTCTGCAGCAGCGGCGGGGCATCGAACACGATGATGCGGTCGCGGTAGCGCGTGGCCAGTTCGTCGAGGAACTCGCCCATGCGGGCGCTGGCGAGCAGTTCGGTGGACTGCATCGAGCGGCTGCCGGCCGGCAGCAGGCTCAGCTTCGGGATGTTGGTGCGCAGCATCACTTCCGACGCGTCGATCTTCGGGTCGGTCAGCATGTCGAGCAGGCCGCGGCGCTGGGGCAGGCCCATGCGGGACATCACGGCCGGCTTCAGGATGTCGGCTTCGACCAGCAGCGCGGAGGCGTCGAGCTCCATCGCGATGCTGAGCGCGAGGTTCATCGCGAAGAAGGTCTTGCCCTCGCCCGCGAGCGAGCTGGTCACCACGATGAGGTTGCCGTGGTGCACGGGCGCGGCGCCCTTGCCCTGGGCGTTGCGGATCAGCGGACGCTTGATGACGCGGAACTCCTCGCCCAGCTGCGTGCTGGAGTGCCCCGGCACGAGGTAGCCTTCCTCGGCCAGCTTGACGAGGTCGAGGTTCACCAGTTCGGACTGTCGGCCGCTCGGCGTGTGCACGGCCGGCATGGTGGGCATGGCCGGCATCACGGGCATCGGCAGCGGCTGGGATTGCGCCTGCAGCGCGCCGGGTTCGGCCGGCGGGACATCGCCCGATTCGGCCAGCGCGGCGGCACGGGCCTTGGCCTCGGCGTCGTCGGCTTCCCAGGGGATGGCGACGCCCGCGCGGCGCAGTTCCTCGAGGCGTTTGGCGGCTTGCTGGATGGTGCTCATGGGTACTCCGGAGTCACAGGCCGTGGCGGGCGATCAGCACGACCCACACCACGTGAAGCGCGAGGAAGACCCCCATCACGCCGGCGAAGCGGTAGATGTCGCGCTTGCGGCGCGAGCGCTGCTCGGGGCCGCGGATCAGCGACACGGAACCGAGGATCGGGCGGTCGGACAACTGCTGCAGCACCGCAAGGGAATCGACGGTGGGACGCAGGCGGCCGAGGCCGAACACCGCGGCACCGGCGAGCGCCAGCGAGGCGAACATCGCCAGCACGGCCAGCACCTTGCGGCTCGGGAACACCGGCGTGGGCGCCACGCGGGGCGGTTCCACGATGCGGAAGTCGGCGAGCTGCGACGACTGGTCGATCTTGACGCCGAGCGAGGCGGCCTCGCGGCGCGACACCAGCTGCTCGTAGTTCTTGCGCACGATGTCGTAGTCGCGGTTGAGCTGGGCGAGGTCGGCCTCGACCTGCGGCATGCGGTTGGCGAGCGCCCGGACCTGCTCGAGGCGGCCCTGCTGCACGGTCAGCTGCGAGCGCAGCGATGCGATGTTGGCCTCGGCCTCGGCGAGCGACACCCGCAGGCGCTGGTACACCGGGTTCGTGGCCGCGGCGCCACGGCCCCGGCCGTTGCCCTTGGCCTTGCCCTCGGCCTCTTCCTTGATCTGGCGTTCGATGGACGCGATCATGCGGCGCGCGCTGATCACGTCGGGGTGGTCGTCGGTGTAGCGGCGCAGCAATTCGTCGAGCACACGGTACTGCGCCTGCAGGCGCTGCTCCAGCTCGCTCGGCTGGGCGGCCACGCTCGGCAGCGATTCGGGGGGCAGCTGCGGGTCTTCGTTCTGCAGTTCGCGCTTGAGGGCGTCGCGCGACTGCTCGGCCGACGACAGCTCCAGGCGCAGCTTCGCCACCTCGTCCGACAGCGAGGCCAGGCGCGTGAAGTGGTCCTGGTTGGCCGTGCCGGTGACGCCGAAGTTCTGGATCTTGAAGTCCTTCAGGCGGTTTTCCGCGTGGACCAGCTTCGCTTCATAGTCCTTGATCTGTTCCTCGATGAAGCGGCTGGCTTCGGTGGAGTCGCGCTTCTTGGTGTCGGCGCTCGACTCCACGAAGATGGACACCAGCGCCTCGACCAGCCGCTGCGCCCGGGCCGGGTCGCTGTCGCGGTAGGTGATGGCGAAGAGGTTGCCGGAACCGCTCGGGGACACCTTGATGGAATCCTTGAGCTTCTCGAGCTGCCGGTCGTACTGGCTGGCCTCGGGCTGCTCCAGGCCGATGTGCGGGTTCTGGAACAGGCGTTCGACGTTCGGCCGCGAGATCAGCGTGCGGGCCAGCATGCGCACCTGCTGGTCGATGTCGGGCTGGAACGCGAGGCCGGCCATCAGCGGCTTCAGCACGGTCTGGGTGTCGACGTAGATGCGCGCGGACGCCTCGTAGCGGTCGCGGACGAGGAACACCAGGAGCCCGAGCACCAGCGCGAGGCCCCAGGCGATGGTCGCGGCGAGCCAGCGGCGATCCCACATCCGCCTCACGTCGTACCGCAGCATCGTCAAGAATATTTGCATGGCCTGTCTGGTCTACAGCTGGAAGGAACCGGCAGCCGCCGGGACGACCGCCGCGGCACGGAACCGCGCCCGGAAGCCGGGCGACGACCCGTGCCGAGGGGAATGATGCACCGCCGGCTTGACGTCTGCGCGTTGGGCCGGTCTCGGGGGTGGAGATTCCGACGTCAGGATCCGGGGCCCGGGAAGGCGGGCCACGGCGCCGGGGTCAGAACCAGCTCTGCGGGACGATCACGATGTCGCCCGGCAGCACCGGCACGTTGGCGGAGATGTCGCCGCGCTTGAGCAGGTCTTTCAGGCGGACGGAGTACTGCTTGCCGTTCTCGGAGCCCCGCACGAGCACGGCGCCGTTGCCGTCGGCGTAGTCGGTGAGGCCGCCCACCTGGATCATCACGTCGAGCACCGTCATGTTCTGGCGGTACGCCACCGACTGCGGGCGCGCGGCCTCGCCGACGATGCGGATCTGCTCGGAATAGATGCCCTGGAAGGTGTTGACCACCACGGTCACGACCGGGTCGCGCACGTACTTGCCGAGCACCCCCTCCACCTCGCGGGCGAGGTCGACCGGGCTGCGGCCCGCGGCCACCAGGTCTTCCACCAGCGGGGTGGAGATGCGGCCGTCGGGCCGCACCGTGACGATGGAGGACAGCTCGGGGTTGCGCCACACCACGATGTTGAGGGTGTCCAGGGGGCCGATGCGGTAACGCGCCTCGGCTGACACGGTGGCCTGGGGGGCCTGCGGGTAGTTGCCCATCGACCCGCAGGCCGACAGGAACACAGCCGACAGCAGCACGCTGCACAGCATCACGACACGCTTGGCACTCATTTGAATTTCCCTTTGCAATCCACTGAAACTGAACCGCACGTCATTCAATGAGCACCTTCGCGGAAGAGCACCACGCTCACCGTTTCAATCAACACCAGGATGTCCAACAACAGGGAGTTGTTCTTGACGTAGTAGAGGTCGTACTGGTGCTTCTTGCGTGCGTCATCGACGGATGCGCCGTAACTGTAACGAACCTGCGCCCAGCCGGTGACACCCGGCTTGATGCTGTGCCGCACATCATAGAACGGGATCACTTCCTTGAGTTCCTTCACGAACGTGGGACGTTCGGGGCGCGGACCCACCATGCTCATCTCGCCCTTGAGGACACTGATCAGCTGGGGCAGTTCATCGATGCGGGTCTTTCGGATGAAGGCGCCCACGCGCGTCACCCGGGTGTCGTTCTTCTGGGCCCAGACGGCCTTGCCATCCTTCTCGGCGTCGGTGCGCATGCTGCGGAACTTCAGGCACATGAAGCCCTTGCCACCCAGGCCCACGCGTTCCTGGCTGTAGAGCACCGGGCCCTTGCTGTCGAGCTTGATGGCCAGCATCGTGAACAGCATGATCGGCGAGGCGATCAGCAGCAGCACCGACGAGCTGACGATGTCGAACGTGCGCTTGGCGATCTTGCGGGCGCGGCCCTGCACGAAGCCGTGGCCGTACACGAGCCAGCTGGCCTTCAGGCTGTCGATGGGCACTTCCGACTTGGCGCGCTCGTAGAAGCCAGCCAGGTCGAGCACGGGGATGCCGCGGATGCGGCAGGCGAGCAGCTGGTCCATCGGGACGCCGCCGCCGCGCTGCTCGCGCACCGCGACGATGATTTCATCGACCTGGTTGGCGTCGACGATGTCCTCGATGGACTGGTCGCCGGCGAACACCGGGTGGCCGCGCATCGTGCCGCTCTGGGCCGCTTCCGGGTCGGTGGCGAAGAAGCCCACCACGTCGCGCTCGACGCGCTTGAGGGTCATCAGGTCGGTGGCCACGCTCTGGGCTTCCGGGCCGGTGCCGACGATCAGCACGCGCGGGGTGGTGGCCAGGCGGCGCATGGCGAACAGCGCGCCGCGCACGACGACCAGGCCGACGAGCAGGTACAGCACCACCGACAGCATCAGTTGCTCGGCGTACTCGCGCTGGGCGAGCTGGTTCAGCACCAGGTAGGTCAGGTAGCCGCCGACGAGCAGCGCCACGAGCGTGCGACGGAGCATGGCACCGAAGGCGATGGGCGTGGGGCGGTACAGGCCGACGAAGGCGTACAGCAGCGACATCACCATCGCGAAGCCGCTCGCGAACAGGAAGATGTGCGGCGTGGTGAGGGCGGCCTGCGCCGACGAGCCCGGGACGAGGTGCAAGGACGAGGCGGCCATGAGGACCGCGAAGAAGCACAGCAACCCGTCGGCGATCATGCCGGCGAAGGTGGCGATGGAAACGTGGAGCTGGAACACTTTTAGCATTTGGCTCATCCTTGTTGGGCTTGCACCCTCGTCGACCGGACCGGGAAATGCCCGGCCGTCACGCAACGATTCGATGGCCGCAATTTTCGTTGGCGCCCCCCCTGGCACCATCCTCCAATTGAGGGTTCCCCCCCGTGATCGGGGGGGCCGAAAGGGAGGAATCCACACTTGTCATCGCCCTGGAAAAACACCCCTTCGAGGCCCCCTTGAACGCACGTTCAGCGCATCGCCTGCCACAGGTCGATGGCACGCGACACCGCCCATCGGCGGCGCACGGCGGCGCTTCCGTGAACCAGGTCACGGATGGTGGCGAAACGGAGGATGAAGTTGGACGCCGAGGTTCCGGACGAGGCCATCGGCGCGCGGGCGGCATCCCGCCGCCGCGTGCGATCGGCGGATCAGCCGGAGATCAGCACTTGATGCCGACGTGCAACGCCACCACACCCGCACTGAGGTTGTGGACATCGACGTGGGCGAACCCGGCGGTCTTCATCATCGCCTTGAGTTCCTGCTGGCCCGGGTGCATGCGGATCGATTCCGCCAGGTAGCGGTAGCTCTCGGCATCACCCGCCACCACCTGCCCGATGCGGGGCAGCACCTTGAAGGAATACCAGTCGTACGCCTTCTCGAGGGGCTTGGCCACCTTCGAGAACTCGAGCACCAGCAGCTTGCCGCCCGGGCGCAGCACCCGGTTCATCTCGGCGAGCGCGCGATCCTTGTGGGTCATGTTGCGCAGGCCGAAGGCCACGCTGACGAGGTCGAAGCTCGCGTCCGGGAACGGCAGGGCCTCGGCGTCGCAGGTCATCGTGGGCAGCACGAGGCCTTCGTCGAGCAGGCGGTCGCGGCCCTGGCGCAGCATCGCCTCGTTGATGTCGGTGTGCACCACGAGACCGCGGGCACCCACCTTCTTCGCGAACGCGCGGGACAGGTCGCCCGTGCCGCCGGCGATGTCGAGCACGCGGTCGCCTTCGCGCAGGCCGGCCACCGTGACGGTGTAGGCCTTCCACAGCCGGTGCAGGCCCATCGACATCAGGTCGTTCATCACGTCGTACTTCGACGCGACGGAATCGAACACGCCCCGCACGCGGCCGGACTTCTCCTTCTCGTCGACGGTCTGGAAACCGAAGTGGGTGTTGCTCATGGCGGAACCTCTTCTTGTCTGGGTCAGTGCGAATGTCCGCAGCCGGGGGCGGCGGGCGGGGGCATCTCGGTGTCGCGGGTGGCGCCGGCGGCGGCGAGGCGCGCCTCGTAGTCTCGCCACAACTCGTCCTGCTTCTCGCCGAGGAAGTACAGGTACTCCCACGTGAAGATGCCCGAGTCGTGACCGTCGGAGAACCGGGGCTGGATGGCGTAGTGCCCCACCTGGGACAGGTCGTCGAGGCCGACGCCGCGCTTGCCGGTCTGCAGCACCTCCTGGCCGGGCCCGTGGCCCTGCACCTCGGCGGACGGCGAGTACACGCGCATCAGCTCGAAGGGGATGCGGAACTGCTTGCCGTCGGCAAAACCGATCTCGAGCACGCGCGACTGCTGGTGCACGACGATCGACGTCGGCGCGGGCGTGTCCTTCGTGAGGCCGGCCATGGCGGTCAGCTCGCGGCGACAGCGGCCCGCACCGCGTCGTCCAGCACCTCGAGCGGCAGCTTGAGCCGCGCGGCGGCGGCCGGCGCCACCTCGCGCTGGCGAGCGCCCCACACGGGATTGGGGAAGTGGCTGTCCCAGTCGAACCGGGCGATCACGTGCCAGTGCAGGTGCGGCACCATGTTGCCCAGCGACGCGAGGTTGATCTTCGTGGGCGACAGCCGCCCGCGCAGCACCGACTCGACCCGCGCGACCACGTCCAGGCAGGTGGCGCGATCGGCCGGGGACAGGTCGGTGAACTCGGCCACATGGGCGGTCCACACCACGCGGTAGAACGCCGGGAAGTCGGCGTCGGCCACGCGGATCACGCGCCACGTCGGGCCGGACGCGACGGGCACGCCGCCCGGCTGCTCGCAGAGCTCGCAGGCGACCGGCATCAGACCAGCACCCGTTCGATGCCGCCGTCGTTCGCACGGCGCACATAGTCGGGCATCCAGTCGGGGCCGAGGATCTTGTTGGCCATCTCGACGACGATGTAGTCGGCCTCGAGCAGGCCGTTGTTCAGGTCGTTGCCGTAGCGGCTCAGGCCCTGCAGGCAGGACGGGCAGCTCGTGAGGATCTTCACGTCGCCCTGGGCGCCCACCTCGCTGCTGGCACGCAGCGCGGCCTCGTTCTTCTTCAGCTCTTCTTCCTTGCGGAAGCGGATCTGCGTCGAGATGTCGGGGCGCGTCACGCCGAGCGTGCCGCTTTCGCCGCAGCATCGTTCGCTCTTGAGCACGTTGTCGCCCACGAGCGCCTTGACCGTCTTCATCGGGTCCTGGAGCTTCATCGGCGTGTGGCACGGGTCGTGGTACAGGTACCCGCCCTGCCCGCCGAGCGTGATGCCCTTCTCGAGCAGGTACTCGTGGATGTCGATGATGCGGCAGCCCGGGAAGATCTTGTCGAACTGGTAGCCCTGCAGCTGGTCGTAGCACGTGCCGCAGCTGACCACCACCGTCTTGATGTCGAGGTAGTTCAGCGTGTTGGCCACGCGGTGGAACAGCACGCGGTTGTCCGTGATGATCTTGTCGGCCTTGTCGAACTGGCCGCTGCCGCGCTGCGGGTAGCCGCAGCACAGGTAGCCCGGCGGCAGCACCGTCTGCACGCCCGCGTGCCACAGCATCGCCTGCGTGGCGAGGCCCACCTGCGAGAACAGGCGTTCCGAGCCGCAGCCGGGGAAGTAGAACACCGCCTCGGTCTCGGCCGTGGTGGCCTTCGGGTCGCGGATGATCGGGACGTAGTCCTTGTCCTCGATGTCGAGCAGCGCACGCGCCGTCTTCTTCGGCAGCCCGCCCGGCAGCTTCTTGTTGATGAAGTGGATCACCTGCTCCTTGATGGGCGCGGTGCCCACCGAGGAGCGCGGGGCGGCGGTCTGCTTCTTCGCGAGGCCGCGCAGCAGGTTGTTCGCGAGACGCTGCGCCTTGAAGCCCACGTCCACCATGCCCATGCGCAGCAGCTTGATGGTCTCGGGATTCGTGGCGTTGAGCATCATCATGGCCATCTTGTTGCCCGGACGGAAGCTCTTCTTCCCCATCTTGGTCAACAGGTTGCGCATGTTCATCGACACGTCGCCGAAGTCGATCTTGACCGGGCACGGCGTGAGGCACTTGTGGCACACGGTGCAGTGGTCGGCCACGTCCTCGAACTCGGCCCAGTGCTTGATGCTGACGCCGCGGCGGGTCTGCTCCTCGTAGAGGAACGCCTCGACGAGCAGCGACGTGGCGAGGATCTTGTTGCGCGGGCTGTAGAGCAGGTTCGCGCGCGGCACGTGCGTGGCGCACACGGGCTTGCACTTGCCGCAGCGCAGGCAGTCCTTCATCGAGTTGGCGATGTCGCCGATGTCGCTCTGCTGCATGATGAGCGACTCGTGCCCCATCAGGCCGAAGCTGGGCGTGTAGGCGTTGGTCAGGTCGGCCTTGAGGCCGTCGAACGCGGCGCCGCGCAGCAGCTTGCCCTTGTTGAAGCGGCCTTCGGGGTCGATGCGCTGCTTGTAGTCGCTGAAGTCGCGCAGCTCGGCGTCGCTCAGGAACTCGAGCTTCGTGATGCCGATGCCGTGTTCGCCCGAGATCACGCCGTCGAGCGAGCGGGCCAGCACCATGATGCGCGCCACGGCCTCGTGGGCCGTCTGCAGCATCTCGTAGTTGTCGCTGTTGACCGGGATGTTCGTGTGCACGTTGCCGTCGCCGGCGTGCATGTGCAGCGCCACCCACACGCGGCCGCGCAGCACGTCCTTGTGGATGCGCACGCACTCGTCGACGATGGGCGACAGCGCCGAACCCGCGAAGATCTGCTGCAGCGGGCCGCGGATCTGCGTCTTCCACGATGCGCGCAGCGTGTGGTCCTGCAGGTCGAAGAAGTAGCTGCGGCCGACGTCGGGCTGGATCACGTCCAGCTGCTGAAGCCACTGCGACCACAGGTCGCGCACCTCGCGCAGCAGCGTCAGGGCCTGCTGCACGCGGTCTTCCAGCAGTTCGGCCGAGGCGATCTCGCCGGCGTCGTCGCTCTTGCCCAGCGGCAGGTTGCCGCGCAGGAAGAAGCTCTCCAGCGCGTCCACCAGCGCCAGCTTGTTGCGCAGGCTCAGCTCGATGTTGATGCGCTCGATGCCGTTGGTGTACTCGCCCATCCGCGGCAGCGGGATCACCACGTCCTCGTTGATCTTGAAGGCGTTGGTGTGCTTGCTGATGGCGGCGGTGCGCTTGCGGTCGAGCCAGAACTTCTTGCGGGCGTCGGCGCTCACCGCGACGAACCCTTCGCCGGCACGGCCGTTGGCCAGGCGCACCACCTCGCTGGTGGCGCGGGCCACGGCGTCGGGGTCGTCGCCGGCGATGTCGCCGATCAGCACCATCTTCGGCAGGCCGCCGCGCTTGCTCTTCGTGGCGTAGCCCACGGCCTTCAGGTAGCGGTCGTCGAGGTGCTCGAGGCCGGCCAGGATGGCGCCGCCGGCCTTGGCCTCGGCGAACATGAAGTCCTTGATCTCGACGATGGACGGCACGGCGTCCTTCGCGTTGCCGAAGAACTCCAGGCACACGGTGCGCGTGTGGGCGGGCATCTTGTGCACGACCCAGCGGCAGCTGGTGATCAGGCCGTCGCAGCCTTCCTTCTGGATGCCGGGCAGGCCGGCCAGGAACTTGTCGGTGACGTCCTTGCCGAGGCCTTCCTTGCGGAAGGTGCGGCCCGGGACCACGAGGCGCTCGGTGCGCTCGACGGTCTTGCCGGAGGCGTCGAAGTACTTCAGCTCGAACGTGGCCGTTTCCACGTCGTGGATCTTGCCGAGGTTGTGGTCGAGGCGGGTGACCTCGAGCCACTTGGCTTCCGGCGTGACCATGCGCCACGAGGCCAGGTTGTCGAGCGCGGTGCCCCACAGCACGGCCTTCTTGCCGCCGGCGTTCATGGCCACGTTGCCGCCGACGCACGAGGCTTCGGCCGAGGTCGGGTCCACCGCGAAGACGAAACCGGCCCGCTCGGCGGCGTCGGCCACGCGCTGGGTGACCACGCCCGCTTCGGTCCAGATGGTGGCGACGTCGCGGTCGAGGCCCGGCAGGCGGACGTGCTCCACCTCGGTCATGGCCTCGAGCTTCTCGGTGTTGATGACCGCGCTGTTCCACGTGAGCGGCACGGCGCCGCCGGTGTAGCCGGTGCCGCCCCCGCGCGGGATGATGGTGAGGCCCAGCTCGATGCAGTGCTTCACCAGCGAGGCCATCTCGGCCTCGGTGTCCGGGGTCAGCACGACGAACGGGTACTCGACGCGCCAGTCGGTCGCGTCGGTCACGTGGGCCACGCGCGAGAGGCCGTCGAACTTGATGTTGTCCTTGGCCGTGTGGCGGCCGAGCACCTTCGTGGCCCGGCGGCGCAGCTCGGCGACCTGCTCGAACTGCTCGGCGAAGGCGGTCACGGCCCGGCCGGCGGCGTCCAGCAGTTCACCCACGGAGGCGTCGCGGGCGGCGTCGGACGCCGGGTCGCGGCGGTGCTGCACCTCGTTCAGCCGGTGGTGCAGCGCCTCGATGAGCAGGCGGCGGCGCTTCGGGTTGTCGAGCAGGTCGTCCTGCAGGTACGGGTTGCGCTGGACGACCCAGATGTCGCCGATCACCTCGTACAACATGCGGGCGGATCGGCCCGTCTGGCGTTCCTCGCGGAGTCGGTCCAGCAGTTCCCAGGCGCGGGGGCCCAGGATGCGGATCACGATCTCGCGGTCGGAGAACGAGGTGTAGTTGTACGGGATCTCGCGCAACCGGGGCGCATGGTGGGCAGCGTCGACCGCGGCGGCGATGTGATTGAGCGGGAGGGGTGCGTTCATGGACTCCAGGTGGCGCATGCACCTGTATGGCACTTGAAGGCGAATGTTACCCCAAGCCCCGGGCGCGCCCCGGGCTTGGGGTAACCCCGGCGGAGGCCGGGGTCCTGGGCGGCGAAAAGCGAAAACAAGCGAAAAACAAGGAACCGTTGTGGTTATCCCGAATGCCCTTGACCGTTTCGGAAGGTGATAAACCAGCCTGTCACATCCGTTTGGCCTACTCGGCGGTTTTTCCCGCCGCCCGCCGGCACCCTGGAGTCCCACCATGCAACACAAGAACACCGCCGCCGCTCTCGCCGCCGGCCTGCTCGCGCTCGCCGCCCACCCCGCCGCCCACGCCCAGATCGAGATCCAGTGGTGGCACTCGATGACCGCCGTGAACGGCGAATGGGTCAACGACCTGGCCCGCGACTTCAACGCGAGCCAGAAGGACTACAAGGTCGTGCCCACGTTCAAGGGCAGCTACGAGGAATCGATGCCGGGCGCGGTGGCCGCGTTCCGCGCCGGCACCGCGCCGCACATCCTGCAGGTCTACGAGGTGGGCACCGCCACGATGATGGCCAGCAAGGGCGTCGCGATCCCCGTGGGCCAGGTCATGAAGGAGGCCGGGCTGCCGTTCGATCAGTCGGTGTACATCCCCGCCGTGGCGAGCTACTACACCGCCCCGAACGGCCAGATGATCAGCCTGCCGTTCAACAGCTCCACCACGGTCTTCTACTACAACAAGGACGCCTTCAAGGCCGCCGGCCTCGACCCGAACAAGGGCCCGACGACCTGGCCCGAGGTGGTCAGCGCCGCCGCGAAGCTGAAGGCTTCCGGCCACAAGTGCCCGTTCACCACGGCCTGGCAGGGCTGGACCCAGCTCGAGAGCTTCTCGGCCTGGCACAACGTCGAGTACGCCAGCAAGCGCAACGGCCTGGCCGGCATGGACGCCCGCCTGATGATCGACTCGCCGCTGCACCTGCGCCACATCGAGAACCTCGCCAACATGTCCAAGCAGGGCCTGTTCGTCTACAAGGGCCGCGGCAACGTGCCCGAGGCCTCGTTCGTGTCCGGCGAATGCGCGATGGTGACCACGTCGTCGGGCTTCCTCGGCAACGTGCGCAAGAACGCCAAGTTCGGCTATGGCGTCTCGGCGCTGCCGTACTACCCGGACGTGCCGGGTGCCCCGCAGAACACCGTGATCGGCGGCGCGAGCCTGTGGGTCATCTCCGGCAAGAAGCCGGCCGAGTACAAGGGCGTGGCCACGTTCTTCAAGTACATCTCGTCGCCCGAGGTGCAGGCCAAGAGCCACCAGCGCACGGGCTACCTGCCCGTCACCACCGCGGCGTACGAGCTCACCGAGAAGTCGGGCTTCTACAAGGAGAACCCGGGCTCCGACGTGGCCGTGACGCAGATGGTGCGCAAGGTGACCGACAAGAGCCGCGGCATCCGCCTGGGCAACTACCCGCAGATCCGCACCATCGAGGACGAGGAACTCGAACAGGTGTGGGGCGGCAAGAAGACCGCCAAGGAAGCCCTGGTGGCCATCGTCAAGCGCGGCAACGAACTGCTCGAGAAGTTCGAGCGCGCGAACAAGGGCCGCTGATCCCCTCGCATGGAAAAGCGCGTCGTCTTCCGTTCGGCCTGGCTCCCGTGGGCGCTTCTGGCGCCCCAGATCGTGATCATCACGGTCTTCTTCTTCTGGCCGGCGGCCCAGGCCCTGCTGCAGTCCCTGCAGCAGGCCGACGCGTTCGGCACCTCCGTCGAATGGGTGGGCCTCGACAATTTCCGTGCGCTCTTCGATGACCCGAGCTACCTCGCGTCGTTCAAGACCACGGCGATCTTCTCGGTGCTGGTGGCGGGGCTCGGCATCGCGCTGTCGCTGATGCTCGCGGTCTTCGCCGACCGCATCGTCAAGGGCACCACCCTGTACCGCACGCTGCTGATCTGGCCGTACGCAGTCGCCCCGGCCGTGGCCGGGGTGCTGTGGCTCTTCCTGTTCGCGCCCAGCATCGGCATCGTGTCGTACGGCCTCCAGGCGATCGGCTTCGCCTGGAACCACCTGCTCGACAGCGACCACGCGATGGCCCTCATCGTCGTGGCCGCCGTGTGGAAGCAGATCTCCTACAACTTCTTGTTCTTCGTGGCCGGCCTGCAGAGCATCCCGAAGTCGCTGATCGAGGCCGCGGCCATCGACGGCGCCCGCCCGTGGCGGCGCTTCTGGACGATCCAGTTCCCCCTGCTCTCGCCCACCACGTTCTTCCTGCTCGTGATCAACGTCGTCTACGCCTTCTTCGAGACCTTCGCCATCGTGGACGCGTCCACGCAGGGCGGCCCGGGGCGCGACACGGCCATCCTCGTCTACAAGGTCTACTACGACGGGTTCAAGGCGATGGACCTGGGCGGCTCGGCCGCGCAGTCGGTGGTGCTGATGTTCATCGTCGTGGCGCTCACCGTCATTCAATTCCGGTTCGTCGAGAAGAAGGTCAACTACTGATGGTCGAGCGCCGCCCAACCCTCGGGATCCTCGCCCACGTCGTGCTGATCCTCGGCGTGATCATCGTCGCCTTCCCGCTGTACGTGACCTTCGTCGCGTCCACGCAGACGGCGCAGGACATCGTCAACGCCCCCATGTCGCTGTGGCCCGGCAGCCACCTGGTCGAGAACTACACCGCCGCGATCCAGGGCCGCAGCAGCGGCGCCGGGTCCACCGCGCCGGTGGGCCGCATGATGTTCGTGAGCCTGGTGTCGGCCCTCGTCATCGCCATCGGCAAGATCGCGATCTCGCTGCTGTCGGCCTTCGCCATCGTCTACTTCCGGTTCCGCTTCCGCATGGTGGCCTTCTGGGCCATCTTCATGACGCTGATGCTGCCGGTGGAGGTGCGCATCTCGCCCACCTACAAGGTGGTGGCCGACCTCGGCATGCTCAACACGTTCGCGGGCCTGACCGTGCCGCTGATCGCCTCCGCCACGGCCACCTTCCTGTTCCGCCAGTTCTTCCTGACCGTGCCCGACGAACTGCTGGAGGCCGCGCGCATCGACGGCGCCGGCCCCATGCGCTTCTTCAAGGACATGCTGCTGCCGCTGTCGCGCACCAGCATGGCCGCGCTCTTCGTGATCCAGTTCATCTACGGCTGGAACCAGTACCTGTGGCCGCTGCTCGTGACCACCGACGAATCGATGTACCCCGTGGTGATCGGCATCAAGCGGATGATCGCCGGCGGCGAGGCGGCCAACGAATGGAACCTCGTGATGGCGACCGCGGTGCTCGCGATGATCCCGCCCGCGCTCGTCGTCATGCTGATGCAGAAGTGGTTCGTCAAGGGCCTCGTGGACACCGAAAAGTAAAAGACTCCGGAAGAACAAGACACCATGGGTTCCATTTCCATCCGCAACGTCACCAAGCAGTACGGCCTGCCGGGCAAGGGCACGCCCGTGCTCCACGGCATCGACGCCGAGATCGCCGACGGCGAGTTCATCGTCATCGTGGGGCCGTCCGGCTGCGGCAAGAGCACGCTGCTGCGCATGGTGGCCGGCCTCGAGGAGATCTCGGGCGGCCAGATCGCCATCAGCGGGCGGGTCGTCAACGACATCGAGCCGTCCGAACGCGACATCGCGATGGTGTTCCAGAACTACGCGCTCTACCCGCACATGAGCGTGTTCGACAACATGGCCTACGGGCTCAAGATCGCGGGTGTGCCGAAGGCCGAGATCCAGCAGCGGGTCGACAAGGCCGCAGGCATCCTGCAGCTGGGCGCGCTGCTGCAGCGCCGTCCGCGCGAACTCTCCGGCGGCCAGCGCCAGCGGGTCGCGATGGGCCGCGCCATCGTGCGCCAGCCGCAGGTGTTCCTGTTCGACGAACCGCTGTCGAACCTCGACGCCAAGCTGCGTGCGCAGACCCGCATCGAGATCCGCAAGCTGCACGCCGAGCTCGGTGTCACCTCGCTGTTCGTCACGCACGACCAGGTCGAGGCCATGACACTCGCGCAGCGCATGATCGTGATGAACGCCGGGCGCGTGGAACAGATCGGCTCGCCCGAGGCCGTGTACGCACGGCCGGCCACCACGTTCGTCGCCGGTTTCATCGGCTCGCCGCCCATGAACCTGCTGCGCGGCCGCGCCGAGGGCGCCACCTTCCACCTCGGCGGCCAGGTGCTGCCGCTCACGCACCGTGCCCCGCGCGACGGCGACATCATCCTCGGGCTGCGGCCCGAACACGCGGCCATCGGCGAATCCGTCGGCTGGCCGCTGCAGGTGGAGCTGCTCGAGATGCTGGGCGCTGAACGACTGGTACACGGCAAGCTGGGCGGCGCGGAATTCACGCTTCGCCTGGACGGCACGCTGACGCCGCCCGCGGAAGGTCACACGGTGCCGCTACAGTGGTCGCGTGACCATCTGCACTGGTTCGACGCCACGACCGGTGCCCGCATCGAAAGCTGAACCGCCATCATGTCCCTGCCGACCTGGCCCTACCCGCTCTGGATCGCCCACCGCGGCGCCGGCCACCTCGCACCCGAGAACACGCTCGCGGCCTTCCGCGTGGGCGCGTCCCACGGCTACCGCGCCTTCGAGTGCGACGTGAAGCTGAGCGCCGATGGCGTGCCCTTCCTGATCCATGACGCCACGCTCCAGCGCACCACGCCCGGCCACGGCCCGGCCGCGGAACTCACCTGGGCCGAACTCTCGCGCACCGACGCGGGCGGCTGGCACGGCCGCACCTGGGCGGGCGAGCCCATCCCGTCGTTCGAGGCCATCGCGCGCTACTGCCTGCGCAACGGCTTCGCGCTGAACATCGAGCTGAAGCCGCCCACCCCCGAGGTGGAACACGAGACCGGCCGCGCGGTGGCCGAACTCGCAGCAACCCTGTGGGCCGGCGAGACGGTGCCTCCACTGTTCAGTTCGTTCAAGCCCGAGGCCCTCGCGGGCGCGCGGGCCGGCGCGCCCGACCTGCCGCGCGCGCTGCTGCTCGACCAGTTGCGCGACGGCTGGCTGGAGGAAGCGCTGGGCCTGGGCTGCGTGGCCGTGGTGTGCCACTACCCGCTGCTGGACGCCGCCGTGATCGGCCGCATCCACGAGGCGGGGCTGCGCGCGCTGTCGTTCACCATCAACGACCCGGCGGAAGTGCGCCGGCTGGTGGCCGCCGGCGTGGACGGGCTCATCACCGACGCCGTCGAGAAGTTCTCGCCCGGCGTCGGCGTGTTCGACTGATCCGGGTCTTCAGGACACCTTCACACCGAGGTACTCCCGCCCGGCACCCGGCAGGTACTTCAGCGCGAGGCTCATGTCGATCCGGCCGCTGATGGTGTCGCCGGCCGCCTGCCGGGCCAAGCCGCGCCCGAACAACGCCCGCATGTGGTTGGCCTGGACCAGCAGCGCCTCGTTGAACGCCGCGACGGCCTCCGCGTGGCGGCCGAGCAGCAGCTGGGCCTGCCCCTTCGACGTCCAGGCATTGGCCTTCGACCCGGGCAGGGTCAGCGCGCGATCGCAGTCGGCCAGGCCGGCGTCGCTCCGTTCGGCGGCGACACGGATCACGCACAGCGCCCCCACGGTGCGCATGTCGTCGGGCTTCAGTTCCGCCGCGAGCTTGATGTCGGCGAGGGCCTCGGCCTGACGGCCGGCGGCGTGCAGCAGGATCGCGCGGTCGCGCAGGGCCAGCTGCTGCCGCGGGTCCAGTGCCAGGGCCCGGGAGAGTTCGGCCATCGCCTCGTCCACCCGGTTGGCCTCGGCCAGCTGGTGGCCGCGGCGGGCCAGCGCTTCAGCGGTCTCCGCGGGCGGGGTCGCCTGGGCGGGCGGCGCCGGCTCGACCACGGTGACGGTGGAACAGGCGGCGAGGCCCAGCAGGGCCAGCACGGGCACGCAACGCAGCAACGGGTTCAAGGTCAAGGCGGACTCGTCAAAAAGAAATGAAGGGAGCGCGAGCATAGGCCCGCCCTCCCCGCCCCGCCATCCCTACCCGCTCAACCGTCGATGTGCAGCTGCAGGCCCGTCGCCGTGTAGTTCGGCGTGACCTTGTAGCCGTCCACCGTGATGGTGGTGAACTTGCCGAGCAGGCGCGTGCCCGAGATCAGCTGGAGCGTATCGCCCACCGACGGCGTCTGGCCCGCCTTGAAGCGCACGTTCAGCGTGCCGCCGGCGATCGTCGCGGTGCCCGCGACCGCCAGGCGGCCCGCACCACCACCGCCCACCACGAGGTCGAGCGTGGTGCCCGGCAACTGCGTGTAGGCGCCCGAGACGGCCACGGCCGACTCGATCACCAGGCGGCCACCGGCCACGTGCACGTCCCCCTTGCCGAGGGCCGACGACGACGCGGCCTGCAGCGTGCCGGCGCTCAGCGCCACGCCGCCGGTGAACGTGTTCGCGCCGGCCAGGCGCAGCGCGCCCGTGCCGAGCTTCGCGAGGCGGCCCGCGCCGGCGATGTCGTTCCACCACACGTCCTGGGCGTTGTAGCCGCCGAGCGAGGCGTCCATCGTCACGGCCACGTCGCCGTCGAAGCGGCCGTAGCCGTCGGCGGCGTCGAAGAGGTTCAGGCGGCCCCAGCCTTCGGCGTCGTCCATCGCGGGGAAGCCCGACGGCAGCGCCGTGGTCTTCAGCACCACGCGGCGCTGGTCGGCGGTGAGGTAAGGCAGGCGCGTCTCCAGCAGCACCTCGGCGCCCTTCGGCACCACGGCGGGCTTGTTGGTCGCGGCGATGGCCGTGAAGCCGAACGTCATCAGGCGGCGGTGCGTCGCCTTGTTCGCGGCGTGATCGGCGTACGGGTCCTGGGCCGTGGTCTGCGAGTGCGCGAAGGCGATCAGCGCGGCGTCGTTCGCGGAGCCGGTCGCGGTCATCAGCGTGCTGCGCGCCTGGGCGCGGGCCGCCACGCGGGCATCCTTGTTCTGGCCGGTCGAGAGACTGGCCGCGGCCACGGCGAGGCCCTGGATGCGGCCGCCGATCACGTCGAGCGGCGAGTGCATGCCGGCGAGGATGCGGTTCTCGCCGAGCACGAGAGACCGCGTGAGCATCTCCTGGTAGCGCTCGGGCACGACGTAGGCCATGGCCAGACCCTTGCGCACGGCCTCGGCGGTGTGACCGCTGACGAAGCCGCCGTCGGTGCCGGGCGTGGTGCTCTTGGCCGGCTCGAGCGCGGGCACGACCTTCACGCTCGTGCTCCAGCGCCACGGACGGGCGTACTTGTAGAAGCGCTTGGCGGGTTCGGTGGAGCCGTTCTCGCCGATGTTGCCGATGAGGTCGACCACCTGGCCGAACTCGGCGTTGGCCGAGCCGCCCACGCCGTTCTCGATGCCGCCGTCGTCGTACTTGACGGTGGTGGCGTCCGCGGGAATACCGGTGATCGTGGTGGTCTGGCGGCTGGCCGAACGCCAGGCGGCGGTCAGCGGGCCCATGCCGTCGGCGATGCTGTAGGTCTTGCCCCGGCGGTCGTCGAGGTAGGCGGCGAGCGCCTGGGCTTCGGTGCGGTTCGTCGTCGCCTGCACGACGTAGGCGATGTTGGCGTCGTGCACGGCTGCGTTCAGCACCTTGCCGTCGGTGGCATCTCCCGGGATGCCCGTCCAGGTGGACGCGGCCACGGCGGGGAAACCGTCGCGCGCCGGCGCGGCGGCGCCGGCGTCGACCAGCAGCGTCGACGGCTGCCAGATGTCCAGGAACCCGGCCACGAGGCGCACGCCGGCGTTGGTCTCCTTCGTCGCGTAGCGGGCGTCGCCGCGCTGGTTCGTCGCGCTGTTGTCGACGTACGGCGGCGTCGTGGCCTCGGCCGCGACGGGAGCGGTGTCGGCGGTGCCCAGACCCTTGGGCGCCTCGGGAACGGTGACGACGTCGTTCGACGGCGCGACGGTGTCGTCGTCACCGCCGCAGGCGGTCAGCGACAGCGCGGCGGCCAGCGCGAGGGACAGGGGGTGGCGGACAAGGGGAAGAGACTTCATGGGCCGGAAAGAGGATGCGAAAGCGGCGGACTCTAGAGATGGCGGATGTCAGCCGCATGACCGATCAAGACGGCCAAACCGGACGCCCGTGCGGCCATCCAGGCCACCAAGGCTGGTTTCGTGCCCGCAGCACCCAGGAGAACGGGTGGGCAAGCCCGAATGTGAACGGACGTGCAATTTTCGTACGATCAGGACGGCTTCAGACCATCACAAGGGAGAGAACACACATGACGACGCCTTCGGCGGCCGGGCGCGGCCGCCTGTCCCCTGCCACGCCCGTGCGCCTCGCCGCACTCGGTTCCCTGTTCGTGCTGGCCGCCTGCGGCGGCGGTAGCGACGACAGCGCCCCGCCGGCACCCGCCCCCGCGCCAGCCGCGACCACCACCACCGTGAGCGGCGTGGCCGCCTCGGGCGCGGCCTTCACCGGCGCCACGGTCACCGTCACCGACAGCCGTGGCACCGTCGTCGGCACCACCGCTGCCCCCGTGGGCGACACGGGCACCTACAGCATCACGCTGGCCGCCGGCGCGGTGCCGCCCTTCGTGCTGACGGCCACCCGCACCATGGCGAACGGCGCGACCGATTCGCTCGTCAGCGTGCTGCCCGCGGCCGGCACCGCCACCGTCAACCTGACACCGCTCACCACCCTCGTCGCCTCGCGCCTGAGCGCGAGCGGCAACCCGCTGTCCCTCGCCGCCGAGGTGCAGGCGAAGACGGCCACCGTGGATGCGACCACCGTCGCCGCGAAGACCGCCGAGGTGCGGCAGATCGTCGCGCCGGTCCTGGCCGCCACGAACACCACGAACGTCGACCTGCTCAACGGCACCTTCGCCGTCGACGGCACCGGGCACGACCGCCTGCTCGACACCCTCACGGTCAACATCATCCCGGCCAGCGGCACCACCGCGAACATCGAGGTCGGCCTCAAGGTGCAGGGCGCCGCGGGCGCGCAGCCGCCGGTGATCCGCTTCACCAACGCCGACAACCTCGCGGCCATCGCCGCCGCCAACGCCGCGGTGCTCGGCACGCAGATCGACCCGGCCACCGTGGTGGCGTCGGGCACCAATGTGCGCGTCCAGGAGTTCCTCGCCCGGCTGACCGCCTGCCATGCGCTGCCGCTCGCCGAACGCGTGGGCGGAACCGCGACCGTGGCCGCCGACGTGGCCGCACCCGCATGCCGCTCGCTGTTCCTCGGCGACAACCCCGCGAACTACCTGTCCGACGGCAACCCCGTGGGCCGCTTCTACGCACTGCCCTCGCTGTTCCTGCCCACCGGCAACGGCCTGGTGTTCGGCCAGGGCTCGTACGAGTACACCCTCGCCAACGGCGACATCGCCATCGGCTACACGAGCCGCACGCCCGGCGGCGCGGAAGCGGTCGACACGCTCGTCGTGCGCCTCGTGGGCTCGGCGTTCAAGCTCGTGGGCAACGGCCACGTCTACCCGGGCCACGTGTACCCGTTCATGCAGCACCGCCGCTTCGACGTGACGGGCACGCCGACGTACAACTACCGCAGCACCGGCTACGTGACGCAGGTGATCAACCGCGTGAACCCGCAGACCGGCGTGCCGATCTTCGACCGCGTCGAGGTCGTGACCCCCGGGGGAGCCACGCTCGTGATGCGCCCCGCTGCCGCCACGCAGACGCTCGTGCTGATGCGCGGCGACCAGCGCACCAACACGAGCTACGTCCGCCTGCGTTCCGCCTTCGACGACACCGCCACCGCCGGCACGCCAGCCGCCATCGAGTCGCCGAACATCTTCTTCCTGAGCCAGGACCTGTCCGACGCCGACGTCGCGGCGATCCCGGCCCGGTCGGTGTGGACGTACCGGTACTACCTCGCGTCGAACCCGACCGTGCTCGCCGCCACGCAGTACTACCGCACGCGGGCCCGCGCGCTCACGATCCCGGAACTGCGCACCAAGCCGCTCGCGGCCTTCGGTCCGCAGACCCTGGCCGGCTTCCAGACGGCGGCCGCCGACGGTGTCGTCGACCTCGCGGGCCAGGCCGGCGTGAGCCTCGGCTGGACGGTGCCGGACGGCGGGTTGCCACCGGTCCAGGCCATCCTGTTCGGCACGGTGCCGAGCGGCAATGGCACGGCCCCGTTCACCGACTACGTCGACGTCGCGTCGACCGCGCGGCAGACCACCATCCCGTGCGCCGCCGCCACGGTGGCCGACACGCACTGCACCAACGAGACGCCGCGGAAGTTCGCGGCCGGCACGGTGGCCACGGGGGCCTACCTGCTCGCGCGGGAACGCAGCGGGCGCGAGTTCGCCACGTACTACGCCACCTACAAGGTGCCGGTGAACTGAGCGGCACCTCCCCGCGCGCTCAGCGCGCGGGGGGCGCCCGCCACGGGTCCAGGTGGGTCATCACGTCGAGCACGCGGTGGTGGCCCATGACCCGTTCGCGGGCCGCCACCGAGATCGCGTGGCCGGCCTCGACGGTGAGGTCGGCGTCGACGTCGAGGTGGGCATCCACCACGATCATGTCGCCCATCTTGCGCGTGCGCACCGCATGCACACCCACCACGCCGGGCGTGCCGGCCAGCGTGGCCTCGATGGCCACCACCTCGTCGTGGTCGGCCGCGCTGTCCATCAGGTCGCTCAGGGCCGACCACGTGAACGTGGCGCCCATGCGCCCCACGAGGAAGCCGACGATGGCCGCCGCGATGGGGTCGAACAGCGGGTACCCGAGCAGGTTGCCGACGATGCCGAGGCTCACGACGAGCGACGACGCGGCGTCCGAGCGCGCATGCCACGCGTTGGCGATCAGCATGCTCGAGCGCACGCGCTTGCCCACCGCGAGCATGTAGCGGAACAGCGCCTCCTTCGCGACCATGGTGCCGCAGGCGACCCACAGCGCGGCCACGTGCACCGTGGGCACCGGGGCGCCGCTGGCGAGGTTGCCCACCGCGGACCACAGCATGCCCGCGGCCACCGAGAGCAGCAGCAGGCCCAGCACGAGCGACGCGGCGGTCTCGAAGCGCTGGTGGCCGTACGGGTGGTCCTCGTCCGGGTCCTTGCGGCCGTGGCGGTTCGCCACCAGCACGACGAAGTCGGCGAACAAGTCGGACATCGAGTGCAGGCCGTCGGCGACCAGCGCCTTCGAATGGGTCTGCCAGCCCACGACGATCTGCACCACCGACAGCACGACGTTGACCACGACGCTGGTCCACGTGCTGCGCGCCGCGGCGGCGGCCCGTTCTTCGGGGCCGATGGGCGCCTCGGGGCGGGACACCATCGCCTCAGGCCGACGGCGGTGCGTCGTAGCCCTCGACGATGATCACGTCAGCGGTGGAATGCGGCAGGCGCAGGTCGCGTGCCCGCTGGTAGGCCGGCGAGTTCCAGCAGTCGAGCGCCCGCTGGTAGCTCTCGAACTCGATCACGACGTTGCGCGCACGGCTGCCACCCTCGACGTTCTGGAAGGTACCGCCGCGCACGAGGAACCGCGCGCCGAACTGACGGAACGGCTCGGCGTTCGCCGCCACGTAGGCCTTGTAGCCCTCGGGGTCGGCCACATCGACCCGCGCGATCCAGTATCCCTTGGCCATCGTCGGCTCCTGAGTTTCCGTGAGACGGGGAACTCTACGCGAAGCCGCAAGCCTTCACCTGGCCGGGGCCGGACGGCGACACCACCGCGCCACGAGCGCCACCGGGATCGCCCACATCACGCTCCACGCCACGAGCAGCATGACCCAGCCCGCGGCGTTCGGCCCGGGCCAGCCGCCCGAGGGTGCCGGACCGAAGACCGGCACGCCCACGGCCGACAGCGGCCACAGCGGCAGGTAGACGGTGGCTGCGAGGGCGGGCGCCCAGGCGTCCGGCAGCGCCCCGACGAACGCCACGGCGCCGGCATGGAGCGCCACGAGGGCGGCGATCGCGAGGATCGCGAACACACGATTCGATTGCACGCTTCTCCCTGCGGTCGTTGCCTTGCTGGCCGGTACTCTACGGCAGGCCCGTGCCCGTTTCGCCCGCCCTTTCGGGGGTGCGTAGGAAGGTGCCTACCGCCCCCATGAAACTTGTCCGATGGCACTGGAAAGCCGCAGGCGCAACATCGCTCTTTTCACCCTGACGGAGATCCACCATGCCGACAGCAAGCAAGACACTCGTCGACCTCGAAACGAAGTTCTGGCAATCGATGGTCGACCAGGACACCCCCGCAGCGCTCGCGATGCTGAACGAACCCGCGATGATGGTCAGCTCACACGGCGCGATGAAGTTCGACCATGCGGGCTACCGCCGGATGGCCGAACAGGGCCCGATGGTCATCACGTCGTTCGAGCTCAGCGACATGGAGGTCGTGTTCCCGAACGACACCACGGCGATCCTGACCTACCACGTGAAGCAGGAAGTCGCATCGCGCGGCGATGGCGACGTGGAAGGCGCGACGCAGGAGATGAACGACACGTCGACCTGGGTGCAGACCGCCGGCGGCTGGCGGTGCGTGATGCACACCGAGACACCTTCCGAAGTGCGGCACTAAGCCCGCAATGCTTCTTCCGCGGCGGCCTTCGCGTGCAGCGCCGTGGTGTCGAACAGCGGCACCTCGGCGTCGTCCGGACCCACGAGCAGCGAGATCTCGGTGCACCCGAGGATGACGGCCTGCGCGCCGCGGGCCACCAGGTCCGCGATGATCCGCCGGTACGCGGCCCGCGAGGCCGGCTCGATCGCGCCGAGGCACAGTTCTTCGTAGATGACGCGGTGCACCACGTCCCGGTCCTCGTCGCCCGGCACCAGCACCTGGAGGCCGTGGCGTTCGACGAGGCGGTCCCGGTAGAAGGCCTGCTCCATCGTGAAGCGGGTGCCCAGCAGTCCGACGGTGGACAGCCCCGCGCGCCGGATCTCCGCCGCCGTGGGGTCGGCGATGTGGAACAGCGGGAGGCCCGCGGCTGCCTCGATGTCGGCGGCCACCTTGTGCATCGTGTTCGTGCAGAGCACGAGGAAATCGGCACCCGCCGCCTTCAGCGCGCGCGCCGCATCGCCCAGCAGCCGGCCCGCGGCCGCCCAGTCGCCCGACCGCTGCAGCGCCTCGATCTCGTGGAAGTCGACGCTGTAGAGGACGATGCGGGCCGAGTGCAGGCCACCCAGGCGTGCCTTCACGGCCTCGTTGATCTGCCGGTAGTACGGCACGGTCGACTCCCAGCTCATGCCGCCGAGGAGACCGATCGTCTTCATGCGGGTTTCGGGCGCCATCAGCAGGCCCTCGCGGTGAACGACAGCGTCATCTTCGCCTTCAGCTGGGTCTCGAGCTCGTGGTGGAACTGCGAGACCCGCGCGGGCGGCGTGGACGAGCAGGTGTGGACATGGACCTCGTGCGGCCGCCGCCGCACCACCTCCGAGACGACCGGGGCCGGCACGGCCGACACCACGTCGCCCACCCGGTACTCGTGCGGCAGGATCGTCACGTCCACCGTGGTGTGGCCCGACGTGCAGGCGGCCGCCAGCGCCACGGCCATCGGCAGGAAACCCGTTCGAAATCCCATGGCGCGTCTCCCTGTCGTTGTCTCGTGGCCCGGCCGTCGTCTGCCATAGCCTAACGGATGTTGAAGACGTCGGCGCCGAGGCGTAAGCTGGCAATCGTCCGGCCCCGTCCGGCCGGGTGAAAGGACTGCATATGCTCTCCCATGCATCCGTCACCACCATGCTGCCCGTCGTCGACCTGGCCCGCGCCCGGCGCTTCTACGAGGGCTGCCTCGGCCTCGAGCCCGGCGGCCTCCAGCCCGACGGCAAGTTCGTCTACGCCGTGGGCGGCACCACCCTCGCCCTTTTCCCGAAACCCGAAGGCACGAAGGCCGACCACACCGCCATCAGCTTCAAGGTCGACGACATCGGCGCCAGCATCGCCGAACTCGAACGCGCCGGCGTCCGGTTCGAGGACTACGACTTCCCCGACCTGAAGACCGTGGACCACGTGTGCGTGCTGGGGGCCGAGAAGGCGGCGTGGTTCAAGGACACGGAGGGGAACTACCTCTGTCTGCACGAAGACTTGCCGAACGCCTGATCGGCCCGAGGCCGAAGGATTCCGGTGACCCCGAAGCACTCGTCATCCCGGCGAATGTCCATTGCTGTCCGGGGAAAATCGAAGCGCCAGGGGACTGACCCGATCGGAAGCTGCATGCAGCGGACTTGCCGATCTGCCGACTCGATCGCGTTGCAAAAGCAAGTTGTCGTCCCGGCGCAGGCCGGGACCCTGGGCCTGGCCCGAAGCGAGGACACCAGCTTCGGCTTACTCGGCTCTGCTGCTCCTGCTCCGCGGGACTCGCGCGTCGAACGCCGAGAACTCGATGACGCCAGGACTTCTCGCCAGGCTCTGACTCGCGGGGTCTGCCTTCGCGAGCGCTCGGTTCAATCGAGCCACTCGCGTCGTTCCGCGCAGGGCGGAACATCCTGCCGCGCGCAGGCGCAGGCGCCTGCGCGCGGCGGCATCGGGTTCTGCGATGACGCTGTGTTCGCGCGCCCGGTCCAGGGTCCCGGCCTGCGCCGGGACGACAGTTTTGTTCTTTGCGGCGCGATCGAGTCGGGAGACCGGCAGCAGTGGGCCCCGGCGTTCGCCAGGGTGACCATGGCTCCGATCTGCTCCTGGATCTCGTCTGCAACCGTCGGTCGCAGGCGATCCGGGAGACCCCGTCCGCGGCGAACCCGAGAGAGACCGCGATGGCAGGTCCCCCATGGGGTTCATGTGCCTCCGCCCATGCCGAAGACCGAAAAGGGAAAGCACACCAGCGTGGTGACCTTCGGAAACGCGATCCCCAGCAACAGCCCGGAGACCGCGGAGGCGAGACCTGCGAGCCCCACGGTGGAGAACGACACGGGCGAGGGCATGAGCGAGACGCTCAGCAGGACACCGATCCAGAAGCCCCCCAGGGCCCCGACGAACGCCCCCAGGGTGCGATCCCTCCTCGACGATGGCGCTCGCCACCAGCCCGAGAAGGCTCGAACGCGCCGGGCAACGAACGTCGTCACTCGCCTTCCCGCCCCGGCAGGCCCGTGAGGTCCCCGGTCCACTTCAGCGCCGACCGGCACCACTTCTGCGCCGTCGGCACCAGCGCCTCGCGCTCGTCGATGCAGCCCACGCGCAGCCCGTAGACCTTGGGATGATCCGCATCGTGCGCGTACAGCGGCGAGCCGCACGTGGCGCAGAACGCGAGGGCGCGCCGCGAGCCGCTGTCGGCCACCTTGATGTAGACCGACGGCGTGCCCGACACGAGCCGGAACGAGCCCTCGCGGGCCGGCACCGACACGCGGTAGGCCGTGCCGGTGAGCTTCTGGCAATCGGTGCAATGGCAGAGGGTGGTGCGCGCCGGGTCGACCTCGGCCTCGTACCGGATGGCGCCGCAGTGGCAACCGCCGTGGATCTGCATGAAGGTTCTCGATTCGTGAACGGAGGGACGGAAAGGAACGATCGACCGCGTGTCAGTGGCCACCCGGAAACACCGGTCGGAAGAAGCTGCGCTCGTAGCTCACGATGCAGCGCGTCTCCTTCGCATACGCGAACGCGGCCTGGCACTCGGCGTCCTGGAACGAGCGGGTGCGGTAGTCCTCGTAGGCCGCGAACGACGGGAAGGAGAACAGCGCCAGCGCGATGTTGTTCGCGCCCTCGGACGGCATGAAGTAGCCGTGGTGCGTGCCGCCGAACTTCGCGACAAGCGGCAGCCACAGCTTGCCGTAGTGCTCGAACTCGCGGGTCTTGTCGGGGTCGATGACGTAGCGCAGGTAGCAGGTGATCATGCGGTGTCTCCGTGGGCATGGGCCGGCGGCCATCCGACACGGGCCGCCCGGCCGAGGCTCGCCTTGACCACCAGGCGGTGGAACGGCGCGATGACGCGGAGGTAGGTGCGGCCCAGCAGGTTGTGGCAGTGGACCACGGTGGAAACGGTGAGCCGGCGCTGCGCCGTCCCGGGCCCCGCGGTGCACAGCACCGACAGGCGGAAGTCGAGGTGCTTGTCGTCCTCGCCCAGCACCACCTCGTGGCCCGTCGAGCCGTAGACCCTGAAGATCCCGATGCGCGCGGGCTGGCCTTCACCACCCAGCGTCGCCAGGTGCACCGCGGTCTTGAGGCCGAAGCCCGCGACGAGGACGTCGCGCAACCGCGTGAGCGCCCCGATCCAGGCCGGCTGGTGTGCGACGAGGTGGCGTGCCAGCACGCCGGGGTCGCCGGACGCCTGGGCGGGCAGGCGGATCGAGAACGCGTCCGCGAGGTTCAGGGAGGGGTAGATGCCGACGACGGCGGACGTGGCGGGCAGCGCCACCTCGGTGGCGCGGCTGAATTCGAGGGACATCGGCATCGGCTCCAGGGCTTCCGGCACGAGCCTACCTCAGGCGGTGACCGTGTGCACGCCGCGCACGTACGCGGGCGCCTTCGGATGCCGCTCGAAGCCACCGTAGCGGTGCGTGCCGGGGTAGTACTCGGCGCCGGCCTGCACCTTGCCCGCGGCCTCGTCGCCCGCTTCGCCGGCGATGAAGGCGAGCAGCATGTCGGTGCCGGCGGACACCCCGGCCGACGACCAGACGTTGCCATCCTGCACGTGGCGCTCCTCCACCACCTGCACGTCGCCGAGCGCGCGCAGCCGGTCGAGCGAGCCCCAGTGCGTGGTGGCCCGCCGACCGGACAGCAGGCCCGCGGCATGCAGCACGAACGAACCCGTGCACACGGACAGCACGGCCTTGCAGGACCGGGCCCGTTCCGAGACGAACGCGATCAGCGCGGGGTTGTCGACCTCGCGGCGGGTGCCCTCGCCACCCGGCACCAGCAGGTAGTCGAGCGGCGGACAGGTCTCGAACGAGACGTGCGGGTTCACCGACATGCCCTTGGCACAGGCGACCGGCGCCAGGCGCTGCGCCACGAGCACGCAGTCCTTCGGCCCGCCGGCGAACCTGCTCCACATCGTGGCCATCTCCCAGGGCCCGACGAAGTCGAGCTCCTCCACTTGATCGAACAGCACGATCCCGAATGTCATCCTCGTCTCCTGAAGTGTTCTTCTGTGTCAAGTGAACCGCAGCACCACCCCGAGCGAGTGCTGCGCCGCATGCTGCAGGAACGCCCGCAGCACCAGGAAGTTGTCCACGAGGTACGCATCCACCTCGTCGTCCTGCCGCTGCCACAAGCCCTTGGGGTACAGGCCGGCGTGATCGAGCGAGCGGTACGTGTCGAGCAGTGCCGCTTCGGACACCGGCGCATGCGCCCGGCCGATGCGCTGCACCGTCTCGCCCAGGTGGTACAGCGCGGGGCCGTAGCCGACCTCCACCTCGCCGATGGGCCCGCTGCCCTCGAAGAAGTCCGGCACGTCCGGCGCCAGCCGCTTCAGGCAGGCCCGCAGGCCGTCCCAGGACTTGTCGAGGTCGGCCTCGTGCAGCTCGGGTGCGGAGAACCTCAGCGTGCGCGCCTCCGGCTTCGGGCCGCCCTTGCCGAACAGCCGCGCGAGCAGCGGCACCTTCGACTGCGAGGCCAGTTCGTCGAGGTAGGCGCTTTCGTCCTCGGCCTCGACGACCCGCCAGACCAGCGGCGGATCCGCCAGGCACTGAGCGATGTTCTCATCGCTCACGGCGTACAGGACACAGCAGACACCCATGGGACCTCCCCGGCCTTCGATGCGGATGGGCGCCACTCTACGCGATCGCCCGCGGCCGGGACCGGCCTTCAGGCACCCTCGATCATCTTCCAGCCGTTGCCCGAAGGATCACGGAAACCCGCGTCCACCTTGCCGTAGCGGTCCACCGGCTCCTGCGTGAACTCCACGCCTCGGGCGCTCAGGCGGTCGTACTCGGCGCGGCAGTTGGTGACGGACAGCACGAGCGGCGGCATCGCCCCCTTGGCCACCATCTCGCGCAGCGTCTGCGCCGTGGCGGCATCGTGCACCGGCGGGCCGGGCACGTACAGGCCGAGCTGGAACGACGGCTGGTCGGGGTGCTGCACCGTCAGCCAGCGGTAGGGGCCGTTGCGCACGTCGGTGTGGACGACGAAGCCCAGCTTCTCGACGTAGAACGCGAGCGCCTCGTCCTGGTCACGCACATACACGCCGGCGACGTTGACACCTTGGGTCATGGAATCTCCTCAGTTGGTTGGGAAGTCCACTGTGCCAGCGGGCTTCGTCCGGCGCTTCTCCGAAACTGCGGTGTTGAGGTCGGGCCGGGCCGCGGCGCGCGCGACACACTCGGGCACGTGCTCGCGCACCGGCGGAGCCGCCCGCTCGACCGTTCGCACGTCCCCCGGGCTCGCCCCGGTGATGTCCTTGAAGATGCGCCCGAAGGTGCCGATGCTGTTCCAGCCGGTCTGCAGCGCCACCTCGATCACGGGCAGGTCCGTGTCACGCAGCAGCGCGGCGGCGCGCTCGATGCGGCGGGTCAGCAGGTAGCGGTGGGGCGGCAGGCCGAAGGCCTTCTTGAACTCGCGCGCGAAATGGGCTTCCGACACGGCGCTCACCTCGGCCAGCCGCGCCACCGGCCAGTCCTGGTCGGGGGCACCGTCCATGCGGTCCTTGGCACGCAGCAGGCGACGCAGCAGTTCGGGGGGCTGGCTCATCGCGCCGACGGCGAGAACTCGACCACGGCCTCGATCTCGACGGCGAACCCCTTGGGCAACGACCCGACACCGATGGCGGAGCGGGCGTGTTCCCCCCTCTCGCCGAGCACCGCCACGAAGAGATCGGAACACCCGTTGATCACCTCGGTATGGGCCGTGAAGTCGGGGTGGGCGTTGACCATGCCGAAGACCTTCACGACCCGGGTCACGCGGTCGAGGTCACCCAGAGCGTCCTTGATGCCGGCGAGCAGGTACAGGCCCACGTCCCGCGCGTGGATCCGGGCCTGTTCCACCGTGACCTCCCGACCGACCTTCGGCACCGGGGGGCCGTCCTCGCGCAAGGGGGCGCCCTTTCCCGAGAGGTAGAGCATCGAACCGGACACGACGTACGAGCGGAAGTTGCCGCGCGGCGCCGTCACCGCGGGCAGTTCCAGGCCGAGGTCGCGAAGGCGTTGTTCAGGAGAGGTGTTCATGGCGTCGGAACGTGAAGGATGCTGGAGAGACGCGTCACGGCCTCGTCACCACGATGGGCTCGCCCTTCGTGATGATCATCGTGTGCTCGTACTGCGCCGACAGGTTGCCCGGCACACCCACCAGCGTCCATCCGTCGGCCGCCTCGTTCACCACGCGGCTCTTCGTCGACAGGAAAGGCTCGATGGTGATCACCATGCCCTCGTGCAGCACGCGGCGGTCCGACGGGTCGAAGTACCCCGCGATGTGCTCGGGTTCCTCGTGCAGCGCCCGGCCCACGCCGTGGCTGCCGAGGTTCTCGATGACCTTGAAACCGTAGGTCTTCGCGGTGCGTTCGATGGCCGCGCCGATGCCGTTGAGGGGCTGGCCCGCGCGGGCGCCTTTCATGGCCGCCTCGAGGGCCGTGCGCGTGGCGTGGCACAGGCGTGTCTTCTGCGGATTGCCTGGGGGCACCACCCGCGTGCCGCCGGTGTCGGCGAAGTAGCCGTCCCGTTCGGCGGACACGTCGATGTTCAGCACGTCACCGGGACGGATCACGCGGTCGCCCGGGATGCCGTGCGCGGCCTCCTCGTTGATGCTGATGCAGGTGGCGCCGGGGAAGTCGTACGTGAGCTGCGGTGCCGACCGGGCCCCGTGTTCGGCCAGCCACCGTGCCCCGAGCGCATCCAGTTCGCGCGTCGTCATGCCGGGTTCGGCGGCGTCCAGCATCCGGTGCAGCACGGACGACACGATGCGGCCGATGCGCTGCAGCGCGACGACGTCGTCTTCGGTTTCGATGGTCATGGCGGCTCCTGGGGATCGACCCCGGAGACTACCTTGAAATCGATTCCCCGCGAACGCCGAACCATCGCTGCCAGAACGGCCGCGCCGGTTCCTTCGCGCCCATGGCCTCCAGGAGCTCGACGAGCGGGACTCGGCCGTGCCGCCGGGCGGCCTGCAGGGGCGTGAGGTTGTCCATCTCCGACAGCAGGTCCGGGTCCGCGCCATGCGCCAGCAGGTGGCGGGCGACGTCGTCGTGCCCGTTCACCAGGCTGGCCACCAGCGGGGTGCAGAGGATCTCGGGATGCTGGTAGTTCGGGTCCACGCCCTCGTCGAGGTGATGGCGCACGAGCGGCAGGTTGCCCGACGTGGCCGCTTGGTAGAGGTCTTTCCAGTCTCCTGCCGACATTCGTGTCTTCCTTGACGGTCTCTCGATGTGCGCCGACTCTACGGGTTTGCGGGCAGCCGGGGCATCGGGATTGCCAGCAAGTGTCCGACCCGCCTCAGCCCCGGAGAACGTGATGGACATCAGAAGCACAGGCATGGTGGTGAATGGAACCTCGTCGGGCTCAACGAAACTCGAAGAGCACGTCCGGGCAGCGCTCCTCGTTCGCCTGACCATCGGTGAACGCGACGGCCCGGAACCCGTGCCGCTCGTAGAAGCGCCGCGCGCCGAGGTTGGCCTGGAAGCAATGGAGCCTCAAGGGCCGGCGACACGACACCATCGCATGGCCCAGCAGCGTCGCGCCGATGCCCCGGCCCGTGAATCCGGGTGCCACGTACAACTGGTCGACCCAAGCGCTACCGTCCGACTCCGACGTCGCCAGCACCCCGGCCACGGCCTCCGCCACGCAGGCGACCGTGACACCGCCGGAGGGAACGAGGACTTCTCGCACCCACCGGCGCACGTCCGCTGGGTCGTGGGCCATCGGCGCGTACGGCATGAAGGCGCGTCGCGTGGCGATGAGCACGTCGGCGACCGCCGGTGCGTCGGCATCGGTCGCGGGACGCAGCACGGCCGCGTCCCGCGCTTCGAGCGCCCCGATCACGGCAGCTGCCACTCCCAGACCGTGCCGTCCTCGGGGTGCATGGTGGCGCCGGCCCACCGGAAACCGAGCTTCTCGAGGATGCGCGTGGAGGCGTTCGGCTCGGGCAGGGTCTGCGCACGGATCTGCGCCGCACCGTGCTCGCGGGCCAGGGCCACGAGCTCCCGCGCCATGCGTGCCGCGTGGCCGCGTCCCTCGTGCCCTGGGAACGTGAAGTACGCGATCTCGACGGCGCCGTCCACCGGCGGCGACTTGAACGCGCAGCTGCCGACCCACTCGCCGTCGACCTCCGCGAGGTAGCCGATCCAGGGCATCACGGGACCGCCCGGCGGATAGATCGCCATGGTGGACGAGCACACGCCGGTCACGAACTCGGACCCGGCCACGCGCGCCGTGGCCACCAGGTCGGGCAGGATGGGGATGAGCTTCATGCGATGGGTCGGGCCTTGGTCAGGCACCGAGCGTAGCTGAAGCCGGGGCGCGGTAGACGACCTCGAACCGTTCGCACAGCACGGGCATGTCCTCGCTGAACGTGCGTCCCCCTCGCTCGCACTCGCGCGTGAAGTACCGCCGATGTCCCTCCCGCCACGATGCCAGCGAACCGTCGCCCTCCGCTTCCGCCGCGGCGAAGTCGGCCGGGACCTCGTCGAACGGACGCACCACCGCCTCGATCGTCTCGATCACGCAGAGCGGTTCGCCCGACCACGTGGTGACGATGCTCAGGTCCCCGGGCGCGGGCAGGCGCAGGCCGCGGCGCTCGAACGACCACACCGATCCGGCGGTAGCTCGCTTGGCGCCGTGCAGCACGAGGGCGGCCAGTTCCCGCGCCAGAGGTTCGCTGTCGCCGAAGGCGAAAGCTTCGTGGAAACGCGTCGGATCGACGCCACCGCGGCTCGCGGCGAAGCGCTGCCAGAAGGCTTCGAGGTGGGATGGGACGGGGTGATGCTGCTGCATGGAATCCATGGCCGAGGAACCTCGGGTGTGCCCGATCAGCGGGAGATCTTGCGCTCGATGTTGGAGACCACTCCCGCATGGAAGGTGATGATCGTGAGCGTCTGCGGATCCCTCGGGTCGGGCAGGTACGACCACGTCTTCTCTTCCTCCTGGCCCCGTGCGCTCCGGATGACGGCTTCGTGGTCGGGTTTGCCGATGCGGTTCAGCACCTCCGCCTCGTGCATGCCCTTGCTGATGAAGCTGCGTTCGCGCGCATCGGCTGCGGCCGCCAGGGCGCAACTCACGGAAAGCAGGGAAAAGACGAACGTCTTGAAGAAGACCACGGGGTGCTCCTGGAACTCGAAACGGAATGATAGGCAGCCGGTGGGGACGTGTCGATGGGAACGGCCGGCGTCATGCGCAGGGGCGGCCTCATCGGGCGCCGCCCACGAACCGCAACGCCTCCCGGGCCAGCGCGAGCCGGTCCTGCGAAGACCCTGGATCGAGCGCCAGCCATTCCTTCATGAGGCGGCCGTGCCCCGGATCGAAACGTCGGCCCTGCCCCGCCGCCTCGAGTTCGTCGACACGCCCTTTCGGCAGCTTGACCACGAAGGCCCCGTCGGACGACACCATGGCGAAGATCTTGCCGCCCACCTTGAGTGCGGACGCGCCGAACCCCTTCTTCCCGTCGGCCCCGATCGAGACGCCAGGGTCCTCGGCTGCCAGCGTGCGGGCGATGACCATGAACTGCGCCGGCAAGGTCGTTCGAGCTTCGGTCATGGAGTCTCCAAGGCATGAATCGCTCACGCGGCCCGGGGGGGGCGGCCGATCCGGTTCGCCCGAGTTCCTCAACGCATAGTCATAGCGGATGAATCCAGCATGCCTGGCGACTTGGTCGTACAGGCGCCGCGCCTCGGCATTGTCCTCGTGCGTCGACCAGTAGCAGCGGGTCGCTCCGGCCGCTTTCGCCGCACCACCCACCGCGTGGATCAGTTCGCGAGCCGCCCCCTTTCCGCGGGCAGGCGGCGAAACGAACAGGTCTTCCAGGTAGCACACCCGGACCGCCCACGGGCTCGTGTGGAACAGGTAGTGCGCGATGCCCACCAACCTGCCCTCGAACTCCGCGCCGAGGCCGTGCACCCCGTCACCGGCCAGGAGGCGGGACCAGGCCACGTCGTATTTCCCGGCGGGCAGCGGCGTGTTGTAGAACGCCTTGTAGCCCTCGGCAAGGGACAGCCACTCGGCCTTGTCGGCTTCGCGCAGGGGACGAATCAAGCAAACCATCGAACGCATCTCCTCGAGCAGGGGGCCGCGCGGCGATCACTCGGCATGGTCGGTCGACGCGAACACGCGCAAGCCACCGTCCACGAGGCACAGGTTGTAGGACTCCCGCCAGACGCTGATCACCGACCGGTCTTGCGCGAGCAGTTCCCACGTCACCGTGGCCAGCACGCAGTCCCGGCCGAGCGGCACCACCGCCAGGTCCTCGTAGCGGCAGGACCGGCAGCCCCGCCCGTGGTAGTCGGTGACGATGCGCTGGAAGTACGCGGCGATGTCGGCGCCGGTGGCGAACACCTGGACCGAACCGGGCGCGTGGAAGGCCAGGTATGGCGGCAGGTAGCGCGACGCGATGACCCCGCCGTCGAAGGTCCGGAACGCCTCGACGAACGCGTCGAAGAACTCGCGGACGCGATCGTGGGACACAGGGGCCGGCCGGCTCAACGCGAGCCTCCGTCGAAGCGATGGGTCATGTAAATCCTCTCGACGAAGGGCGTGGGTCCGAGATCACGACGACGTCGATCCTGCGAACCACAGGATCCCGCACGGCCGGCAATGGTGAAGGATGGGCTCGCCCTCCTCGATGCTGTTTTCCAGGGCCGGGGGCAACGGGCAGCGGCACTCGGGGCACACCTTCGTGTCGCGCTCACGCGGCCCGGCGCGCCACAGCACGATGCCGAAAGGCAGGAGCGCGAGAGACGAGACGCCCACGGCGACAAGGCGGTCGCCGAGGAGCGCGAACGCCGCCACGGACACGATGCCGCCGGCGAGTGCACAGGCGAACGCGGGGACGTCCAGCATGGAACGGTGTCTCGGCAGGGTTCGAACGCGAAGCATCGTGCCCTCCTCAGACCGCGGACAGCCACCGGAGCAACGCCGGCAGCAGCACGGACTTGCTCAGCGCGGCATAGGCCACGAACAGCGCCACCCCCACCAGGCCGAGCCGGGAGGACGACGCAACGGCCGGGCGGGACGCCTGCGTCGACAGCAGCCCGACGCACATCGGCGGGAGCACCAGGATGCAGGTCGCGAGGAAGGCCACGCCGAGAGGCGCATCGATCCACCACGCGCCCAGGGCCACCAGCCCACACGCGGCCACGAGGACGACCCCGAGCCGGTCCTTGCGATGCAGCGGAATGCCGAGGCTGCGAGGTTCGAGTTCCACCTCAGCCCCCCCCCGCGAGCGGCAAACGCGAGTCGAACGCGAGCGCCAGGATGCGTGGCGTGCCCACCGTGACGGCCCCGAGCGCCGCGGCCTCGTCGCGGGCCTCGCGGGCCGTGTCACCACTGGCGTCCAGGGCCTCGCGGCTCGCCCAGAACGACAGGCCCACATAGCAGCCGCTGTCGCGGTCCGTGAAGGCCTCGTAGCCCAGGAACCCGTCGTGCCGCGAGAACGCGGGCACGACCCGGTCGCGGAAGAGCGCGACGACCTCGTCGAGGGCCGCCGGCGGCACCTCGAACGTGCCCATGCGGGCGTGAGAACGACCTTCGACCATGCGACCTCCCCAGGTGCTGTTTGGGTTCTTGTTCAGGCCGCTACTTTACGGCATGGGTCCGCTCACGGCTCATACGGCGTCCCCTGGTGAAATCGCATGACCCACGCGCCTTCCGTCCACGTCCACAGCGAACTCCGTCGGGCATGCTCCACGACCCCCTCGTACTCGACGTGGCTGTTGTAGGTCACCTGGATGGTGTGCGTGTCCAGCCGACGGAACGCCAGCGCATCCAGCGGCAGGCGGGCGCGGATGACCTCCCTCGCGCTTTCGGGAAGGATTGCTTGCGCTCGGGCGTAGGTCCGACCCGAGCGGCCGAACTCGAAGAAGTCGTCGGCGAAACGCCGTTCCTGGAAGGCCGCGTCGTACCGGCTCGCTTCCGACCACATGGCCTCTTCGAGCCGGGTCAGTTCGTCGATCTCCAGGGGACTCAGGGACATGGCGGGTATCACGTCACGGTGCCGCGGCACCGGCTTCGGAGATCGCATAGACGGCACGCGCCTTGGCGATGAGCTTGCCGTCGTGGCGCCGGACCGTGGCCTCGATGTGGTACATGCGCCGGCTCTGGTTGACCACCTCCGCCTCGAGGGTCACGGCCCCGTCCTCCGGGAAGCAGGGCCGGAAGTAGCTCACCGACAGCTCCGCGGTCGAGCAGACCTTGTCGTCCGGCAGCAGGGTCATCGCCGCATGGGCGGTGACGTCGTCGAGCAAGGCGGACAGGTAGCCTCCGAACACGGCCCCGCTCGAGTTGGCGAAGCGGCCCTCGATGACGTGGGAACACCGCACATGGCCTGCACGGTACGCGTTCACCAGCGGGAGGTTCATGGACTCTCCGCAGCGGGACCGTTCGTGGGTCCCGGCGATCATGCGGTCGAGCTTGTCGGTCCCTCGGGTCATGAACACTCCTGGTCGTCGGACATGGGTGGGTGCGTGGATGTCACTGGGGTTCGTACCGCAACGACACCGCCCCCGAGCCGAACTCCTTGCGACCCACGAGCTTCAGGTCCAGGTACTTCGACAAGCCGGCGAACGGCGTCGGCCCGTGGCCGGCCAGCCGGGGGGTCACCACGAACTCGTATTCGTCGATCAGGCCCAGTTCGGCCAGCGCCAGCGGAAGTGTCACGCCGCCGACGAACAGCCCCTTGCCCGGCTGCTGCTTGAGGGCCCGGACCGCGGTCCCCAGGTCGCCGCGCACCAGCTCCGAGTTCCAGTCGACCCGCTCCAGGGTGCTCGACACGACGTACTTCTTCGCCGCGTCGATCGTCTCGGCGAAGGGCTTCATCCAGTCGCTCATCCAGTCGGGCCACGCACCCGACGCCGGCCGCCGCCACGCCGACTCCATCATTCCGTAGGTGACGCGGCCGAACAGCAGCGCGTCGGCCTGCGCGAGGCGGTCGGCGAAGTGGCGGTGCCGCTCCTCGTCCGCGGTGCCCGCGAGGTGGTCGCAGCATCCGTCCAGCGTGACGTTGATGGAAAACCGAAGAGGTCGCATGGCGTGCTCCTGGGGTGGTCCGGTGGCCGGAAGCTTAGCGGCATTCGGGCACCGGCCCTTCCTGCCCCTGGGGCACGCACCCGCGCCCGCGGCCTCGTCAATCGCTGCGGCACCGGATGTCCTGACCCGTGCGATGCGCCGCGCCGAAGAATGCCGCGAGCCGCAGCACCACGGTGGCCAATGGCTTGTTGCCCGCGCCACCGTTCGAGACAAGCAGCTCGATCAGCTCATGCACGAGGCGGTTCGCCCGGGCCGCGGAGATCCGAGGGTCGTCGTGGAACTCGCGCGCGAGTGCCACCAGCTCGGGATACCGCGCCTCGTCGCCCTGGGCCAGGGGAAAGATGAACTCCTCGTGGTGGCCGATGCCGTCGCGCCCACCCTCGCCCAGGAACATGTCGAAGGCCATCGGATCACGCGTCCGCGTCGATCTCTCGCCGGATCGACTCGAGCTGGCTCTGCATCACGTCATAGAGCGACTCGACATCGACGCTCTCGCCCGCCTCCACCCGCTTGGAGATCATCGTTTTCGGGAACACGCGGATGGAGGTCTCCTTGTAGCGGATCGCGGCGACTCGCCCGTACTCGTCGTCCACCATGCACCAGTCGTAGCCCGCGTTGTTCCGGACGAAGACCCGGCCGAAGGCGACCCCGAGCGACTGAAGCGAGTAGGTCGCCTCCGGCTCGACCTGCCTCGAATCCAGGACCTTCTGGATCGACCGCAGGTCGTGCAGCTCGCCGGCCAGCTTGCCGACCCCGCCAGCGGCGCGGGAGAGCTCCTCCGCATGCATCACCTGCAGGGCGAGTTCGCGGAGATCGTCCCTCTTCGGCGCCTCGATGAGGACCGGTCTCTTCGGCGTCGGCCGTGCCTTCTCGGCGGGGGCTTTCGAGCCAAAGACGGAAGCGAGCAGCTTTTTCATGTGATGCGTGGAGGTGAGGAGCGCGTTGGCCGTTCAGCCCGCCTTCGGCATCGACTTCGCCGCGATGCGATCGGGCAGCACGCGCTCGATCAGCGCCGTGTCGCAGTACTCCTCGTACCGGACGATCTTCCCGTCCTGGAAGTGGATCACGAAGACATAGTCGTTGTCGTAGCGCTGGCCGTCGCGCGTGAGGTTCCGGCCCCGGGCCTGGACGACGACGATGTCGCCACCATCGATCACGCGGGTGGGCACGGTGGCACGTTCGACGAGGGCGCGGTTCAGCGGGCGGAACACCTCGTCGATCACGGTCTGCTTGCCGGCGAACTCGCCGCTCCAGGACCCGGTCCCGATGGTGCGCCACACCAGGTCGTCGTGGCACGACTCCCAGAAGGGAACGCCGTTGCCCTTGGCGATTTCATCGAAGATGGCGGTGACGAGCCGGGCATTGGGTGAAAGGATGCTCATGGGAGAGAACCTCGTGATACGGCTTCCGCCTTGCGATCCGCATCCGCCTTCCAGCAGGGATCGCAGAGAACCCGTCGTTGATGAATGGACCGTTTCCGGACCTCGCAGGCATCGCGCTGCTGCTCCGCCGTGAACACCGCGGGCGCCGCACACCGCCGGCACCAGTAGTACTCGTTGGTGTAGCTCTGGCCCGGCTCGCCGCTGAAGCTCCGCGAGCGTTTGCTCGACTCGGACCATGCCTCCGGGTTCACCGGGACCTTCGGCTCCGAGGTGCGGTGCCGCCACCGAAGCGCGCACAGCAGGCATCGGCCGCGACTGAAGGCTGAGAACCCGCGGAACGTCGGATCGCCACAGTTCCTGCACCCCGTGCGGAAGAACAACGTCATGGGGCGGCACGCTCCGGGAGTTCCTGGGCCAGCCCGATCAGGATTCCTTCCGGCCCGCGGATGTAGCAGAGGCGATACGTGTCTTCGTACTGGACCACGTCGCCGACCAGGGTGGCGCCGTGCTGCCGGAGCCGGGCCAGCGTCTCGTCGATGTCCTGCACGGTGAACATGACACGCAGGTAGCCGAGTGCGTTCACCGGCGCCACGCGGTGGTCGGCCACCACAGGGGGTGCGAGGAAACGCGAGAGTTCGAGGCGTCCGTGGCCATCCGGCGTGCGCATCATCGCGATCTCCACACGCATGTCCTTCAGGCCCGTGACCCCATCCGCCCAGTCCCCTTCGATCGGGGCACGCCCCTCGAGCTCGAGGCCCAGCTCGATGAAGAAGCCGATGGCCGCCTCGAGGTCGGCCACCACGATGCCGATGTTGTCCATACGCTTGACCGTCACGATCGCTCCCTGGGGTCCACGTGCCTGTGTTGGTTCCCGCGCCTCGACGGCCCGGGGACGTGCCATGGGGTCATCTTAGTGGGCGTCCGGGATCGCCGGCACGGGAGCGCCGATTGCCTCCACGCACGGCGTGTTCCTCGAACAGGAGAGCCGACATGGCGAAGTTCATCACGATCGGATATGGCGATGAGGCCGGCTACCAGCGCACGGCCGAGCCCGTGCGCGCGGCAGCCCACGCCCAGGACGCCCGGCTGCGCGACAGCGGCGCGTTGATCGGCATCGCCGGCCCCCCGGTGCAGGTCAGAAACCACGACGATGCCGGGGTCCAGGTGACCCAGGGTGCCTTCCTGCGCAGCGACCTGCCGATCGCGGGGTTCGCCGTGATCGACGCCAAGGACCTGCAGGAAGCCATCGCCCAGGTGTCGAAGTCGCCCTGCGCGGTTGCGCAGGGGGTCGTCGACGTCTGGCCGCTGCAGGAGATGCCCTGACCCGACCCCCCTCCCGCAGTCATGGCGCAACGCCGATCCGGGCGTTTCGAGAGGATGCCGATCAGGCATCGGTGGCATGCCATGCACCCGCCGGCCCGGCTGGCCGGAGGAAGGGCTCGACCAGGTCCTGCTCCGCGGGATGGTTCCTCGCCACCACGGCCCGTGCCGGTGCCGTGGCACTGAGGTTGATGGCTTCGTGCGGCACACCGGGCGGCACGAAGAGGAAGTCACCCGCCTCGCTGACGACCTCGTTCTCCAGCGCCGGCCCCCAGCGCGTGAGCACCTTGCCTTCCAGCACGTAGATGCCCGTCTCGTACCCGACGTGGAGGTGCGGGTCGGCCCGCGCGCCCGGCGAAATCACGACGAGGTGCATCGACAGGCCGGTGGCACCCACCGTGTCGCCCGAGATGCCCACGAAGTACGGCAGGCGCTGCCGGGTCAGGACTTCGCGGTCGGGCCTCAGGCCTCGTACTTCGCGTGTGGCGTCGTTCATGGCACCTCCCCGGAGAGGGAATCACCCCGAAATCGGCAACGGCTGCCGATGGGCCACTACTCTACGCCATCGACAGGGAACTCCCGCTCATGACGATCGCGACGCTCACCTGGACAGGAGGCCGACGAAGAGTGCCAGCAACGAGGCCGACCAGGACAGCTTCAGGGCCGAGTCCCTCTGGCCTGCGGAGATCCTGGTCAGCGGGGCCGAGTGCCAGCGCCACACGTAGAACCCCAGGACCGCCACCGTAAACAGCCAGAAGCACACCGACGACTTGAGGGCCACCGCAAGAAAGCCGCCCGCAGTGAGCATCAGCGCGCTCGCAGCCAGGATGCCGCTCGCGTTGACGACCGGTACGGCAACGAGGCCGCCGCACCTCCTGCATTCGGCGGGCGTCCGGATGCTCGATGCCCACTTGTGCAGCCCATGGATACCGGGTTCGTTGCAGTAGGGGCATGGGTACATGGTCGTCGTCACCTGGGTGTGGGTTCAGATGTTGCCGAGAAACGCCTCGGCATCGCCGGCTTCGCATTTCCAGTCCGCGAAGACCCCCGTGAGCTGGCATCGCGAGCAGTGGCAACCGATGTAGTACCAGCGCACATCGTTGCTGCCGTCGTACAGGGCGACGCCCGACAGCAACTCGAACGCCTCGCCCCCGCACACGCATTCATGGGCCTCCAGATTCGCCCCATCGGCGTACTGCTCGCCATCGCCCATGAGGTGAAGACTCCCGCAGGCCGTGCAGGTTCGCCGGGCCACACCTTCGTCCTCATCCGTCTCGAGCTTGAACGTCCTGTTGTTGCAGGCACAAGCGGATGCCGCGAACTTCACCGCCTCGTGCGCATTGAGCTTGCTGTATCGGCCGACCTCGGTCCGCGTGTCCTCCGGGGTGGTCCCGTACCAGTACTTGCCCTTCTTCTTCAGTGTCATCAGTCCTCCTTCACCACAGGGTCAACTCCCCAAGTTCACTCGCCCGCGACCGGGCGCGACGGGGCTCAGATGTCGGGCTCATCCTGCAGCAGCTGCTCGAGGCGCCGAGGGTAGTGATTGAGAAAGTCCCGCGTGACGGCGTAGTGCTCGGTGTCCTCGTATGCGACTTCGGTCACCCCCGTCTTGTCCAGCAGGAAGATCTTCGCGTGGGGATACGACAGCAGGATCGGCGAATGCGTCGCGATGATGAACTGGGAATGGTCCTCGACCAGCTGGTGGATCGCACTGAGTGCGGCCAACTGGCGATTGGGTGACAGTGCCGCCTCCGGTTCGTCCAGCAGGTAGATGCCGTTGCCGCGCAGCTTGTTCAGCAGCACGGCCGTGAAGGACTCCCCGTGGGACTGCGAGTGCAACGACTTTCCGCCGTAGCTGTCGAGGTATCCCGTCCCGTCCATGTAGCTCGCCACGTTGAAGAAGCTCTCGGCGCGGAGAAAGTATTCGTCGCGTGGTTTGGGAATGCCCCGGATCAGCCGCAGGTGGTCGTGCAGGGCGGAGATGGCGCCCGCCGACTGGAACTGCACGTTCCTCGTTCCGCCCTCCGGTCCGAAGCCGAGGGCCACGGCGATGCCTTCCATGACCGTCGACTTGCCGGCGCCGTTCTCACCCACCAGGAAGGTGACGTTCGGATGGAAGTCGATGCTCTCGATCTCCCGCACGGCGGGGATGCTGAACGGCCAGGTGTCGTAGTCCACGTCGGTGTCGTCGTCGGGACGAATCGACGCCCGGATCAGATACGGCTTGGTTCGTCTGGTCATCTGAAGTGCTCCGAACACCTGGCGTTCGACATGGGCGGCCTGCCCGATGGGTGGAAGGGGTCAGGTTGCCGCGGCGACCTGGAACGTGCCCATCGCCGGCTGCCCCGTTGCACGAAGCGGCGCCCGGGTGCTGTATGCCATGGGGAACACGGCAGCATGCGGCAAACCGAGCTGCTTCAGCGTGGCCTTCACTGCCGCCTTCGAATCCGCCACGGTGAACAGGACTCGCCCTTCGAGCGTCAGCAGGGCGACCCCATTGAAATCGCCCACCTCACCAAAGAGAACCGCCGGATAGACGAGGCCATTGGCCAGGCGGACGGCGGCCCCGGCACAGAGGGAAAAACGCTCGTGGATCACGGCCTCGTCGATCGGACGAACCCAGGTCTCGTCCTGCTCGTCGCTGCCCTCTTCATCCCATGCGAACTCCCAGACGGGATAGGTCTCCAGGTCCTCGACCGACATGTCTTCGACGGGCTTGCGTGTGGCCAGTGTGGGCTTCATGGAAAAGGCGGGGTTGGACGTGAGGATGGGTTGCCATGACTTGAACCAGGCGCTCGCTTCCGGCTGCCAGGGCCAGACACCCGACGTGTTGGGGTAGACGAGCTGCACGACCTCGAAGGACGGCCCCTCGTTGAACCAGAGGTTGTAGCCGAAGTACTCTTCGTAGAACGATGGATCCACCTTCTCGGCCGCGAGGTCGAACCCCTGGACGAAGCCCGAATGCATCCTGCCGGGCAAGACGGGCTCACCGGCTCGGACCCTCCGGTTGTATTCGTTCACGACGAAGTGGGCCATCGGTTGCTTGAGTCCGATGACCACCACTTCGGGAGCCGAAGCACTCTTCGTGATGCCGACGGAGTAGGCGAACGGCGGAAGATCACCTTCCGCGGCGATGTGCAGCACCGAGCAACCGTAGGTCTCGATGTCCTGGCGAACCTTGCGATCGAATTCTTCCACTGCGAGCCCTGATGTTCAAGGTAGGGTACTGCCTTCGGTCCTGCTCAGGCATCGACTCTACGACATGGTCACGGGGGACCGATCCGGCGGGCAACGAAGGGGTCAGGCCGCATGCCCGCCCTCGCCCAGCGTCCGCATGTACCGAGGCGGCACGGCCGAGGTCAGCCACACGCCGTTCTCCGAAAGGTGGAAGCGATGCCCGTCGCGCTGCATGCCCTTGGCATCCACCACGAGGATGACCGGCCGGCCATGGCGCGCGCCTACCGAGCGCGCCACCTCGACGCTGGAAGACAGATGCACGTGCTGCCGCGACTGCGAGTTGACGCCGGTCGACAGGATCGATGCGAGGAACCGGTCTGCCGTGCCATGGAACAGGATGTCGGGTGGCTCCTTCGCCTCCAGCCCGAGGTCGACCTCGACGGAGTGGCCCTGGTTGGCTCGAATGCGCGAGCGATCGGCGCTCAAGGCGAAGCGCTTCTTGTCGCTGGTCTCCACGATCTCCTCGACGAGAGCCCGGCTCAGCGCCTGTCCGTGAGCGTTCGCCAGCGAAATCAGTTCATCGACGTTCGCCCACCCCGAGCCGTCGAGGGTGAGCCCGATGGTCTCCGGCGCATGCCGCAGCACGAGGCTGAGGAACTTGCTGAACTTCTCGATCTGCTTGCCTTGGGTTGTCATGGGTTCATTCCCTGCATGGGGTCATTCGTTGGCAGACACGCTTCTGCGGCGGCGCGCGGTCGATCCGGCGGCGCCCCTCCGGACATGGAGCCAGGCGAGGCCGAGAAGACCGGTGATTGAAACGCCCAGGAGCAGACAGCCCCAAAGGCGCGTTGTTCTTGCCGCCTGTTCGCTCTGCTGCAGCGACCCGGGCACTTCCCGTTCGGTTGCGACCAGCGCCAGGACGGCGAGGGCCTCTGCGAACGATGGGTCCGTTTCCGCGGTGCGACCCGTCTGCAGATGCCGTTTCGCCAACACGGTGGCCTGCAGCGAGAAGTTCGCTTCCGCCACCGTCTTCGCTCCCAGGAGCGCGCCGAACACGGCGGCCACGGCCAGAACCTTGATCACGGTGAGCCCGGAGCCCGATGCAGCGCCCATGGTGTCAGCCCAGCACGAGCTTCGAGGCGACGAACAGACCCGCCACGAGAATGCCCGGGATCAGCAAGGCACCGATCGCGGTGATGAAGACACCCCGAACAAACGTCGTTCCCAACACGAAGCGATTCGTGAGGCCGGACACCAGGGCGACGATCGCCAGCGACAGCAGGCCTTGTGTTTTTCCGAAGAACGCCATCGTCAGGCCGCCCCCGAACACACCCGAGACGCCACCGCCCAGGACACCCGCGATGAGCACGGCGAAGAAACATGACACCCAATCGTTGCGATCGGCATCCAGCCAGCCCGCCGCCAGCTTGAACGGAAAGACGACGAACACGGTGTAGATGACCACCGCGATGACGATCGATTCCATGAGCTCCCCCTTCTGTTCTTGATGTGATGACTCGCTGATCCTGCCGGTTGCCGATGAGTGCCCGGGAGCACTTTCCGCACGGCTACTTTCGCACGCGTGCAAGGAAGCCCTTGCCGAGAATGAGCGGCGAATCGCCCATGGGCGCCCCTGCCCGGACTTCTTCGGAAGTCTCCCAGTCAAGCCCACCGCCCTTCAGCGTCGCACGACCTTTGACCACGGTCCCGGTCCGGCCGCTCGTGACGAACAGCAGCGCGTGGTCTCCGTCCACTTCCCCGTGGACCGAGCCTTCGCCGCCTTCGTTGATCCGACCGCAACCGGCGGTCGCCATGGTGTGAGCGCCGGTGATCCGGCGGCCCGTCTGCTCGAGGACGAACGAGGCTTCTCCACACCCGGCACGCTGCGCGCGTTGCGCGGGCGTGCGCAGGTCGATCGACCATGCGCCGGAGAACCCCTCGTCCGCGGCGTGCGCGCTGTGCATGGCCAACGCCATGAGCGACACGAGAAGGCGTGCCCGGGGACGCGCCATGGACCGGTGGTCGCCCCCCCGGCGTCCCACGCGAACCGCTTCGGACCACCCGGCTCTGTGCCGATGCGAACTGCCTTCGACCATGCGACCTCCCCAGGTGCTGCGTTCGTTCTTGTTCGGGCTCTACTCTAAGGCACAACGCGTCCGATCGACGAAAGGGTGCGTGTCACGATGCCAAGGCAATCCGAAAGCGCAGGCAGGGCTTGCCGCCGAACTGCGGCGGCTTGTCGAACCGCTCATGAAGGGCTCCACCTGCGGCCAGGATGACTTTCTGCGAAGGCAGGTTGTCCACGTCCGCCGTGATCTCCACGTAGGGAAGTCCCAGTCTGCGAGCTTCGTCCAACATGCTCAGGAGCGCCGACGTGGCATGGCCCCGCCGCCGCATCCATGGGGCAACGGAGTACCCGATGTGGCCCAGGCAATAGGGCGGAAGCTCGACCGTCCCGCGCTTCCATCGGAAGCCGATGCTTCCGACGACCTCCCCGTCCCACATCCAGCGCCTGAAACCCGGCAGGCGGGGCACCATCGATCCATCGGGCATCTTGACGGGAGCGCCGCGCCCGTCCATGTCATCGAGGGACGCGACAAAGGCGGCAGGATCGGTTTCGATCTGGGCGAGCTCTTCGAGCGCCGCGGCCGCACCGCGCTCGTTGTTCGGCGACCAGCCGCGGCGGAGTGCCGCTGCATAGCTGGGCAGATACTGCTCGGAGGGAACGACGAGTTGGAGCATTGAATGGACACCCGACATCTTGAAATGAGCGACGGAATCGCAGTGGCAGCGGCTGATCGGTCGCGTGCGTTCCACGTGCAGGTCAGACACCTGCGGCAGAGAGCAACTTGGCAAAGCAAGCAGCTTCGATGTTGCCCACATACTTTCCGAAGTTTGAAATACGAGCGTAGCCGTTCCTCTCATAGAACGCGACTGCGCGCACGTTCACGAGACGCGTTTCCAACCACAGCTCGGAATAGCCCAGCGCCTGCGCCTCGGCCTCCAAGTGGGCCAGTACGGCACTCCCCGCACCCGACATGCCCGGCACCGCGTACATGCGCTTGACCTCCGCAACGGACGCCTCGAGCGGGCGGAACGCACCACAGCCCGCGGGTACCCCTGCAGTCGTGCGTGCGACAACAAAGCGTGCCCTCTCCCCCCGAACGTCACCTGGATCGAAGGATGACTTTCCGCTGTCACCGGTGATTCTGGCGAGTGTCTCCGAGAGCGCGTCCATCAGGCTCGCAGCCACCGGCGATTCAGGATCCTCTCGATTCACGGTATACATGGTCAATGCGCTTCAGGCACCCGCGTTCCATTCGACAGTACACACCAACCTCCATCGTGGTTGATCGCAAGCCCGAGGCGCCCCGGCACAACGGAAACGAAGCCCTCGAACACAGCCAATTCCCCGAGCAGTGCGTCTTGAAGCCTCTGCCGCGAAAGACCTGGCCGTTCATGACCGCAGCGCAGAACGGTCACCTCGGACTCAGCGTGAGCGGCGAACTTCACCGCCGCCAGCAGTTCCTGCGCACTCCCATTCCACTCGGACACCGTGGGGTGGTCCAGGTAATGCCACACCCGCCACGGGTCGAGCTTGCTCCACCGACTCGGCTTGAAGCCGAGCAGTTCCGAGAACCGACCGGCCAGGTCCGCTGGCAGCGTCGCAGTGAACAAGGCACACAACTCGGCTTTCATCGAATCGACGGGCATGGAGTCTCACGTACGGCGTGAACGGCGGAGTGCGCCGGGATGGTTCCGCTCGATCGAAGCGCCGGGAGCCACATGCCACGAGACCATTTCTTGAGCACGCTCGTGGCCCAGCGCGGCCGCGCAGTAGAGCCAGTCGAGTGCGACCGCATGGTCACCAGGAACACCGATTCGCCCCGCCAAGTAGTTCATTGCGACAGCGAAGACAGCCTGCACGTCTTCAGACAGGACGGCATACGCCTCCAAGTGCCGAAGAACCCGCCGAGACTTCTCCTCGTAGTCACATTCCCCAAGAAGAAGTTCATGCGCGCCTCGCAATGCCCAATGCAACGTGACGTCATCACCTGCGATTCGCTCCGCGGCCTCCACGATCCGCCCAGCCTCCCCATCAGAAACTCCAGCCTCTTCGCCGAACATCGCGAGCCGAACCCGTGCGGCGACACTCCCGGCTTCCGCTGCGCGCTGCGTCACAAGAATGGCTTCACCGTGCTTCCCGGAAGCCATCAGGTGAACCACCAGCCCCCACCATGCTTCCATGTTGAACGCCCGATGTTCGAGATGAGATGTGGACATGAGCCGAAGGCCATGGTGCCCCGGTTCGGCGGAAGCGTCATGAATCGCGGCACTCGACGCCTCTGAGGCCCAGCATCTTGCAGATGGCATCCAGCCGGAACTCCGTATCGTCTTCGGTCACGAAGTATTGCCCCGCGTTCAACGCGCTCAGCGCGGATTCGAACGCGAAAACTTCCGGATCGTGGTTCTGGACAGAGCCCTCGAGGTAGTACGAGAACGGGTTGATCTTGCGCTTGTTGCTGTAGACGCACTCCTGCGTGGAAAGCCACTTCGAGAATGCGGTACTGATCTTGTGAACCGCCGGGAATCGCTCCCGCAACGGCGTGGCGAGGAAATGCACCTCGCCGACGGTCCACAGCGCTCCGCGTCGAATGCGCGGAAGAAAGATGCTGGCAACTGGAGACGCCTTCGCGTCGACTCGACCGTCTGCGTTGAAGTTCACGGGACCAGCTTCCTGGAAATGCAGCGTGAGTCCCCTCTCCGATTTCACCTCTCTGGGCGGAGCCTCGAGGTTTCGAAACCAGCCGAGCACGCTGGATGAAGCGGCTGGATCTTCCATGAAGCGAAATGTCGTGCCCATTGCGATGCCTGTCGTTTCACATGAACGAGACCCCGAAGCCCAAGGCTTCTGGGCGACCGATCGATGGATGGGCCGGATCTCCCGCGCCCATCAGGTGTCGTACTCGCCGCTGTCCCAAGGCTCGAAGAATGCCATGTAGTTTCCCGGCTGAGCCTCCACCGCCCAGTCATCGTCTTCGTCCTCGGGTGTCCGGAGGACCAGGCCGAAGACGGTGCCGAATTTCTCGACCGAGAACGGCGCGATCTTGATCCGCTGAGACTTCACCGGCTCGATCTCGGACAGGCGTCGCTCGTGGAGTTGCTGTCGCGCGGCTTCATCCATCGAGTCCCGAGGCCCGAGGCTGTCGATCCGTGCTTCCAAGAGCGCGCCCTTCTTGTCAAACAGATACAGCGCGACGAACTCCTCTCCGGCCTTATCTCCGATGGCGGGCTCGAATGGGGTCGTCAAGAAAAACTGGCGACCGTCGACGGTCTTTCCGACGAACTCCGCGTGGTAGTCGTCGTGATCGATGGCGATGAGCTTGGGGGGCTTGTTTGGCATGTTCTGTCGAGGTCTGACGTTCGGGATGAGCGGCGCCGCAGGTCATCGGCTCGAATGCGGCGGAGTTTCGGACCAGGCACCGCTCTTCGACTGATTCGCCTTGAGCATGTTGCAGAACAGCGCCCCCTGTTCGATCGCATCATCGAGTGCGACGTGCGTGTGGGGAAACTTGTCGAACCATTGCTTCGGCATGTTGCGCTTGGTGCTCTCGCGATACTCGGTCTTCATGACCGCCATCGCATACGACTTCATGTCCAGTGCCGAATGGCTGAAGGGGCTCTCGCCCACGAAGCGCATGAGATACCAGTAGACGAAGAGGAAGTCGAAGCCTGCGGGATAGGCGACGAACACGGGCTTCCCTTTGAGCGACTTGATCCAGTCGACATAGGCCCGCATGGCGCTTTCGGGGTTCTGCAGGTCTTTCCTGCATGCAGCCCATGCCGCGGGCTGTGTCGCCCACCACTCGGCCGTCTTGGGATGAGGGGCGGCCCCCTCCAGCGTTTCCAGGTTGGCGGAGAAAGTCGAGACGAGCTGCTTGTCCGAGGTGTAGGCGGCGGAACCGAAGCTCAACATGGAGTGAGGGCCGGGGATCGGGCCATCGGTCTCGACATCGGTGCTGAGGTAGATCTCGCTCATGGGGATGTCCGTGTGGGCATGTCGATGGACGGGGCAGGCATCACCTCCCCTCCAGGTGCGAAATGTAGCGGCGCAACTGGGCGACCACTGCGGCATCGCCCTCGTCGGTCTCGCCGAGCCTGCCATAGCGGCGAAGTGCCTCCCGGCAATAGCCCAGCGCGACGTTCCGATTCTCTTCGGCATACGCGTGGCACAGGTGATAGGCCGCCTCTTCGTGGCCGGCCTTCTCAGCCGGCAGCCAGTACTGCTGGATCGCGAGCTCCGTGTTCTTCCGGACACCCAGCCCCATGTAGTAGAGGTAGCCCAGGTTGTTCTGGGCGTTGAGTCGCAGGTACTCGAGCTCCTTCGGCAGTTCCTTGGCCTCCATGACGGCGAGCCATTCCTGCAAGGCTGCCTGATAGTCCTTCTCCCGGAAATGCCTGGTTCCCTTGTAGAAGTGGCACTCCGGGTCGTCGCTGGCCACCGACTCCAGTTCGGGCTCCTGGCACGGCGCGGCGGCCGCGGCGGTTGCCGACGAAGCGACGGCCAGTGCAGCGAGCGGGACAGCGATGGAGAAACGCATGGGATACCTCACGATGACAGGAGCGGAGGAGTGAAGCGGGCGGGGTCCACTGGCCCCGTCCGCTCGACCGACGGGTCACGCGGTGGCATGGAGCGGCCCCAGTTCCACCCCTTTGAGCGCGGCCGATTCAAGCGCTGCGCCGGTGCTTTCACCCACGACAACGCCGAACGATTTCAGGGGCACCGAGCCGAACTCCATGCTGGAGCGGTACACCCCGGGTGACAGCGGCTGGGCCAGCTGCGCCAGGAACAGCGGCACCGGCACCACGGCATCCGCGAACTGCCCACATGAATCGCAGCGCCGCAGGCACTCCTCACCGAGTAGCTCAGCACGGCCGTCGGACGGAGCCAGAAGTACCCCGGGTCAGCCGGCAGCGCCACGAAATCGGCGGCGTCGGCACCGCTCTCTTTCAGGACCTCGCACAGGCGCACCGAAGCCAGGAGGTACCCGTCGTACGTCGCCGTGAGATCCCTTCGCCGCTTCTTCACCCGGTAGTGCGGATTCACGTAGCCGGCATCGATCTTCCCGCCACACGCGGTGCAGGTGGCCGGATGCGGAAGCCCTTCACGTCCGAAGCGCCAATCCCCTGGGGCCGATGCCGGCTCGAAGGTCTCTTCGCCCAGCATGTACGAGTCATCGTCCTGGCCGGTCAGCTCGTACGCGAGGATGGTTCGTGCTTTGCTCATCTTCTGTTCTGGCGCTCTCCACGGCGAACGGGAACGAGCTTGGCGAAGATCCCGCCGACTCGCTGTGCAATGTCTTGAGCCGTCTCGCCGAATCCGGAGCGGATCGTCGTGCGCGCCCCCGCCTCCACGAACAGGCGGACCAGCGCTTCGTTCTGCTGATTCAGCGCGACATGCAGCGGTGTTTCACCCATGTCGCCCGCGGCATTCACGTCGGCCGCAGCTTCGACAAGCACCCTCGCCGACGCCACGTCACCTCGCCAGACGAACACGTGCAGCGGTGTGTCGCCGTCAAGGCTTCTGGAATTCACATCGATCGAACCGTCATCGTCTTCGGCCGGGAACATGCTTTGCGCCGCAGAACGGAGCACCTCCTGCAGCTTCTCCGGTTGATCGCTCGTGGACATGATCGAACGGCCCCGTCACACGAACAGCTGCAGCGCCGCGTCGTCCCACCGATGGCCCCCCACGGACCAGGGTCCCTCCCCGGACGGTGGCGGGAATCCCGTCCTGCAAAAGCCCCGCTTCGACTCGAAGTCGAAGACGGCGTGCGGGTGGCCGTTGATGAGCAGAACGACTTTCCTCGAATCGGCGGACCAGCCGATCTGGACGACCGAAGGTGCGTCCCGATCCGCCACGTTCGCCACGTTGTAGATGTGGACGGCATCCTGGATCGGGTTGCCTCCGGCGGACGGGTCGACCGCATAGAAATAGCCCGTGTCGCCGTCGTCTTCAAAGACGGCAACGCAACGTCCCTCGGGCGCGGGCCCCTCGACAACGGCGGACGCTCCGATGGAGATCGTCTCTTCGGCGGTGACCTGGATCGGCATGGATGCGATGCACTCCGACTGAAATGGGGTTGCCTGCTGCTCGCCGGAAGCTCTCGACATCCGAGCCTCCTCGCCGTGCATCCTACTGTGAACGCAGCGTCGCGGGCGCTGGTGCCATCCGGCGGTGCGGCGGCCTTCCGCCTTCGTCGGGTTCAGCCACGAGATCGATCCTTCCTGGCGGCGGGTCGGACCGCCGGGTCATTGTTCATCTCCGTCCCGCAATGGCGTGTGACGCCACGCGAACGCCTGGAGGACCCGGGACGCCTCTTCATCGAACTCCGCGCGGTAGTGATGCTGGTGCGGAGAAGGCACCTGCACACGTCCCCGCTCGAAACCAAGACGCTGAAGGACGAACTCGAAACGCGTGAGCGGGCCATACGCGAAGACCTGGTTGTGGCGATCCCAAACCACCGTGGCGCCGTCATCCGGTGAGTGGGCCCAGATATCGAAGCGGGCATCCGCAGAAAGGAACTCCGAGAACCTCGTCAGAAACGCCTGGACATCTTCCGAACTGATCGCCGGACTTTGGTAACGACCCGCCTCCCCTTCGCCTCTCGGGGTGTGAAGCACATACAGCAGATGGAACGGAGGTGTCAGCGAAGCGACCAGACTGCCGAAAACCTCCGGGTTTCCGCGCGGAACTCCGGCAACGATGCGCTGATTCGAGCCCCCAGGCGGGGAAACTTCATACACGGCCGGATGCACGTGTTCAACCCACTCGTCACTTTCAAAATGTCCCAGCTTGTGCATGTTCTCGGGGAATGGGCCCGGCTTCATCTCTTCCAAGGCTTCCACCATGGACGTTTCGCAGGACCATCCTGGCCTGGCGGGGCGGACTGCAGAAACCGTTGAATGTCGACTCGTTCCATCGGAAGGCTGATGGGCGCTTCGGCACTGTTCAGCAGGATGCCGTCACAAGTCTGGTTGTGAAGCGCGACCTTGAAGACATCTTCACCCAGCATCTCGCCGTTGAACCGCGGGCCGAAGTTGGCAATGAACTCCTTGGGGTCGGCGAAGGCCAGGACGCGGGACTTGCCGTCACCGTGTCGGGACGACCCCAGTGAAATTCGCTCGCCATCCGCCTTCAACGTTCCGCCCGGGTTCCCCTCAGGCGCACCGATGACCACCACTCCCACCGAGGACTGGCTGAAGATGGAGAGAAAGTGTTCGTACTTCTCCCCGCCTGGCTGCGCTTGCAGGGCCTCGATGAGCATCGAAAGAGAGGGCTGGCTCATGGACGTCCCGGCTGCGATGCTTGATGTTCGACATGAGAGACCTGGCCTGGCATCCCAGGGCGGATCCTCTCGATGAAAAGGTCCGTGCGCATTCTCGCCGCCAGCAACGAACCACCGAACGGCCACCATGGCGCCGCCCAGGGCGCCAAGGACACGGCGGGCCAGATGCAGAGTGTGTCAGGCATCCCCGGTGCCTGGCGCGGCCGAAGGCGCATCGCGGTAGAGCCTCAGGAATCTGAACATCTTGGGCCATTCCGCTCGTGGCTTGAAAACGATCGCGACTTCCTGGTTGCCAAGTGCCGACTCCGTGAGGACGACATGGTCCGGCACGCGCTTGGCGTTGTCGAACTCCTTCGGGTTGGCTTTGCAGATCGCCTTGAAGAACGGACCGGCGAGCCACTCTTTCGTTTCCGGCGCATCCTGGAACTTCAGGTACCCAGCGAGGGATGCGTGTGCGACCGCGACCATGGCGAAGCCGAGCGGGATGTCGTCTCGGACCAGGATGTACATCTTCATGCCGATTCGCCTACGAGTTGGACGCGCCTGAACGTCAGCGGTCCAGCAGGAATGCGGATGAGCCGATTCAGTGACATCGTGTCCAGACTGTGCGTGATGACTGACGTTTGACAGGAGAGGCGGCGGCCGGATTGCCGGCCGACGCCCTTTCGATGGGAGGGTCAGGCTTCTCGATGGGAGCGCGCACCGGAGAGCCAAAGGGGCTTGATCTTGTGCAACTTCACCAGATACGGAACCTGAAGCAGCAACTCCAGGCGGATGGTGAGGGTGCCTTGCGAGGCAACTGAGTGGACCATCGAGCCAAGGCAGATGGCAACACCACCATACCCGGTGACCAGGCACGCAGCGAGCCCCCACGACTTCCCGAAGAGCAAGCCATACGCTGATGCTGCCAACGACAGAATGATCGCAGAGATGGCGAGCGCCATGGGGTCGAACGGAGCGCCTTGATGGTGAAGGCCGAAGATCTCGTAAGTCGCAGGCTTGCCAAGAACGGGCGCCGCCATCGGCAGAACGAAGCTCGCGATCCCCAGGGCCATGAAAATCCACCCAAAAATCTTGATCCAGAGCGGAACGAGCTTCTTGCGCTCGGTTGCCGCGTCAGAGGTCGCCGCCGAATCTGCGACTTCGGCCCATGGTGGGTTGCGAGGTTTCGAATTGCTCATGCTGGATGGTGCCGAGGTTGGGTCTGGGAGATCTGACGTTTGACACGACCGGCGGGCGAAGGGCGCAGCCCCCTGGGACGTCAGCTCGATGGATGCGTCAGTCGCGCCTGGAGTCCACCGGGTCGTGGGGTGGACTTGTGCCGCCTCCAACGTTCCCTTTGTCTGCGAGCTCCTCCCTCCGCTGGTATGCAGCCATCACGACATCCGTGATTCGCTTCTCGCGCGTCTTGGGGCCGACCGCCTCGTCGATTCGCCGGATCATGAAATTCTGCTTTCCGGGCGGCAGTGACTTGAATGCCTCCACCACATGTTCGGCTTGAAGCGCACGGAGCAGGTCGTCAGGAATCGTGACACTTGCCCGATCGAGGACCGTCATGCGCAACCGGATGAGATCACCGGTCTTGGTGTTCGTCTCCTGACGCACTTTCGCCTTGATGCGAATGTAGTGCTGGCCGCCGCCGACCGGAAAGAGGCTGACCTGGAAGGGCTCCGAGTCGTTCACGCGCGCGAGGACCAGCACCGGCCCCGTCGTCCCCAGAGCCTGGGTGATCTCGGCGGGAACCGGAACGGCGCAGTAGTCCATTCCTTCGGCCCAGTTCTCCAACTCGGCTTCGAACGAAAGTTTCCGTCCTGGGGTGGGTGTGTTCTTCATGCTCTGATACTTCGGTACCTGCAGATTGTGCGGGCTTCGCCTTTGACATGCATGGACGACCTAGGCATTGCCGAGGTACGAAGCAATCTCATGCTTGCCACGCTCCCTCGCGACCTGTTCAGGCGTTGAACCCGCCTCGTTCAAGGCCTGTGCGTCTGCCCCGGCCTGGACCAGCAACCTCACCGTTTCCAGGTTGCCCCAACCCGCCGCCCGGTGGAGGGGTGATGAGCGGTTCGGCATTGAAGCGCCGAGCTCCGCGCCTGCATCGATCAGGTATCGGACCATCTCGGCGTGCCCCCATTCAACGGCACGATAGATCGCGGTTTCTCCAATGGAGTCTCTTTCGTTGACCTTGGCCCCCCTCGAACGAGCGACCTCGCTCGTTCAACATCGCCACTCCACGCGGCCAGATGCAAGGGTGGATCGGCTGAGCCCTCCTTGACAGGTCGTCGACTCGACGGACGTTTCGCAGCGGAGGAACCTGACAACGCGGCCCCAACCACCACGACCACGAAGCGAATTGCCCACGAAGCGAAAAAAATGGCACCGACAGCGAGCAGATGGAAACCTATTCCAAAAGCTGCCGGGCCCTCCCCTCGTTTGGTATGGGCCAGGCTCACCACTACGCACACCAGGAAAACGAGCAACCCGACCACGAATCCGGCGAGGGACAGCGAGAACCCGCGCAACGACGTCGAACACGCTGGAAGCATGGCCAGCACAGGCAACGCGAAGAACAGAACCGCTGCCAACGTACCGAGCACCTGGACGTAGAAGAACTCCACGATGCCACCTAATCTTCGACATGAGCTGCGGCCCGCGGGCGTGGCCCGCTGGACATCGGCTCGACGGAAGCGTTGGAGCGCTGACTCGATGCACACGTCCAGGACGGCGGTGCCCCGACGGTATGGCGCGCGAGCCCTTGCGGACCGCCCTGCCCTTGCTCGCATGAATTGCCTTCGACCACGCGACCTCCCCAGGCCTTTGGTTCTTGATTGACCGCTACTCTACGCCATTGCCGGTAGCGGCTCCGCATGTGCCACCTCCGTTGCCATCATGCGGATCAACACCACCCACTTCGGTATCGATGACGTCGGCGCGGAACTCGGACTTCAGCATCTGCCCTTCGACGTGATGTGTGCCGCGACCAAGGTCTTGGAGAAACGCGACGGGGAGAGCGTCAGCGACACCCAACGTTCCATGTGACGGGTGTGACGCAGCGGGTGAAGCCTGCTGTGGTGCGTCCACTCGGTGGAAGGGTCAGGCCTCATCTGCCTCATGGGGATTGCGGATGACGGACGCCTTCCCCTGGAGAAGCGACTCGATCGAGACGACAAAGGAGGACACATTGTTCAGCTTTGCGTAATACCTCCCTTGGCTGGATGCCGCTGGCCTCGCGATGACATTTCCATCGATGATCTTGACTTTCCCTCCGACAAATCCGCATTCATCACTGAGCTTGCTTTCGAAGAGCACGCAAGTCCCATGAACAAGGCTGGAACGATCAGTCACGGTCAACAACAAGCGAGCCATACCGGGCCACGTCGGCATTGTGTAGGCGAGTTCGGCCAAGTGGGTCTTTGTCTTTGCCGACGCGAGCGGGAATCGAAGGTCTTCGCCGCCCGCTTCTACGAGGCTCGCCGCCTCGTCAACGGATTCGATTTGCTCTGAGGGGACGATCTCCCGCAAAGACTGGAGAGTGGCCATCCACACGCGCTCGACCCTGGACTCTTCGTCGCCCTGATTGAAGCTCAAAGGAAGGCCATACATCACATAGCGCTGCCATACTTCACGGCGAAAATCTGTCAGGCGGACAACGCCATCGGGAAGGGCGGGAGTGAAGCAAAGGTACAAACAGCTTTTCGTGATGCTCACTTTTCTCCGGTAGCAGAGCGTCGCAAGGCGATTCGCACGCGCCACGGCCAAACTCGGAACCTGAAACAGCCGGCCTGTGTAGTGATCGTATGAGCCGTCATCGACGACACCTTCGCACTCGAAGTAGCGAATGTCATCAAGCGGGATTGGCCGAGCGTGGGTGTTCCGGTTCATGCGAGCCTCACGTTTCAATGACCTGCATGACCCGGTTTGCCTGGGCATGTCAGCTCGATGGAAGGGCCAGGCACCCCGTTACCAAAGGACCTGGTCTGTTTGCTTTCAGTTGCCCGTGCCAGAACGAGTGACGCCATATGAAGCCCTCATGTTCTGATGGAAGGACGAGGCCTCTGCGAACTAGCCAAACCGAATGCTGATTCCGTTGTTGTCTCCATCGTCATCGCCTTTCAGCCAGCCGATCCCTACCGCGATGAGCATGGCTCCACCGAGAAGTGCGAACCACTTCCAGTGCTTGTAGTGGTCGATTTGTTCACCCTCTCGCATGATGCGAGTGCACATCTGGAAAATCTTTGTGGACTGCACCTCAATGGAGTCGCCGTCTCTCAGCATTGCGTACACGGAGTAGCCAACTGAGCAAGACGACAAAGTTCCGCCTATCAAGTGGATCTTGTAGCTTGTATCTGCCCACCTGCCATCACCACTGCGGGTTGATCGCTGGTCGGTCTGCGTTTGGCTTGTGTGTTGATCAACCCGCAACTGCTCGGTGCGAATGGGTAGCAAGACATCGAGGATGAGCGCCACCCCGGCAATGAAGAACACGCAGCGGATCAGGAATTTGAGCAAAGTGACTCCTCAGACGCCAGACGTTGGACATGAGAATGGTTAGACCGCATCGCCACAACGATGCTCGGAAAGTCCAGTTGGGCCTCCTCGCGGCGACTCGCCAGTGCGCCTTGACCGGGCAACCGCTTGACAGCCCTGAAAGCCAGAAATCCAGTGGCAAGAACTGCTGCAATGGAAGCGAATCTTGCCGCCATCACTGTGCGTTGGGAACCGAATCAGGCGCTCGGTCGATGCAGGCGCATTGAGTTTCTCTGCGTCTGGCAGCCTGGTTTGAGGTCGCGCGCTGACGTCAAACAACGCCATCTCGCCAACGTCCGTTCCGGCAGGCAGTCGATGTTGTGCCATGCCGTCTAACGTCGGACTTGAACGGCCGGACGGACATGACGAAGCGAGCCTTGGCACGTCCGCCCGAAGGACGGGTTGGACCGGTGGTTCGCAGCGCAAGACCCAGTCGACGCCGCACATGCGGGCCGCCCGCGGCATGATGCCGATGCTCGCTGCTGGATGTGAGAACAACCTTCGACCACGCGACCTCCCCAGGTGCTGTTTCGTTCTTTCTCAGGACCCTACTCTACGGCACGGCCCGAACACGCTCCACCGCTCCACGTTCGCTGCGAACGACCGCACGTGCAGTGCGTCACGCCGCTCGCCCGCAGACCGCCGCGGGACGGGCAGCCCACGCCGATGCAGGAACGCAGAGCCTGTCCGACGCGAGGCCCTTGAGCGCGATCTCGCGAAGCCCGGCGCAGACCCCGCAAGGTTTCCACGCTCCGTATCAGAGAGCGGCCCTGACAGCGCAGCTCGTGCTCTGCTCATCTCCTGCGCTTTCGGCGTATAGCAAGACTCCAATTGCCACCGGGCTGGCCACCAGCAGGGAGCCGACTGCGCGCAGGACCGTGCGTGGAAGCGATGCGCCCACCGGCGCTGCGAACAACGCTGCAAACAGCGAAAGGCCGGGAAGCATGAGCCACACGGACACCAACTGATGGCCAACGGACGCGGCCGTACTCCCCGCCCCATTCTGCCCACAACCTGCCAGGTAGGAAATGACTACGGCACCTGCAACCAGCACGAAGGCAACTAGAGCGATCGACATCGCCATTGCAATGGAAGCGCTCCGAAATCTCACGGCGCCCAAGGACGGTCTGCACAACGTGACGACAGGCGGAACACAGGCGACTTCGTCGGTACACAAGGGGCGTTCTTTGCGAGTGGGCCATGTACCCGAGTTGGGGAAGCGCTCAGGCTGGTCGCCCAGCCGCACTTCTCGCGCATTGCAAACGCACTCATCTCTTGGCTCCCATCAATTCTCGCCTCGCCATCCACAGATTCGACAGCGCGAACAGCGTGACGATCTGCGCCGTGTTCTTCGCCAGCCCGACATTTGGCATGAGCGTCATGACCTGGCTTGCCGGAGCATGTCAGCTCGATGGACCGGTCAGGCATTGTTCTACTCATGGAGGCAACCTGTACTTGGAAACTGCCCTCGCATGATTTGCTCATCTGTGAGATCAGGACCTTCCCAGAGGCGAACCTTCGACGCACCCGCGCCAAGGCCGAGCTCACGCATTGCCCGGAGTTCGATCTGGGTCAGGCCGCCTGCCTGCTCGCCGAGCGGATGCATCACCACAACAGGTGCTGGAACAAGAATGGCGTTTCCGCGCAGGCGCAGCATGAAAGCCTTGAGCAGCAGTTCTGCAACGGTGAAGTCGGAGATCAGTGATCGTGGATGGGCGAAGGGGTTGTGAACGGCCGTGTGCGGCTCGGATCCGGCGAGACGAGCGGCTGATCCGACGGCGGCGACGCGCGCTTTCTCACCCGGAGTCTTGCGGATCGCGATTTCAGGCACCTCCGATATCGAGACCTGTTTGACCGGATCTCGGACCGCGAGCCGCTGCGGGGAAAGCTGTACGTAGACGAACTGTTTGAAGAGATTCGCGAACATGAAGTTGCCAAAAGCGCATCTGGCGATGCCTGACATTGAAGGATGGGTCAGACTTCGTCGCGCGCAGTGCGCCTGACCGACTGACGCCTGAGGTAGAAGACCGCTGCGACGACACCGACCGCTGTGAAGAAGATTGCCACACCAGCAAGTGAGCTGAAGATGGGAGAGAGGAGCACCAACAGATAACCGCTTGTTCCGAGGAACGCCGCACCCAGCTGAAGCCAGAAGCGAGCACGACTCTCTCTGCCAACGAATCGAGGCAGAACCATCGAAAGTGCGATGAAGCTGGTGCCGGAAAGATAAGCCCATGCGGCCAGCCAACTGACGCTTGGCCGCGGGTAACGCCTGACCCCAGGCAAGGAAACGGTGCCTTGCTGCACGGCGCTGACAGCCGCCTCGGCCAGGGCCCAAAGCGCCGCGCCTCCCATGAGCAACCCGAACACGAGCCAGAAGCCTCGAGTAGCAAGCAGCGGCAGCCGTTCCGCCACCTCGACTTTGCGGTACCTGCGGCCAGACTCCGTGAAGCCGTACTCAGGCTTTGCTTTCACAGAGAAGAAGACAGCGAGCAGCAAGCTGATTGGCATGAAGCCGATCAGGGTTTCCGCTGTTGTTAGAGATGACGGCACTGAGCCCCCCGACGTTTGACATGAGAGGAATGACCCGGCATGCGGTGGCGTGCCCTCCCGCTGGAAGGGTCAGGCCCCATCTTCGACCCAAGCCTCATCGTCATCGACCCACTCAAGAAGAAGCCCGGCTCTGGATGCCAACATGGGGCCGAGTTCTTCATCCTGATGCCCTGATCCGATGCTGAACGACGGATGCCTCTCACCACGCGCCATGCATTCCGCTGCTTCCTGCCAAAGCGAGGCGATGGCTCGAACCGCCTCGCGAGGAGACTTTGCATCGCTCGATGAGACATGGTCACTCGGCAGATCTCCAGAGATGGCCCACCAACCGACAGCCCCTGGATGCGATAGGCTCTCGATCGCCCAAACAGAGACGTATGGGCAAACCTGCCAAGCCGGCCACTCACCAACCCGGCCATGCGCAAGCCCCTCGCCGCGGAGATAGTCGCTGACTTCTTGACGCCGTTCCGCGCACCATTGAGCCTCTGTCTCGGGATCGTCGTAGTCACTCATGATGGGTCCTGACGTTTGACCTGAACTGCGGACAGCGGGCGCAGCGCCCGTTGGACCTCAGCTTGATGAAAGGGTTAGATTCGCCGCTCCACGGCGCCAATGAAGTCTTCGGTGGTTGCAGCGGGGCCATCACCAAAGTTGCGATGTGCACCGTCGGCCCACTCGCACATGACTGTTCTTGTCGATCCGTCGAGGTTCTTTCCATACTCGAGCGTGAAGTAGCGGAACTGAGCTCGACTCGCTTCGTTCCCGGCGTCCCCGGGCTCGGGACTGCTGGTGAGAAGCACCGCGACGAAATGCGCTTCCGCCGAGGCCTCAGGAGGTGGCATTCTGAAGATGATCGCCGGGCAGTCCTTGACTCTGCCCGTCGTCACGCTCAATTCCGCCGTGTTGACCTCCGAGACCGGCGCTCCAATCCGCTTGGCAGTGAGCTCCCAAAGCCAGGCCAGGAACTTGGGTTGCTCTGGCGACCCGACGATGGAGAAGAACTGCAATGGATCTTGCTCACAGACCTCTCTGACGGTGTAGTGTGCGAAGACGTAGTGGTGCTCCCTCGGCTCTGTGCGAACGCTTCGAGCTTTCTTGCGATTCCAGAACATGGCGCCTCTGAACATCTGACGTTGGAGTTCAGCGACTGCCGAAGGCAGTTCGCCGCAATGACGGGTTGGGCATCACTTGATCGCCTCGCTTTCGCAAACCATGTCCACGTACCCCTTCTCCCACGTCCAGTCGCTGGCAGTGCAGCGCTCCAGTACGACTTCAGCCCCCACCTGCCTGGCTGCCAGCCTGGTGACCACGGGCGCTCTCCCCATGCAAGGCCAATTGAATGGCTGAGGGGAAACGTCGAGGAAGACTTCTTTCCTTCCGCCGACCTCGAACCGAGAGAGCGCAACGTGACCCGCGCCCATGCACTCTCCATTCGAGGCCGGATAGACCTTGACGGTCGCTGTGACGCGACGCCCACCCACGTTGCATCGTAACGCGTGATCGCCATAGGGAAGGCGGCTGGCATGCCCCTGACGTCGCGTGATGACAGTGACTTGATCGCTTGTTTCGACAACGCCCGCAATCTCGAATTCGTTGGTTTCGCACCGGTAGGCGGCACCGAATTCAATGCTGTCGGCATGAGCAACGGGCGGGTGAAGAACGCCAGAACTCATGGCAATCGCAAGCATTCTTCGAACGAGTAGCCCCCAACGTTTGTCAGGAGCGGCGGGACACAGCGGGCGAAGCCCGCTGAGGCACGTCCGCTCGATGGATGGGTTAGGCATTCTCGAGGCGGAGTTCTGGTCGCGAGTTGCGAACAACCTCACAGCCGACGAACTCCACACGAGCCACAGTGCCAATCGGGTTGATCCAAGAGTGGTACTTCGCAGTACGGGCATGACGTGTCTGTTGTGGGTTCAGCATCACTTGATGCAACGCGAGTCGACTGCTTCGACCTAATCCGCACCAAATGGAAAGCAGTGGCCACGAGCCCGACCGGAAGCGCCAAACGCATGACCCAGGCGATTGCTTCATCCCCCGGCTCGATCGGTGTGAACCAAATCGCAAACGATCCGAAAGCAAGCAGGAGAAGTCCTGCGATCTTGAACGAGTACCTGGTCCTTTGAATTCCATGCGGAGCCTTCCCACACGTCGTGCAAGACCAAGTCTCGTGATCACCGATAGGGATCAGCGGGATCCAGAAGAGGTGGAGGAAGTCGCTCGTCACCGTGCTCTCTACCCGGCGAGATGCGTTGCAGTGCGTGCAGAACTCGTTTCGAAAGCCATATCGCCTCGGTGAGAACCGATAACGGCCGAAGAAGAAGATCATTTCGACATCCCGAAATTCCTAACGTTTGACATGAGCGGAGGCGTGACCGCGTAGCCGGCAAGACGTCCGCTCGATGGAAGGGTTAGGCGTTTGCATGCAATTGCTTGGCAGTTCTTGTCACCGAAGGAGCTTCATTTCTCTAACGAGAGAACTATTGCACCTTCTACAAATGCTGCCTTGACAATGATTTCCAGCTCTTCCTTGACTACGAAGTGAAGCGTGTTTGATTCTTGTCGGTCTTTCTTCGTATGGTCTTCTTCTCGTACAACGATGCGATGTTCACCTTGAGGCAGAGTCGCGTACCACTTCAGAGGGTCTATTCTTGTAGATCCTGGCCCGCGCCGATGAACGCTCCCATCGATATAGACACTCCAAGACCAAAGTTCCCCAGGAATCTTCTCTTCGCGCAGCATCAACTGGCATAGGTGATCGCCCCTCTCTGCTAGAGCGGTGGCGCACAAGTTGTCTGTAGTCAACGTTGGTTCCTCCGGGGACAGGTGGCGAAATGATCTCGCGTAGCTTTCGCGCACCGTACAAAAACGCCTAACGTTTGACATGAGCGGCGGGACGCGGCGGGCGAAGCCCGCCGTGGCACGTCCGCTCGATAGATGGGTTAGGCATTTCCATTCCGCCAAGAGTCTGCAGACAACGATTCAAGCGCCGCATTCAATCTCACCTGCATCGACTGCGCTTTCTCGGGCGTTGTGTTGAATCCTTCGTGCACGAAGTCCATCACGACTGAACCAATGGCATGTACGGCATCGTGCCGCGACAACCCCTGTTTCTGCAATCGCACCAACGCTCGGCAACTTGGTCCGAAACCCATAGCGAGTTGATTCTCCACCACGACATGAATGACAGCATGAAGCTTCAGGCGAGGCACGCGAATCTTGCGATTCACGTGAAAACTCTGCGCGAGCCGAATTCGTTCACCCTCATCAAGCGCTAACCATTCGCCGGGCTCCGGCGCAGCCTCTGCATCGTAGTGGGTCTGCGACATTCTGCGGCCTAACGTTTGACATGAGAGGCGTCACAAGGGCGTAGCCCTTGTGACGTCCTCTCGATGGAAGGGTTAGGCATCTGCTGCCGGCGCGTTGATTCTCTCTCTAAGCCTTTGGCAACCAACATCTTGGCCTCGTGCACTTGCGGAAGTTAAACCGCTGACTTTCTTCGAACCCACGGTTGTTCTCTACTACTTCTAGAGGCTTCCCATCCGATAGGTAGATCAGCAAGCTCAAGGAGGCTCGAATCCAGGGCTACTGCGTTCTTCAGTGCGACCACCAGACCATCGGCGACATTAAACGGGCCGCCGGTAAGGAACTGCCAGCCTCCGTCCTCTTCGTCATGCAGGACAAGAAGTATTGGATGCTTGTCGTAAACAATCTGCCTCACGGTTATGGCTGCGACGTTTTCAGGATCGTGGAATGGCCAGGTGCTCATTTTTTGCGGATGCCTTGTATGTTCAAACCACCGATTCCGCAGAAGAATCGGCACCTGAGCAGGCGGCAGTTGCACCTGCGGTTGCCGACCCGGCAGCCCGTTGAAGCCTTGGGCCAACCAGCCCGCACGTTAGCGCGGGGCGCCGGGTCGGATGTTCTTGTAACCCGAACAGTTGATCGGGCCCTCTGGAGCCCGGATTCTTGCAAGGCAGGGTACCTGAATGAACAACCCAGATTCTTTCCTCGGCATCGACATCGCCAAGGACTGGCTCGATGTCGCCTGGCTCTCGGGGCAAACGCTTCGCATCGACTACACCGACGAGGCCGTGGCCGGCCTCACCGAGCGACTGCTGGCCGATCCCCCTTCCCTCGTGGTGATGGAAGCCACCGGCGGCCTGGAAACCGCTGTGGCCAGCGCGCTCGCCGCCGCCGGCCTGCCCGTGGCCGTCGTCAACCCACGTCAGGTGCGTGACTATGCGAAGGCCCGTGGCCGACTGGCCAAGACCGATCGCATCGACGCCCTCATTCTGGCCGCCTTCGCAGCGGCCATCCGTCCACAGGTGCGCGAACTCCCGGACGAGCACACCCGTGCCCTCGGTGAACTGCTGGCTCGCCGTCGCCAGCTCGTCGAGATGCGCGTGCAGGAAAAACTGCGCATCCAACGCGCCTCCGCGCTCCAGAAAGCCAGCTTGCGCGAGCACATCGCTTGGCTGGACGAGCGCATCAGCCGTCTCGACATCGACCTCACCCACGCGCTCCGAACGTCGGACGCCTGGCGCGACAAAGACGATCTGCTCAAGGCCATCCCCGGCGTGGGCTCGCTCACGCGTGCCACCCTGGTGGCCCTGCGCCCTGAACTCGGAACGCTCACCCGAAGGCAAATCGCCGCGCTGGTCGGCGTGGCGCCCTTCAACCGCGACAGCGGCAAGCACCAGGGCGATCGCGTCATCTGGGGTGGCCGTGCCCAAGTACGCCGAACGCTCTATATGGCCGCCGTCAGCGCCATGCGCTGCAACCCCGTCATCCGGGCCTTCTACAAACACCTGCGCAGCCAAGGTAAACCCGCCAAGGTCGCCCTCACCGCCTGCATGCGCAAGCTCCTCGTGATCATGAACGCCATGCTCAAGCATCACTCCCCCTGGTCTCCGGAGCTTGACTTGCAACACAGTTGCTAACGTTTGACATGAGCGGCGGGACGCGGCGGGCGAAGCCCGCCGTGGCACGTCCGCTCGATGGATGGGTTAGGCAGCATTGAGGCAGCGACTGAGCACTTGCGCACGATCGTATGGGCCGTCATCGCTGAGGTCATGCTGCGGAGTATCGAACTTCACCCAATACAAGTGCTCTTCGCCCTGCACAGTTTCTACTTTCTCGGCAGTGCTGATGACAACGCCCAGACAATCCTGCCGCCAACCCGCACATGTTGCGGCCACGATCACCCGCGCACCCAACGCGAACGATTGGAGCGATGGGTACGGGTTGTAAGGGTCAGTCATGCGTCCTCGCCTGTAACGGCCTAACGTTTGACATGAGCGGCGGGACACGGTGGGCGAAGCCCGCCGTGGCACGTCCGCTCGATGGATGGGTTAGGCAGCATTCTGCTCGTGGCGGCCGAACAGAAGGCGGACACCAGCCAAGCAAACCGGCAACGCAACCAGTAGCGCCGCAAAACAGCACAGCCATATGGCAACAAATTCTGCGTCAGCGACTTCCTCTTGGCTGATCGGATTCCAGGCTTCTACGACGTAGAACAGCAACTTCTGCGGCACGAGCGACCACAGGAGTTCATGTCGAACTACGACGGCTGCTGCCAGCATCGCGACGAAAGCTGTCGCCATCGCGACAAGCACCCATTTTCCGAAAGTCCGCGTGAACAGAGAACGCACGGTCGGCCTAACGTTGTACTTGAGCGGCGGGACGAAGCTGGCGAAGCCAGGTTTGGCACGTCCGCTCGAAGGACGGGTTAGATGGATTCGTTGCTACAGCGCCCACTTCTTTTCCGCCAATACTGGATGGGGCTCCCCCCTCTTCTTTACGTGCAAGCGATTGATGATCCTGCGAAGCCAAAAGAACAGGAGTCCAGCAATCACTATCACGATGATCTTGATAGTGACCACCGCAAGAACAGAACCCACGCCTGGACTTGGGCCGCCTTGCTTAAGCAACCAAGCTACCGCCTCCACCACATGAATGGCCTGCAGCGCGAAGACAAAGCCGCATATCCCTCTGACAACTCGCAGTAGAACGAACATTGAACCCTCGACTTTGAAATCAACGAAGACAGCCTAAAGGTGAAGCCAAGCGCCGAAGGATGACAACGCCTACTCGTCCTTTTTCTCAATCGCCTGAGTCATGCCAACCACCACAACAGTTCCTAGTAGGCCTCCGACGACGCGGCCTACATCACCTTCACCGAACAGCGCTCCGGAAATGGCGAATGCGACGAAGTAAATCGCAAGGACCCCAAAGAGAAACGCAACTGTCTTCATCCTGGGGCGAGCTCTCTTGATCCATCTAACGTACTACATGAGCGGCGGGACGCAGCTGGCGAAGCCTGCTGCGGCACGTCCGCTCGATGGACGGGTTAGGGTGCATCGCCCGCATGTACGCGTACCCGCATAGGAAGACCTGCGCCAAGCGCAAACCCCAACGAAACCACGACAAGAAGCGTAACGCTACTTGCAATGGAGAACAGCAGGGCCGTGAGTGGTTGCGGCCGAGCGAGAGCTGCAAGAGCGCCGACCAACACACCCACACCGCCGGACAACGCGAGAAGCAGCATCCCGTGCGCTCGACCTTTCGCCCCCAGCCACGCGGCAACGGGACTTGAAAAGCAAGCCGCGACGGCCCAACCGACGAGGCTACCGACAAAGAATGTGTACTCGAGAGATACCCGAGACAAAAGCAAAGCACCCCCGATGGGAACGGCCTCGATCCAAGGGCGTACTCCCGCTAGGTGGGCACCGATCAATGAAAAGTTTGCCGCCGCAACGCCAACGAAATATCCGGCCCACCGGCGCCGACCTCCCAATGCTGCAAGCGCAGTCGGATATGAAACGCGCAGTGAAAGGCGCGGAAGTAGGAGAACGAATGCAAGGAGCACCGCGCCCCACGGGCTGTCAGTTAGAGCAGACTCATTGACCTGCATCGTACGACCTAACGTACTACTTGAGCGGCGGGACGAAGCTGGCGAAGCCAGCTTTGGCACGTCCGCTCGAAGGACGGGTTAGGCGCCATTGCGTAGCTCATGCTCTACTTGCTGCAGAACCCAGGCGATAGTTGACGGATTGAGTTCTCCTTGTCCCCAGTGAGTACTCGCCCGTCGCATGTACCTGGAAAGCGCATCCTCTATCGCCGGCATCGCGTTCTCGATGTTCATGCCAGCGAATGGCATCCTACCGAATAGAAACTCGTACTCTCTGAATCCTCGCTGCCGCCAGTACGTGCCATAGAACGGGGCCCCATGCGCTCGCAACCAGGCCCACATGAATGTTGGATCTTCAACGTTGGGGGCTTCTGCATGACACTGCGCACAGAGAAGCACAAGATTGCTCGGAAGCTCTGACCCTCCGAGTGCGCGGGGAACAATATGGCAACGCTGCAACTGTCGGCCCTGCGCGCATCGCCAGCACAGCCTCTCGGCTTCGGCCCAATCTACAGAGAGGCCGCATTCGTCAGCATTAGCGGACCAGTAGCCAACGACTTCGCCATGAGTTGTGTCCATGGGGCCTAACGTTGGACTTGAGCGGCGGGACGAAGCTGGCGAAGCCAGCTTTGGCACGTCCGCTCGAAGGATGGGTTAGGCATCACTCGTCAAGTTCCAAGTATGGATCGATGAGCAGCGCAAGCCCGCGTCTTGAAAGCTCGTTTGCCGCAAGCGGCCCCAGCTTGAACTCAGCGTTCATCTGATCGGTGTACAGCACCAGACGTACCCGTGGCTCGTAGCTTTGAAGTGACTTCCAAACCGTTGCTTCGCTTGGGAGCGATACAAGCAAGTCGTGGAGACGCTTGTCGCCTTCACCATCGGCAAGTTGCAACTCTCCTGAGTCAAGAATCCAGCCGCCAGTCCTATAGTGCTGAGCCCCCCTCGGACGCTCATCGCCCTTGCGATAGCTCTTCGTCGGGACAATCCCCAAAATCTCGGTGACTGCTTGTGGATCCAAGTCATCCCCAAACATCTCCAGCAGGAAGAATGCGCGATTAAAGCTGCCCCCCATGCGGGCAAAGAGGCCGGTCTTGTGGTCTTTCAAACGATGCATGCCAGTGTAGATTTTGTGAGGCCTAACGTTCTACATGAGCGGCGGGACGCAGCGGGCGCAGCCCGCTGGGGCACGTCCGCTCGATGGACGGGGTAGGCAATGCTATTGGCACAAAGCAACTTCCAACGCCGGCGGAGCCTCTCCGATGTACTCGGCACTAGGCGCGCAAGAGGATCGCATATTCAAGTTGATGGCGACAAAGCCAAAGAAGCCAAGCACGACAAAACCAAACAACACCTTCCCAAGGGCCGCAATTCTCGAACGCCACAGCAGCACGATGACCAACGCTCCGAAGAACAGTGTTGCTGTCGTAGCAGCTGCACGCCAAGCGCTTACCGTGACTTGACCTGGCCAAAGTGCACCGAGAAGCTGATGCGTGGCGCTGGCCCAAAGGAGTGGCGCCGCGAGTAGCGCGACAACCTTGATCACGGACACCAATGCGGGACGAGAATTCAATTACACGGCTCCCTGTGCGGCCTAACGTACTACTTGAGCGGCGGGACGAAGCTGGCGAAGCCAGCTTTGGCACGTCCGCTCGAAGGACGGGTTAGACCGGTGGCTTGCAGCACAAGACTCAGGCAACGCCGACCATGCGCACCGCGGCAGGCATGACACCGATGCCGCTGCTGAATGTGAGAACAATCTTCGACCACGCGACCTCCCCAGGTGCTGTTTCGTTCTTGCTCAGACCCCTACTCTACGGCACGGCCCGAACACTCTCCACTGCTCCACGTTTGCAGCGAGCCACCTCACGTGCAGCGCGTCACGCCGCCCGCCCGCTGACCGCCGAAGGACGGGCAGCCCGCGCCGATTCATGCATGCCCAGCCTGGCCGGAGCGAGGCCTTTTGTATTCATTGCTCCCGTCTCCTGAGCGTGACGCGGAACACGCCGTTTCACCGCATCGACAAGCACACGAGCATAGGCATGGCACGGCCCCACTGGCTCGCGGGCTCTAACGTTTGACATGAGCGGCGGCACAAAGCCGAAGGCTTTGGGACGTCCGCTCGATGGAGGGGTTAGGCTTCAAATCGGCGCCCACCCGACCGCATGACCACTCCGAGATTTCAAGAGTGCCTCGGAGAATGGCACCAACGATTCGTTCATGTGCATGGATTTCAAACACCAGATGCCATTTCGACGCGACTCGGCGGCACCCGAGGGAACGGCCACCAAGCCAACGGCATGCGCATCACGGCGGTACAACACCGACGGCGTGAGGGGTTGAATCTCCACATGAACTCCCGCGTCAGGCTCGTAACCGGCAGGAACAATGCAATGTTGCAGCACCGCCCCCGAAGTGATGATGACTTGACGGCTCCCGTCTCGAAGATGGTGATACTGCGCCGCCCACCTGTGTTTGGTCTCCCACTTCGGGGATTTTCCCCAGCACATCTCATTCCTGAACCAAGCGAATAGAAGGAGCTTCGTCGGGACCTCGAAGGTGAAGTCACCTGCGAGGGACCTGCGTCCCCATTCGTCTTCGAACAACCTCAGTTCTGCTTTCACGGCAAGCCTAACGTTCTACATGAGCGGCGGGACGCAGCGGGCGCAGCCCGCTGGGACACGTCCGCTCGATGGCCGGGTTAGGCAATGCTATTGGCACGAAGCAACTTCCGCCGCCCGCGGAGCCTCTCCGATGTACTCGGCGCTGGGCGCACAAGAGGACCGCAAATTCAAGTTGATGGCGACAACGCCAAAGAAGCCGAGCACGACCAAACCAAACAACACCTTCCCAAATGCCGTGATTCTCGAACGCCACAGCAGCACGATGACCAACGCTCCGAAGACCAGTGTTGCTGCCGTAGCAGCTGCACGCCAAGCGTTGACCGTGACTTGACCTGGCCAAAGTGCACCGAGACGCTGATGCGTGGCGCCGGCCCAAAGGAGTGGCGCCGCGAGTAGCGCGACAACCTTGATCACGGCCACCAATGCGGGACTAGGATTCAACTGCGCGGCTCCCTTGTGCGGCCTAACGTTGGAGTTGAGCGGCGGGACGCAGTGGGCGAAGCCCACTGCGGCACGTCCGCTCGAATGACGGGTTAGGCGGCACTCTATGAAAGGTGCAGAAGCATTGCTTTGCCAGCAGCAGCGGCCTCGGAGAAATATGTTCGGAGCGGTTCGTAGTTCTCCGACACGTACTCGAATTGCATCTCATCGCCAATCCATCCATAGATCTCGGCAACCTCATCGTCCTCTGGGATGAACCGTACCCACAAGTCAGCTGGTGAGATTTCAGCTAGAGCCTTGGCTGTTGACTGAACTTCATCTGGAGTTAGGTAGCGGAATGGCCCATATCCAGCATCAGTTCCGGGCAGTTCGGTTCCACCCAGAACTGCGTTGCACAACGGATACTCGCCACCCCACACCTCGCCAGTAAGCAAGAAGTGGATTACGTGCCAAGTCTTATCTATGTCGAGTGGCTCGGCCGGGTAGTTCCCGTCTTCCGGCCACACGAGATCACTGACATCAACGGATTCGCTGATGACGGCCTCAAGTTGCTCAGCCGAGAGCTTTAAGTACCTTCCGGTCATCGACATATCTGGGAATTCCTTGTGACACCTTGTATGTTCAAACCACCGATTCCGCAGAAGAATCGGCACTTGAGCAGGCGGCAGTTGCACCTGCGGTTGCCGACCCGGCAGCCCGTTGAAGCCTTGGGCCAACCAGCCCGCACGTTAGCGCGGGGCGCCGGGTCGGATTTTCTTGTAACCCGAACAGTTGATCGGGCCCTCTGGAGCCCGGATTCTTGCAAGGCAGGGTACCTGAATGAACAACCCAGATTCTTTCCTCGGCATCGACATCGCCAAGGACTGGCTCGATGTCGCCTGGCTCTCGGGGCAAACGCTTCGCATCGACTACACCGACGAGGCCGTGGCCGGCCTCACCGAGCGACTGCTGGCCGATCCCCCTTCCCTCGTGGTGATGGAAGCCACCGGCGGCCTGGAAACCGCTGTGGCCAGCGCGCTCGCCGCCGCTGGCCTGCCCGTGGCCGTCGTCAACCCACGCCAGGTGCGTGACTATGCGAAGGCCCGTGGCCGACTGGCCAAGACCGATCGCATCGACGCCCTCATCCTGGCCGCCTTCGCCGCGGCCATCCGTCCACAGGTGCGCGAACTCCCGGACGAGCACACCCGTGCCCTCGGTGAACTGCTGGCTCGCCGTCGCCAGCTCGTCGAGATGCGCGTGCAGGAAAAACTGCGCATCCAACGCGCCTCCGCGCTCCAGAAAGCCAGCTTGCGCGAGCACATCGCTTGGCTGGACGAGCGCATCAGCCGTCTCGACATCGACCTCACCCACGCGCTCCGAACGTCGGACGCCTGGCGCGACAAAGACGATCTGCTCAAGGCCATCCCCGGCGTGGGCTCGCTCACGCGTGCCACCCTGGTGGCCCTGCTCCCTGAACTCGGAACGCTCACCCGAAGGCAAATCGCCGCGCTGGTCGGCGTGGCGCCCTTCAACCGCGACAGCGGCAAGCACCAGGGCGATCGCGTCATCTGGGGTGGCCGTGCCCAAGTACGCCGAGCGCTCTATATGGCCGCCGTCAGCGCCATGCGCTGCAACCCCGTCATCCGGGCCTTCTACAAACACCTGCGCAGCCAAGGTAAACCCGCCAAGGTCGCCCTCACCGCCTGCATGCGCAAGCTCCTCGTGATCATGAACGCCATGCTCAAGCATCACTCCCCCTGGTCTCCGGAGCTTGACTTGCAACACAGTTGCTAACGTTTGACATGAGCGGCGGGCCGCGGTGGGCGAAGCCCGCCGTGGCACGTCCCCTCGATGGATGGGTTAGACATCGGTAGCGCCTCGAACGTTGACGTGGGTGAACTCATGGAGGGGCCGCAAGCACAGCTTCAACCTCGACAGACGACGCAACCAGAAAGAACACTTGCCGATCGAACGACGCCATAGTCTCCGCTTCGATTGCAAGCACGGCGTCCTCTGGATCGACTGGCACTACCTTTTCGATCTTTTCTCGTTCAACGAGGCTCGCAATACGAAACTTCGGATGACTAAATTCAAATGGAAGCGAGACATATGAAACGCCAATGAATGCTGCAACTGGCGTGGCGTATTCGACGGATGTGCCACTCGAGAGACTGAGGCGCCAGCCATCGTAAGACTTGATCACGCAGTCCCACCCACAGCGGGAGTTCAGAGCGTCGAGCAGTTGCTTCATCTGCGATGCCTAACGTTTGACATGAGCGGTGGCACAAAGCCGAAGGCTTTGGGACATCCGCTCGATGGAAGGGTTAGGCCCCAGCGCAGAGGTCCCGTACATGGGTCGCGTCATTCTTCTCCCTGCCATTCCTTGTGCTGCGGAATCATGCGTTTGACTCGCCACTCTTCAAGACTCGAATAGATTGATGAGGCAGGCCAGGGTGGCTTCTGCCTCCCTTGCCAGACAAGGTGCACCTCGGCAACGCGACCCGTTCCATCGAGCATTTCGAACAATGCGTCGTCTCCGTCACCTCGACCGATAAGCAGCACCTTAACGCCATGAAGCTCATGGCCGCGCCGAGTTTCGCGCTCAAGCTGTTCGGCAAAGGTGTGGAGGTACGAAGACTCTTCGCCTTCAGTTGATCCCCACGGATCGAGCCACTCCATAGCAGTTCTTCTGCGGCCTAACGTACTACTTGAGCGGCGGGACGAAGCTGGCGAAGCCAGCTTTGGCACGTCCGCTCGAAGGACGGGTTAGACCGGTGGGTTGCAGCACAAGGCCCAGACGACGCAGACCGTGCGAGCCGCGGCCGGCATGACGCCGACGCCAACTGCTGGATGTGAGAACAACCTTCGACCACGCGACCTCCCCAGGTGCTGTTTCGTTCTTGCTCAGGCCCCTACTCTACGGCACGGCCCGAACACTCTCCACCGCCCCACGTTCGCAGCGAGCGCCTGCACGTGCAACGCGTCACGCCGCTCGCCCGCTGACCGCCGAAGGACGGGCAGCCCGCGCCGAAGCATGCATGCCCAACTTGGCCGGAGCGAGGCCTTCTGTATTCATCGTTCCCGCCTCCTGAGCTTGACGCGGAACACGCCGGTTCATCGCATCGATAAGCACACGAGCGAAGGCATGGCTCGGCCCCACTGGCTCGTGGGCTCTAACGTTGGACATGAGCGGACGTCACCAAAGTGGCGAAGCCGCTTTGGTGACGTCCGCTCGATGGATGGGTTAGGCCGATCCATCATCGGACATTGGATCGCCGATACTAAAGCGTACGCGACGGGCCTTACTCGTAAGTTTGTGCCGCTTGTTAAATGCCATGCACCCACAGACAAGAGCAAGCAAACCAAACACAAAGGTAATTGCAACGTATCGACTCCTATCGCTCTCTGCGGCCTGAACGATAGCGACGAGAAATCCTGTGACGGCTGAGGAAAGGATTGAGGTTAGAAATATCCAGACTTCGTAGTCACCTAACGCACTGGCATCGACCAGCTTTACCTCTACTGAGTCTGGTACAGATAGGGTGATGCTCGCCGACTGAGCGAACGGATTCGAGGTGGGCGGCTTCTTCGATGGATGGGCAACGAGATCTTGGCTGGATGCGGACGATTCCGTGGTGTTCATCACATCGTCCTTTCATTGATCTTTGCCCAATTGTCCGCGGGAAGGTAGCCCTGATATTGACCACCGACCATTGCTGGCGTTATAAGGAAGTGAACTGTTGCTCCAGCGGACTTGGCGACAGATGTCATGGAATTTAAGATCTGTGTTCGGTCGGCCTCGCTGTAGATCTTGACGACGTAGAAGGTTGATAGGGGGCGTATCCACGGATACGCTTGAATTACCCCTCGCAGGCGCTCATCAATCTGAGCCCACTGAGCTCCGCTCGCGGTGATATCCCATGAAACTGCTATGTGCATTCGTCCTCCCGAACTTCGGTGATATGTCAGATGTGGTTGCAGAGCGGCCTAGCGTTTGACATTGCTGCGTGACCTGGCTTGCCGGAGCACGTCAACTCGATGGAAAGGTTAGGCCTCGCCGCCATCGCCGGCGAGAAGCCTCTCATATCGTTCCTTTTCTTCGACCGAGGACACATCAATAAACGGATGAGGTTCGAACCCCTGATCTACTTCGTGCGGAGCTAGGTACTTGCCGCTCAAGTGAATGGCGCCGCCGATTCGCAGTTGATCAGATATCAATCTTTTCATCTGTTCCGAAGACTGAAGGGCGTAGAAGTTCTTTTTGAACTGGACTTTTTCAACTCCGCCCGGAAAACGATAGACGACTCGTTGAATCGAATCGTGGAGATACCACGTGCATCCTTTTGTCCCGCACGCCAGCTCCGCGACGTAGCACTTTACGGAGCGATGCACACGATATCGGTTGTCCGGCTGCGGAGGTCTCTGGATTGCCATGTCAGTGAGGCCTAACGTACTACTTGAGCGGCGGGACGAAGCTGGCGAAGCCAGCTTTGGCACGTCCGCTCGAAGGACGGGTTAGACCGGTGGCTTGCAGCACAAGACTCACGCAACGCCGACCATGCGCACCGCGGCAGGCATGACGCCGATGCCCGCTGCTGAATGTGAGAACAACCCTCGACCACGCGACCTCCCCAGGTGCTGTTTCGTTCTTGCTCAGACCCCTACTCTACGGCACGGCCCGAACACTCTCCACCGTCCCACGTTCGCAGCGAGCGCCCGCACGTGCAGCGCGTCACACCGGCCGCCCGCTGACCGCCGAAGGACGGGCAGCCCACGCCAATGCGTGCATGCCCAACTTGACCGTAGCGAGGCTTTTTGTATTCATCGTTCCCGCCTCCTGAGCTTGACGCGGAACACGCCGGTTCATCGCATCGACAAGCACACGAGCGAAGGCATAGCTCGGCCCCACTGGCTCGTGGGCTCTAACGTTGGAGTTGAGCGGCGGGACGCAGTGGGCGAAGCCCACTGTGGCACGTCCGCTCGAATGACGGGTTAGACCGGTGGTTTGCAGCACAAGGCCCAGACGACGCAGACCATGCGCACCGCGGCTGGCATGACGCCGATGCCTGCTGCTGGATGTGAGAACAACCTTCGACCACGCGACCTCCCCAGGTGCTGTTTCGTTCTTGCTCAGGCCCCTACTCTACGGCACGGCCCGAACACTCTCCACGGCTCCACGTTTGCAGCGAGCGACCTCACATGCAGCGCGTCACACCGGCCGCCCGCTGACCGCCGAAGGACGGGCAGCCCGCGCCGATGCAGAAACGCAGAGCCTGGCCGTAGCGAGGCCTTTGAACACGACCTCGGACAGCGCCGAGCAGACCATGCGCGACCTCAGCTCGCACGCCTGAGCGGGCTGTGGCATTCGGTATTTCGCTGCCCGCACCTCGCTGACCAGACGCGGAACACGCCGGTTCACCGCAACGACAAGCACGCGGGCGCAGGCATGGCACGGCCCTACTGGCTCGCGGGCTCTAACGTTGGAGTTGAGCGGCGGGACGCAGTGGGCGAAGCCCACTGTGGCACGTCCGCTCGAATGACGGGTTAGACCGGTGGTTTGCAGCACAAGGCCCAGACAGCGCAGACCATGCGCGCCGCGGCCGGCATGACGCCGACTCCTGCTGCTGGATGTGAGAACAACCTTCGACCACGCGACCTCCCCAGGTGCTGTTTCGTTCTTGCTCAGGCCCCCACTCTACGGCACGGCCCGAACACTCTCCACTACTCCACATTTGCAGCGAGCGACCTCACGTGCAGCGCGTCACACCGGCCGCCCGCTGACCGTCGAAGGACGGGCAGCCCGCGCCAATGCAGAAACGCAGAGCCTGGCCGCAGCGAGGCCCTTGAACGCTGCATCGCGAAACACGGCGCCGACCATGCGCAAGGGTTCCACGCCCCGTTCTAGCGAGCGCGGCTGACAGCGCGGAGCGCATCTGCAAGCACGCGAGCGCTGGCATGACGCGGCCCCACTGGTTCGTGGGCTCTAACGTTGGACTTGAGCGGCGGGACGAAGCTGGCGCAGCCAGCTTTGGCGCGTCCGCTCGAAGGACGGGTTAGGGGCTGCCCGCAAGGAAGAACTCACTGCTTTGGTTTGCATGCCACTCCCCAGTAGGTCATCTGTTCCTTCGCTTCCTTCTTGGACATGGCTTTGAACTCAGAACATACGTTGTAGTGACCGTAGATGACGCGGCTCTCCCTGTCTTGGTAGGTCCAGTCAAGCACATCTTTGCCTTGCACCCGTACTTCTTGTCCGAACTGAAGGCTAGAGACCTCTCTTGGGATTGCCTCCAGCCTACCGACATACTCCTTACCGTCTAAGCGCGCGTGATTGAGCCAGAACCTTTCGGTCTTCTTGTCTTCTCGAATCTCGACTAGTACACGCGGCAGGGTTGCACGCTTCGGATCCGCTATGGCTTCGTTGAAGTAGTGAAGCTCCGCTTGCGCCGCCGCATATGGGTTTGGCTCTTCGGCGATGGCATGGAGAGCCATGGCAAGCCCACAGGCGGACAAGCAAAGTCTCGTGGTTGCAGAGGCTATGGGCATGCAGCGCCTAACGTTTGACATGAGAGGCGCTTGGAGGCCGAAGGCCGGAGAGCGTCCTCTCGATGGAAGGGTTAGGCATCGCGAAACTCTCTTCTGAGCCGTGCAGAGAGTTCTCTGCGAACCCATGCACGCGCCGCGCCCCCTAATGCGGCTACAGCCGTCCCGACGGCTGCGATAGTTAGGCCTAGGCTCAACCCTGGATGAACAATGATGATGTCTATCACGATGAAAATTGCCGAGAGGACGGCGCTGCCAAGGAAGGCTTGAAGCCACCCCCGGACAGACCGCGGTGTGCTCTGTTCTCCGGCCTTGTTGCCAAACAAACGGCCACGCCACATGGTCACTGAAATTGGGACGGTAAACAATGAAGCAGCGCCCGCGACTCCCCAGTACGCCTTTCCCTGCATGAAGAGCGCGGTGGCACCAAAGATGACGGCGAGGATGGTGGCAATTCCGGCCACATACGCAACCAGTTCCCTTCGCCATCGCTGTGCGAGCACAGTGCGCATAGTGATGCCTAACGTGAGATAGACATATTGTTTTGCTTCCGCCCGCGTCACCTAGTCAGTCCATCCGTCACCTAACGCATCCGGCACAGACTTTTAGGGCGACACCCGGGCTCTCAGGCAAAGACACCCTCAACTCCCCAGCACCGCGTATCTCGCCCTCCTCGAATCCTACAGGCCAATGCCGCCCTAAACAACGCGGCGATACCTCCCGGCCCGCATAGGGCGTGCGAATTGGGGCGGCCGAAAAATTGCCGGATGGAAGCTCCCGTCCCTGAAGCGGAATTCGTCGGCCCGCCCCGCCCGGCCAAACTGCTGACCCAATTGCGCGCCCACCTTCGCACGCGCCACTACAGCATCCGCACGGAGCAGGTCTACGTCGACTGGGTGCGTCGGTTCATCCAGTTCCATGGCCTGCGGCACCCTTCCGAGCTGGGTCCCGCCGAGGTCGGTGCGTTCCTGTCGCACCTTGCGGTGGAGCGTCACGTGGCCGCCTCTACGCAGAACCAGGCGAAGTCGGCCCTGCTCTACTTCTACAAGAACGTGCTCGAGCTCAACTTGCCCTGGCTCGACGAGGTGGTGCAGGCGAAGGCGCCCCGGCGACTGCCGCTCGTGCTCACCGAACGCGAGGTGCGTGCACTGCTGGAAGCGATGCACGGTCCGATGTGGCTGATCGCGAGCCTGCTCTACGGCACCGGCATGCGCCTGCTGGAATGCCTGCGGCTGCGCGTGAAGGACATCGAGTTCAACCGCCGCGAGATCATCGTGCGCGAGGGCAAGGGCCACAAGGACCGGGTGACGGTGCTGCCGGACAACCTCGTGCAGCCCATGCGCGATCAACTGTCCCGGACACAGGCACTCCACCGCAAGGACTTGTCCGAGGGTTTCGGGCAGGTCTACCTGCCGAACGCACTGGCGGTGAAGTTCCCGCACAGCGACCGCGCCTGGGGCTGGCAGTACGCGTTCCCGGCAGCGTCACGCTCCCGCGACCCGCGCGAGGATGTCCCTCGCGAACACCGGCATCACGTGCTGCCCGAGTCCGTGCAACGCGCCGTGCGCGAGGCCGCCCGCCGCAGCGGCTGCGTGAAGCCGGTGACGCCGCACGTGTTGCGCCATTCGTTCGCCACCCACCTGCTGCACGCAGGCTACGACATCCGCACGGTACAGGAGCTGCTGGGCCATGCCGACGTCAGCACGACGATGATCTACACCCACGTGCTCAACCGCGGCGGGCGCGGCATCCGCAGTCCGCTCGACGCGCTCTGACGGAGCACTCCCTCTCAACGCCGACGGCCTGCATCACTCCCTGAAGCCGCAGCCAGCACCGGGTACGGCACCTCACCCTTCGCCCCGACACGCACCCGGACGATCACGTGGCCGACGTCCGGCACCGTCCACGTGAAGTCTTCCAGCGCGGCCACCGTGGCCGCACGGGTCACGCAGCCCTCCACGAACACGATCCGCCCCTGCACGGTCACCCACAGCGCGGTGCCCTTGAACAGGGCCGGAAACCGGGCGGCCTGGGCACGGAAGGCCAGGGCAATGTCCTGGTCGTAGTGGAAGGCATTGGGCCGACTGCAGGTGCCGGCCAGCCAGCAGGTGGTGCCTCGCTCGGCGCGGTTGTGGGACTGCACGTCGCGCTGCTGTGCGGTGCGGAATGGCCCCCGAGGCAACGGGCAACCGGGGCCTTGGGCGGACACCTGAAAGAACGGGTCGCCGAACCAGTTGCGCTGTTCGGTGGGCGGCTCCTCGCCATGGCACGGCAGGCTGGTGGACCCGGCCGCCAGGATGACGACAAGGACGCGGGCAAGCGGGACCATGCACACGCCCGCCCCGCCCGCCGCCGGTCACACCTTCAGCGGCGGCCCCGGGATGAACTCGGTCTCACCCTCGACGTGCCCCATGCGCTGCGCCTCCCAGTCGGCCGCGGCCTCCGCGATGCGCTCCTTGCGGCTGGACACGAAGTTCCACCACATGAATCGATGACCCAGCGGCTTGCCGCCGACGAGCACGACACGCGCGGCCTGCGGCGCCGACAGCACCGGCTCGCGGCCGGCGGGCAGCACCACCATGGTCTGGGGCGCCACCTCGATCCCATCGACGGTGAAGGCTGCATCCACGCCGTACAACGCCCGCTCCTCGGCCACATCGGGCACGGTGACGGAAGCACCGGCCTGCAGCGCGAAGTCGACGTACAGCGTGGGCGACAGCGTGGGCGTGGGCGAGGTGGCGCCGAAGGCGCTGCCGATCATCACGCGCACCTGGACGCCGGGCAGGTCCACCTTCGGCACGTCGGCCGCGGCCGTGTGGTGGAAGCTCGGCGCGTCTTCCTCGTGTTCAGCCGGCAGCGCGGCCCACAGCTGCAGGCCGTGGCTGCGGCGTTCCACGCCGCGCAGGTCGTCGGGGGTGCGCTCGGAGTGCACCACGCCGCGGCCGGCCGTCATCCAGTTGATGGCGCCGGGTTCGATGCGCTGGGTCACGCCCGTGCTGTCACGGTGCATCATCGCGCCCTCGAACAGGTACGTGACGGTGGCCAGGCCGATGTGCGGGTGCGGCCGCACGTCGTGGTTGTCGGTGGGCTTCGCGGTGATGGGGCCGAAGTGGTCGAAGAAGATGAACGGGCCCACCGACTGCTTCTGCACCGCGGGCAGCGTGCGGCGCACGACGAAGCCGCCACCGAGGTCCTTCGTGTGGGGCTTGAGTTGCAGGAAGTCGGGGGTCTCGGCCATGGGGACGGTCCTTCGGGAACAGGGGGATCAGCTGCGGTAGTCCGCGTTGATCTTCACGTATTCGTAGCTGAGGTCACACGTCCAGACGGTAGAGGACGCGCCCCCCCGTTTGAGGTTGACCCGCACCGTGATTTCGGCCTGCTTCATGACCCGCGCGCCGTCCTCTTCACGGTACGCCGGGTTGCGCCCGCCGTCCACCGCCACCGACACGTCGTCGAGGTGCAGATCGATCTTCGTCTGGTCGAGGTCGGTGATGCCGGCGTAGCCCACCGCGGCGAGGATGCGGCCGAGGTTCGGGTCGCTGGCGAAGAAAGCGGTCTTCACGAGCGGCGAGTGGGCGATGGCGTACGCCACCTGGCGGCACTCGTCTTCGGTGCGGCCGCCGTCGACCTGCACGGCGATGAACTTGGTGGCGCCCTCGCCGTCCCGCACGATGGCCTGGGCCAGCTTCTCGGCCACATCGATGACGGCCGCCTTCAGCACGGCGCCGTCGCCGCTGTCGAACGACGTGATGGGCGTGTTGCCGGCCTGGCCGGTCGCCACGATCACGAACGAGTCGTTCGTGGAGGTGTCGCCGTCGATGGTGATGCGGTTGAACGAGCGGTTGGCCGCGTCGGTGACCAGGGACTGCACGAGGCCCGGAGCCAGCGCGGCGTCGGTGGCGAGGAAGCCGAGCATGGTGGCCATATTCGGGCGGATCATGCCGGCGCCCTTGCTGATGCCGGTGATGGTGACGGTCTTGCCGCCGAGGGTGATGCGCTTGGACGCGGCCTTGGGCAGCGTGTCCGTCGTCATGATGGCCTCGGCGGCCACGGCCCAGTTGCCCTCCTTCAGGTCGTCCAGCGCGGCCGGCAGGCCCGCGGCGATGCGGTCGTGGGGCAGCGGCTCCATGATGACACCGGTGGAGAACGGCAGCACCTGCTCGGGCGCCAGCTCGAGGTGGCGGCCCAGCGCCACGCAGGTGGAGAAGGCGCGCACGAGGCCGTCTTCACCCGTGCCCGCGTTCGCGTTGCCGGTGTTGATGACAAGGGCGCGCGTGCCCACGTTGGCGGCCAGGTGCTTCTGGCACAGCTGCACGGGCGCCGCGCAGAAGCGGTTGGTGGTGAACACGCCGGCCACCTGCGAGCCCTCGGACACGGTGATCACCGTGAGGTCGCGCCGGTTGGCCTTTCGCACGCCCGCCATCGCGATGCCGAGCTTCACGCCGGGCACGGGGAACAGGTCAGCGGGGTTCGGGGCTTGCAGGTTGACGGGCATCTCGGGGCTCGCTTTGGGAAAGGGGACTGGTGGTCGATTGTAGGAACAACGGGGGGCGGAATGGTGAAATCCGCTTCGTCATCCCGGCGCAGGCCGGGACCCTGGGCGGTCGCTCGAAGCACTGCTCTGCGAGCCCACGCCCGGGGTCCCGGCCTGCGCCGGGATGACGGCGTTTTCTTTTGCGTGCGCACCATGAAAAACGGAGCCCGAAGGCTCCGTTTTTCATGGCATCACACGCTCAGCTCAGCTTGCCGTGGCACTGCTTGTACTTCTTGCCGCTGCCGCACGGGCACGGGTCGTTGCGGCCCACCTTCGGCAGGCCGCCGTCGGGCATCGTGGCGGGGTCGGTCTCCTGCGCGATGCTGCCGTCCTCGTTCGGGTGCGTGTAGGTGATGTTGCTGATGGCCTCGGCGCGGTCCTCGATGGCTTCGGCGGCCTGGGCCACCTGTTCCTGGCTCTGGATGCGCACGGTCAACAGGATGCGCGTGACGTCCATCTTGACGACGTCGAGCAGCTGGCTGAACAGCTCGAAGGCCTCGCGCTTGTACTCCTGTTTCGGGTTCTTCTGCGCGTAGCCGCGCAGGTGGATGCCCTGGCGCAGGTAGTCGAGCGCGGCGAGGTGTTCGCGCCAGTGCTGGTCGATGGACTGCAGGAAGATCATGCGCTCGAACGGCAGGAACTGCTCGGCGCCCACGCGCTGCAGCTTGTCGTCGAACGCGGCGTGGCCGGCCTTGACGACCTGCTCCAGCACGTCGTCGTCGGTGATGGCGTTGCTCTTCTCGACCGTGGCCTGCAGGGGCACGTCGAGCTGCCATTCGTCGCGCAGCACCTTCTCGAGCCCGGGGAGGTCCCACTGCTCTTCGAGGCTCTCGGCAGGCACGTACGTGCGCACCACGTCGTTCAGCGTGCTGGCGCGCAGGTTGGTGATCTGCTCGTCGAGCGACGAGGCCTCGAGGATCTCGTTGCGCTGCTGGTAGATGACCTTGCGCTGGTCGTTCGACACGTCGTCGTACTCGAGCAGCTGCTTGCGCACGTCGAAGTTGCGGGCCTCGACCTTGCGCTGCGCGCTCTCGATGCTGCGCGAGACGATGCCGGCCTCGATGGCCTCGCCCTCGGGCATCTTCAGGCGGTCCATGATGGCGCGCACGCGGTCGCCGGCGAAGATGCGCATCAGCGAGTCTTCGAGGGACAGGTAGAAGCGCGAGGAGCCCGGGTCGCCCTGGCGGCCCGAACGGCCGCGCAGCTGGTTGTCGATGCGGCGCGACTCGTGGCGTTCGGTGGCGATGATGCGCAGGCCGCCGGCGGCCTTGACCTGCTCGTGCAGGCCCTGCCATTCGTCGTGCAGCTGCTTGATGCGCGCGGCCTTGTCGGCCTCGGGCAGCTCGGTGTCGGCCTCGAGCACCTGCACCTGCTTCTCGACGTTGCCGCCCAGAACGATGTCGGTGCCGCGGCCCGCCATGTTGGTGGCGATGGTGATCACGCCCGGGCGGCCGGCCTGGGCCACGATCTCGGCTTCCTTCGCGTGCTGCTTGGCGTTCAGCACCTGGTGCGGCAGGTTCACCTTCTTGAGCTTCTCGGAGATGAGTTCCGAGTTTTCGATGGAGGTGGTGCCCACCAGCACGGGCTGGCCGCGCTCGTGGCAGTCGCGGATGTCCTGGATGACGGCGTCGAACTTTTCCTTGTCGGTCTTGTAGACGAGGTCGAGTTCGTCCTTGCGGGCCGTGGGCTTGTTCGGCGGCACGATCACGGTTTCCAGGTTGTAGATCTCCTGGAATTCGTAGGCCTCGGTGTCGGCCGTGCCGGTCATGCCGCCCAGCTTGCCGTACATGCGGAAGTAGTTCTGGAACGTGATGGACGCGAGCGTCTGGTTCTCGCTCTGGATCTTCACGCCTTCCTTCGCCTCGACGGCCTGGTGCAGGCCGTCGGACCAGCGGCGGCCCGTCATCAGGCGGCCGGTGAACTCGTCGACGATGACCACCTCGCCGTCCTGCACCACGTAGTGCTGGTCGCGGTTGTAGAGGTGGCGGGCGCGCAGCGCCGCGTACACGTGGTGCATCAGCGAGATGTTCGCCGCGTCGTACAGGCTGGCGCCCTCGGCCAGCAGGCCGGCCTCGGCGAGGATGCGCTCGGCGTTCTCGTGGCCGTCCTCGGTCAGGTAGACCTGGTGCGACTTCTCGTCGACGGTGAAATCGCCCGGATCGATCACGCCTTCGCCCGTGCGCAGGTCGAGTTCACCGATCTGCTTCTTGAGCTTCGGCACCACGGCGTTGATGCGCACGTAGAGCTCGGTGTGGTCTTCCGCCTGGCCGCTGATGATCAGCGGCGTGCGGGCCTCGTCGATCAGGATGGAGTCGACCTCGTCGACGATGGCGTACGTGAGGCCCCGCTGCACGCGGTCGGCCGTTTCGTAGACCATGTTGTCGCGCAGGTAGTCGAAGCCGAACTCGTTGTTCGTGCCGTACGTGACGTCGGCAGCGTAGGCGGCCTGCTTCTGCTCGCGCGGCATCTGGGGCAGGTTCACGCCCACGGTCAGGCCGAGGAAGTTGTAGAGCTTGCCCATCCACTCGGCATCGCGCCGGGCGAGGTAGTCGTTGACCGTGACGACGTGCACGCCCTGGCCCGTCAGCGCGTTCAGGTACACCGGCAGCGTGGCCATCAGCGTCTTGCCTTCGCCGGTGCGCATCTCGGCGATCTTGCCGCCGGTGAGCGCCATGCCGCCGATCAGCTGCACGTCGAAGTGGCGCATCTTCAGCACGCGCTTGCCGCCCTCGCGCACCACCGCGAAGGCTTCGGGCAGCAGCGCGTCGAGCGACTCGCCCTTGGCGATGCGGTCCTTGAACTCGGCGGTCTTGGCCTTCAGCGCCTCGTCGTCGAGCGACTCGAACTGCGGTTCCAGCGCATTGATCCGCTGCACCACCTGACGGTACTGCTTGAGCAGCCGGTCGTTGCGGCTACCGAAAATCTGGGTGAGAAGCTTGGGCAACATGCAGCGTCGGGAAAATAGGGGCTGGGGTCAGCGGGACGAACATGCGAAAGGGCCGCGCAACGGCACGACCCGCACACACGCAAGCAGGGGAACAACCGCGGTCAGATGGGAGTCGCCCCGCGGATTGCAAGGCACCTCTTCCCCGTACCGGCGGCAAAAGCCGCGGATTTTAGCACCGGGGTGGAGCACGTCCGCCCGGCAGCGGAACAGGGTTGACCCTTCTCAGTGGCCCTTCGTTCCGCCGGCGTCGGCCTGGTCGAACGGCACGTTGCCCTTGCCGGCCAGGAACTTGGCCGGATCCTGGGGCACGCCCTCCACCAGCACCTCGAAGTGGAGGTGCGGGCCGGTGGAGCGCCCCGTGGTGCCCACTTCGGCCACCACCTGGCCGCGCTTGACCAGGTCGCCGGCCTTCACGAGGATGCGCGACGTGTGCGCATAGCGGGTCACGAGGCCGTTGCCGTGGTCCACCTCCAGCAGGTTGCCGTAGGCCGGGTGGTAGTCGGTGGACCGCACCACGCCACCGGCCGCGGCCATGATGGACGTGCCCGTGTCGGCGGGGAAGTCGAGGCCCGTGTGCAGCGCGGCGCGGCTCGTGAACGGGTCGCTGCGGAAGCCGAAGCCGGAGCCCACCGGGCCGTTCAGCGGACGGGAGTTGGGCACCATCAGCGACGACAGGCGCCGCTCGAACAGGCGGGACTCGACGAGCGTGAAGAGGTCGGTGTTCAGGTCGGCCGAGGAGTCCAGCGACGTGACCAGGTCGTTGAGCTGCTGCATGGACGGCGTCTTGGCCGGCACGAACGGCCCGCCCTGCCCGCCGCCCTTGGCCGGCGGCGCGGTCATCTGGCGCAGTTCCTCGGGTTTCACGCCAGCCAGGCCCGAGACCCGTTCACCCATGGCTTCCAGGCGCACGAGCTTGGCCTGCATCTCGCCCACCTTCTGCGCCATGGCGTCGAGGTTCTCGCGCATGAACCGGTCGCGCTGGGCGAACTCGTCGCGCACCACCAGGCGCACCACCTGGCTTACCACGGGCCAGCCTTCGCGGGCGGCCTTCAGGAACACCGCATGGTAGATGGTGCCGGACAGCGCCATCAGCACGATCACCAGCCCCACGAGGGCCGCGGCCAGCTGCAGGCGGTTGAAGCTCAGCACGCGCGTGCGGGCCAGCGAGCCGTGGGTGATCAGGATCTGCATCGTCGTTAAACTCCTCGCGGTGAAACCTCGTCGCCCCATGACCCCGGACGCCCTGCCCATCGAGCAGGCCATCCAGCGCAGCTCGCCACTCGCACGGCTGCAGCACCTGTTGAAGGAGTCCGAGGCGCGCCTCGCCGTGGTCCGGTCGGTCGTGCCTTCGGCCCTGGCCCCTCACCTGAGACCCGGTCCCCTCGACGAAGACGGCTGGACGCTCCTGGTGGCCAATGCCGCCGTCGGCTCGAAGCTGCGCCAGCTCGCCCCGCGGCTGGAGGAAGCCCTCCGAGCCAAGGGAATGCAGGTTAAGGCAATCCGCATCAAGGTTCAATGAGGCGGCGCCCGCCGATCGCACGAGCGAAACCCGGTCTCGCGGACCTCGGCGGATGTGAAAAAGGCTCCAGCCGGTGAATGGCGTGGAGCCTTGGAAAGCCTCGAAAGGCCCATGGATGGTGCCCCCGGCAGGGATCGAACCCGCGACCTTCGGTTTACAAAACCGCTGCTCTACCAGCTGAGCTACAAGGGCTGAATCTGTGATTCTAGCGACGCAACTGTCACGCTTTGATGCGCTTCGGTGCGTCTTGCGAACGCTTACTTGATGCGCTTGAGCGACGGGCGGCCGCCGCCCGGGGCCGGCGGCTCCGGCGCCGGGTCCGTGGGCCCCGACGACTCGGCCGTGCCCTCGCCCGCCGGAGCGGACTGGGGCTGGCCATCGGTGCTCGCCAGGCGCAGGCCGCCCGAGGCGCCCGGCCGTTCGGACGCGCCGGCCTCGGCCGCGTCGCCCTCGGCGGGCACGTGGGCCTCGGTGGGCGCCGGGAAGGCCATGCCCTGGCCGTTCTCGCGTGCGTAGATGGCGATCACGTGGTCGACGGGGACGATGATGTCGCGCGAGGTGCCGCCGAAGCGGGCCTTGAACTCGATGTACTCGTTGCCGAGCTTCATCCCCGTGGTGGCCTCGAACCCCACGTTCAGCACGATCTCGTTGTTCTTCACGTACTCCATCGGCACCTTGACGCTGGCGTCGACGAACACCGCGATGTACGGCGTGAAGCCGTTGTCGGTGCACCAGTCGTGCAGCGCACGGATCAGGTACGGGCGCGTCGAGGTGCCGCTGTTGCCGGGTGTGGATGGAATCATGGTGAAACGGGAGTTCTCGTGCCGGGACGCGGGCGTCGTCGCGCTCTTACTTGCGCATGACCTTTTCGGAAGGCGTCAGCGCCTCGATGTAGGCCGGGCGCGAGAAGATGCGCTCGGCGTACTTCAGCAGCGGCACGGCGTTCTTCGACATGTCGATGCCGTAGTAGTCGAGGCGCCACAGCAGCGGGGCGATGGCCACGTCGAGCATCGAGAAGTCGTCGCCCAGCATGAACTTGTTCTTCAGGAAGATCGGGGCGAGCTGGGTCAGGCGGTCGCGGATCTGGGCGCGGGCCTTCTCGAGCTGCTTGTCGTTCGGCTTGATGTTGCGCGACTCGAGCACGTTGACGTGGGCGAACAGCTCCTTCTCGAAGTTGAGCAGGAACAGGCGCACGCGGGCGCGGGCCACCGGGTCGCCCGGCATCAGCTGCGGGTGCGGGAAGCGCTCGTCGATGTACTCGTTGATGATGTGCGACTCGTACAGGATCAGGTCGCGTTCGACGAGGATGGGCACCTCGTTGTACGGGTTCATCAGCGCGATGTCTTCGGGCTTGGCGAACAGGTCGACGTCGCGGATCTCGAAGTCCATGCCCTTTTCGAACAGAACGAAGCGGCAACGGTGCGAGTAAGGGCAGGTCGTTCCGGAGTAAAGCACCATCATGGTGGCGGCTCCTTATGGGCAGAGAAAAAACAGTAAAAGCACAAACGGAGCAGACAGCCGCCGGGGCGGCCTCCACTCCGTTGCAACACGGACAAACTGCGGACGGGCGGGCACCGAGCGGCACCCTGCCCGACCGGCGGGTTGTTATTTGATGTCTTTCCAGTACGCGGCGTTCAGTCGCCACGTGATCACGGAGAAGAACGCCAGGAAAATCAGCACCCAGACGCCGAGGCGCACGCGGTGGTTCTGGGCCGGCTCGCCCATCCACTGCATGTAGGCCACGAGGTCGGCGACGGTGTCGTCGAACTGCACCGGGGTCAGCGTGCCGGGGGTCACCTGCTCGAAGCCGGCGAAGCGGTGGACCACCTCACCGTGGTGATGCGGATCCTTCTCTTCGACGTACTTGGCGGTGCGCTGGCCCTGCAGCTCCCACAGCACGTTGGGCATGCCCACGCTCGGGAAGGCCAGGTTGTTCCAGCCGGTGGCCTTCGTCTCGTCACGGTAGTACGAGCGCAGGTAGGTGTAGAGGTAGTCGGCGCCGGAGCCCTTGCCGATGTCGGCGCGCGAGCGGGCGATCACGGTCAGGTCGGGCGGGGTGCCGCCGAACCATTCCTTGGCCTGCTTCGGATCGAGCGCGATCTTCATGGTGTCGCCGACCTTCTCGGTCGTGAACATCAGGTTCTGCTTGATCTGGTCTTCGGTGAGGTTCAGGTCGCGCAGGCGGTTGTAGCGCATGAACGCGGCCGAGTGGCAGTTCAGGCAGTAGTTGACGAAGAGCTTCGCGCCGTTCTGGAGCGAGGCCACGTCGGTCAGCTTCGCGCTCGGGAACTTGTCCCACGCGACGCCGCCTTCGGACGCCTGAACCTGCGTCGACAGCACGCTCAGCGACGCCAGGAGGATGAGGATCAGTTTCTTCATGGTGTGGTTTCCGTGGCGGCGGCTCAGTGGGCGTGGAACACGACTCGGTCGGGCACGGGGCGCGACTGGCCGATCCGGCTCCACCAGGGCATCAGCAGGAAGAAGCCGAAGTAGAACAGCGTGCCGACCTGCGACACCCGCTCACCCACCGGCGACGGCGGCTGCACGCCGAGGTAGCCCAGCACGGCGAACACGAACACGAAGATCGCGTACATCCACTTGTGCCACGTGGGGCGGTAGCGGATGGACTTGGCTTCGGCGTGGTCCAGCCACGGCAGGAAGAACATGATCACGACGGCACCGCCCATCACCACCACGCCCCAGAACTTGGGCTCGAAGGTGAGCAGCAGGGCCGCGGCCACGACGGCCGCCACCGCGATGGCGCCCTTGATGGCGCCGGAGAAGCGGCCCTTCAGGATGGCGAGCGCGGCGCCCAGGCCGATCAGCGCGACGAACACGTACACCAGCTCGGTGGTGGTGGCGCGCAGCATCGAGTAGTACGGCGTGAAGTACCAGACCGGGGCGATGTGCGCCGGGGTCTTCAGCGGGTCGGCCGGGATGAAGTTGTTGTACTCGAGGAAGTAGCCGCCGAACTCGGGCATGAAGAACAGCACGGTCGAGAACACGAACAGGAACACGGTGACGCCGAAGATGTCGTGCACGGTGTAGTACGGGTGGAACGGGATGCCGTCGAGCGGGCGGCCGAGGGCGTCCTTCTTCGACTTGATCTCGACGCCGTCCGGGTTGTTGGAACCCACTTCGTGCAGCGCGATGATGTGCGCGACGACGAGGCCCAGCAGCACGAGCGGCACGGCGATCACGTGGAAGCTGAAGAAGCGGTTCAGCGTGGCGTCGGACACGACGTAGTCGCCGCGGATCAGCAGCGCCAGGTCCGGGCCGATGAACGGCACGGAGGCGAACAGGTTCACGATCACCTGGGCACCCCAGTACGACATCTGGCCCCAGGGCAGCAGGTAGCCCATGAAGGCCTCGGCCATCAGGCACAGGAAGATCGCGCAGCCGAAGATCCAGACGAGCTCGCGCGGCTTGCGGTAGCTGCCGTAGATCATGCCGCGGAACATGTGCAGGTACACGACCACGAAGAACGCCGAGGCGCCGGTGGAGTGCATGTAGCGGATGAGCCAGCCCCACGGCACGTCGCGCATGATGTACTCGACCGAGGCGAAGGCGAGGTTCGCGTCGGGCTTGTAGTGCATCACGAGGAAGATGCCCGTGACGATCTGGATGACGAGGACGAGCAGCGCGAGCGAACCGAAGATGTACCAGAAGTTGAAGTTCTTCGGAGCGTAGTACTCGCTCATGTGCTCTTTGTAGAGCTTGCTCGCCGGGAACCGGTTGTCGACCCAGTTCAGCAGTTTCTCGGCCACCGGCGCGTTGGCGGCGACTTGTTTGAATTCAGCCATGGATTGATTGCTCCTGGAATACCGTGACTGACTGCCGTCAGGCCTTCTTGTCTTCGCCGATGATCAATCGGGTGTCGGACAGGTACATGTGGGGCGGGATCTCGAGGTTGTCCGGCGCCGGCTTGTTCTTGAACACGCGGCCGGCCATGTCGAACGTCGAGCCGTGGCACGGGCAGAGGAAACCGCCCGCCCAGTCGCTCGGCAGCGAGGGCTGCGGGCCCGGCACGAACTTGTCGGACGGGGAGCAGCCGAGGTGGGTGCAGATGCCCACGGTGACCAGGAATTCAGGCTTGATCGAGCGCCATTCGTTGCGGGCGTACTCAGGGGTCAGTTCCGAGGGCTTGCGCTCCGACTTCGGGTCGGCGAGCTGGCCGTCGAGCTTCGGGAGGGCCTCGAGCTGGGCCTTCGTGCGGCGCACGATCCAGACCGGCTTGCCGCGCCATTCCACCGTGAGCTTTTCCCCTTCCTTGAGGCCGCTGATGTCGACCTCCACCGCTGCACCCGCCGCGCGGGCGCGTTCGGAGGGCTGGAACGTGCTCACGAAGGGGACGGCGACGGCCGCACCACCCACCACACCGGCGCAACTGGAGGCAATGAGCCAGGTGCGTTTACCGCTGTCGACTTGCTGGTCACTCATGGGATTCCTCAGACGAAGACTTCTGATCTTGGGTAACCCGGCATTCTAACGGAGGTGTCAAGGGGGTCCGCCAGCCTCGACTGCCCCAGTTGCGCGAGGTCCACAGGGTATGCACGCTCCCGGACAGGCCGCCTTCCGAGAAAAACGTCACGCGGCCTGCCGGGACGCCCCGGGAGCGATGACAATAGCCCGCAGCGGCACGCCGCGCCACCGAGGCGCGCAAGACAACACGTCAACAAGGAGCGGATCCATGGGTTTCATGACAGAGTTCAAGCAGTTCGCAATGAAGGGCAACGTGGTCGACCTCGCCGTGGGCGTGATCATCGGTGCGGCCTTCGGCAAGATCGTCGACTCGGTGGTCAAGGACCTGATCATGCCCATCGTGGGCAAGGCCGTGGGCGGCCTCGACTTCTCGAACTACTTCTTCCTGCTGTCGAACCCGCCGGCGGGCTACAACGGCCCGATGACCTACGAGGCGCTCACCAAGGCGGGCGTGCCCCTGTTCGCCTACGGCAACTTCCTGACCGTGGCCCTGAACTTCGTGATCCTCGCCTTCATCATCTTCGTGATGGTCAAGCAGATCAACCGCCTGAAGAAGGACGAGCCGGCCCCGCCGCCCGCCGAGACCCCGGAAGACACCGTGCTGCTGCGCGAGATCCGCGACTCGCTGAAGAAGTGATCCCCGACGCCCAGCGCCCACCCACCGTCGCCGGCGCCCCACGGTCGCCGGCACCGATGTTGCAGTGCCGCACTGGCGGAATTCGTTTGGGGCCATACTTGCGGAACCTGCGCGCCGGTCCAGCCCCCCGGCGCGTCTCCTGGCGCGCCCCGCGGCTTTGTTCGACATGAACCTGACCGATCCCCGATCACAGGCTGCCTTCGATGCAGCGATCAACCACATCCGGACGACCACCGCGGCCGTCGCGGATCGCGTGGCCACCCACCTCGGGGTGCTGGCTTCGGCGGCCACGCGCATCTTCGAACGCGACGCGCTGATCAACGCCCAGCTCGACCTGCGCCGCAACATGAGCACGTACGTGCTGCTGCTGGGCGACACCCTCAGCAAGCGCGTCACCCGCGAGATCAACCCGCAGAGCGAACCCGGCCGCCGCCTGGCCGAGACCGACTGGCAGTCCCTCAGCCTCGTCAACGACGCCGAGGTGGAAGAGCGCATGTTCGCCGACCGCATCAGCCAGGCCATCACGCACGGCTGCGAGTGGGAGCTGCGCGACCTGTCCGCCTACACCGGCGCCATGCTGGGCATCGGCCGCGCCGACCACGACCGCAACCCGCTGCGCCCGGAGGTGCTGGGCGCCGCCGTCTACCGCGCCATCAGCGGCATCACGAACGACCAGGAGAGCCGCAAGCTGCTCGCCCGCGAACTGGGCGCGGCCCTCGCGAAGGTGATGCCCGGCTGCTACCGCGACATCGTCACCGACCTGCGCGCCCGGGGCGTCACCCCCGTCAGCCTGACCGTGCGCGGGGTCGAGGGCCCCGGCAACGAATTCGCCCGCGACCGCGTCATCTCGGGCTACGACACGCTGCACCACGACACCGGCATGTCCACCCGTGCGGGCGGTTTCGCCGGCAGTACGGGCTCGGAGTTCGACTCCGGCGCCCTGCCCAACCACACCGGCCCGGGCGGCCACCCGTCCACCATGGGGACTGGCGGCGCGCGCAGCAGCTGGAGCACGCAGTCCGGCCCAGGCCGCGGCCCCGGCCAGACGGGTGCCGGGCGGTTCACGCCCCGCCCGGGTGTGAACCCGCAGGCCGACGCCGAGCTGATGGCGCTGATCCGCCGGCTCACGTTCCTCGCCAGCCGTCCGGCCGACCTGACCGACATGCAGGCGGTGCCGGGGTCCGGATCCGTGTCCGGAGCGGCCACCGGTTTCGGCGGCGGCGCCGACAGCGGGGTCACGCCGTTCTCGGCCAGCCGCCCCGGCCCGCCGGCCATGATGGCGGTCAACATGATCCGGGCGCACCGCGACGAGTTGCGCCAGGCCTCCACCGGCACGCTCGACCACATGGTCATCGACGTGGTCGGCAGCCTGTTCGACCAGATCCTGTCCGACCCGCGCGTGCCGCCCCAGATGGCGCGCCAGATCGCCCGGCTGCAGCTGCCCGTGCTGCGCGTTGCGCTGGCCGACCAGACCTTCTTCTCGTCGCGCAAGCACCCGGTGCGGCGCTTCGTCAACCGCATCGCGTCGCTCGCGCTCGCCTTCGAGGACTTCGAAAGCGGCTCCGGCAAGCAGTTCCTCGCCCGCGTGCGCGACCTGGTCCAGGAGATCGTCGAAGGCGACTTCGACCAGATGGAGGTCTACAACGCCAAGGTCGCGGCGCTCGAGGCCTTCATCGCCCAGCAGGCGAAGGAGGACGTGTCGCAGGCCTCCGAGGCCGTGGCCGTCGTCAACAACAAGGAATCCGACCTGCGGGTGCAGCAGCGCTACATGCTGCAGCTGCAGACGGCCCTCGCGCCGCTCTCGCTGCAGGAATACCTGCGCAACTTCCTCGCCCAGGTGTGGAGCCAGGCGCTCGCGCTCGCCTCGCGCAAGGAAGGCCCGCAGTCGGAGCTGGTGCAGCGCCTGCGCCGTGTCGGCCGCGACCTCGTGATGAGCGTGCAGCCCAAGGGCTCGCCCGCGCTGCGCAAGAAGTTCCTGATGCAGCTGCCGCCGCTGATGAAGGACCTGAACGAGGGCCTTCGCCTGATCGGCTGGCCCGAGGCCGCGCAGAAGGAGTTCTTCGGGCATCTGCTGCCCGCGCACGCCGAGTCCCTCAAGGGCCAGCCCATGACGGAGCTGGAGTACAACCTGCTCGCCAAGCAGCTCGAGGCCGTCTTCAACACGCCGGTGCCCGAGAACGACACGCTGCTGCGCGACGTGCCCATGAGCAGCACCGGCTCGGCGCCCATCGAGCCGCAGTTCACGCCCGAGGAGGCGCAGCGCATCGGCCTCGTCGAGGAGAGCGCGGTCAACTGGTCGGGCGAGATCGACATCGACCTCTCCGCCGGCCCCGAGGTGGAGCCCGTCTCGAGCGACCCGAACACCGCGCCGGCGGACCTCGACATCGACCTGTCCGCCATCGGCCTCGACATCAACCTCGACGCCGCGCCGGACCCCACCGAGGCCCCCACGCAGGGTGCCCACCTCATCGACCACGTGCGCCTCGGCTTCGCGTACCAGATGAACCTGAACGACGAGTGGCAGAAGGTGCGCCTGAGCTACGTCAGCCCGGGGCGTGCGTTCTTCGTGTTCACGCGCGGCAAGCGCCACACCGAGACCGTGTCGCTGACGTCGCGCATGCTGTCGCGCATGTGCGAGACCGGGCGCTTCCGTGCGTTCGAGAGCGCCTACCTGATGGAACGCGCCACCGCGCGCGCCCGCAAGCAGCTGGCGGCGCTGTCGAAGGGCGGCAAGGAGCGCGGCAACACCGACCGGGCGCCGCTGGGCAAGCGTTAGTCCGGCGTCAGCAGACGGGCCATCTTCACCGCGGCCACGAGGCTGGCCGCGTCGGCCCGCCCGGTGCCGGCCAGGTCGAAGGCCGTGCCATGGTCCGGGCTCGTCCGCACGAACGGCAGGCCCAGCGTCACGTTGACGCCCTGCTCCACCCCGAGGTATTTCACGGGGATCAGCCCGTGGTCGTGCACCATGGCCACCACCACGTCGAACTCGCCGGGGTGGCCCGGGACGTCGCGGGCGCGCATGAACACCGTGTCGGGCGCGTAAGGGCCGCTGGCGTCGATGCCGTCGGCGCGTGCCGCCGCGATGGCCGGGGCGATGACCCGGACCTCCTCGTCGCCGAACAGCCCGCCCTCCCCCGCATGGGGATTGAGCCCCGCCACCGCCACGCGCGGGCGGGCGATGCCCATGGCCCGCAGCGAGCGGTCGGCGATGCGCACGGTCTCCAGCACGGCGTCGAACGTGACCGCGTCGATCGCTCGGCGCAGCGACACGTGGATGGTGACCAGCACCGTGCGCAGTTCGTCGTTGGCCAGCATCATGCGCACGGGTGGCGGCTCTCCCGTGTCCACCGACAGTGCCTGCAGCATCTCGGTGTGCCCGGGGAACGGCACGCCCGCGGCCGACAGCGCTTCCTTGTGGATCGGGGCGGTGACGATGGCCCGCCCCTCGCCGGACCGCACGAGACGCACGGCCTCGGTGATGCAGGCCGCGGCGGCCGCGCCGGCGCGGGCGTCGATGCGGCCGAAGGGGACGTCGGCGACGTCGGACGGGAGGCTCGCGGGCTGCAGCACCGGCAGCGCGCCGGGCGCGGCGGACCGGACCGGACCATCGATCGGCTGTACCGTCACGCGCCCGCCGAGCAGGGCCGCGGCGCGGCGCATCACGGCGACGTCGCCCAGCACCACCGTGTCGTCCAGCTGCCCCGCCTCGAACGCCTTCACGATGATCTCGGGCCCGATGCCGGCGGCGTCGCCCATGGTGAGCAGCAGCGGCTTCATGCCGGGTTGTCGATCTCGATGAATTCGTGCTCGAGCCCGAACTTCTCCGCCAGGTGAGCACCGAGCGCCGGCGCGCCGTAGCGTTCGCTGGCGTGGTGGCCGCAGGCCAGGAAGGCGACCCCGGTCTCGCGCGCGAGGTGCGCCTGCGGCTCGGAGATCTCGCCGGTGATGTACGCGTCGGCGCCCGCCGCGATCGCGGCCTCGAAGTAGCCCTGCGCGCCGCCCGTGCACCAGGCCACGCGCTTGATCGGGCGGCCCGGCGCCCCGTCGGCCACGACGGGGTCGCGCCCGAGCCGGAACTTCAGCAAGGCCGCCAGCGCCGCGGTGGTGAGCGGCTGCGACGGCGAACCGATGAAGCCGAGGTCCTGGTCGCCGAAGCGGGCATCGGCCGTGAACTTCAAGCGCTGCCCGAACTGCGCGTTGTTGCCGAGCAGCGGGTGCGCGTCGAGCGGCAGGTGGTAGGCGAACAGGGTGATGTCGTTGGCGATGAGCCGCTCGATGCGCTGCTTGAGCCAGCCCGTGATGCGCCCCTCGTACCCCTTCCAGAAGAGGCCGTGGTGCACCAGCACCGCGTCGGCCTTCTTTTCGATGGCGGCCTCGATGAAGGCGAGGCTCGCGGTGACGCCGGAGACGAGGCGGCCGACCCCGGCCTTGCCCTCGACCTGCACGCCGTTCGGCCCATAATCCCGGAACTTCCCCACGTCGAGCAAGGTGTTCAGGTACGACTCGATTTCAGTGCGTGGGGTCATGGAACAGGATCTCGGTGATGCGCAGAACGTGGCTCATTTTCTCCCAAGCGGTCACCGTGTCGGTGGCAGTGTTGTTCGTGGTCGCCACGCTCAAGCCCGACTGGCTCCGCAAGGGCAACCGCCAGGGGGTGCTGCCGAACATCGTGTCGATCATCGAGGCCGCGCCGGCGGTCGAGGGGGCGGCCAGTGGCGCGGTGACGAGCTACAGCGCCGCGGCCAAGCGCGCCACGCCCGCGGTGGTCAGCATCACCGCCAGCAAGGCCCCGTCCCGCAGCCCGCATGCCGACGACCCGTGGTTCCGCTTCTTCTTCGGCGAACAGGGCCAGGGCCGCCAGCAGCAGCCGCAGATGGGCCTCGGCTCCGGCGTGATCGTCTCGCCCGAGGGCTACCTGCTCACGAACAACCACGTGATCGAAGGCGCCGACGACATCGAGGTGCAGCTGCCCGACCGCCGCCAGGTGCGCGCCAAGGTCGTGGGCACCGACCCCGAGACCGACGTGGCCGTGCTGAAGATCGAGCTCGACAAGCTGCCCGTCATCGCGTTCGGCAGCGCCGACACGCTGGAGGTGGGCGACGTGGTGCTTGCCATCGGCAACCCGTTCGGCGTGGGCCAGACGGTCACGTCGGGCATCGTCAGCGCACTCGGGCGCAACCAGCTGGGCATCAACACGTTCGAGAACTTCATCCAGACCGACGCCGCCATCAACCCCGGCAACTCGGGCGGCGCGCTGGTCGACGCCCAGGGCAACCTGCTCGGCATCAACACGGCCATCTACTCGCGCAGCGGCGGCAGCCTGGGCATCGGCTTCGCGATCCCGGTCACCACGGCGCGCCAGGTGATGGAGGGCCTGATCCGCGACGGCCAGGTCACGCGCGGCTGGATCGGCGTCGAACCCCGCGACCTCACCCCCGAGATCGCCGAGACGTTCAACCTGCCCATCCGCCAGGGCGTGCTGATCACCGGCGTGCTGCAGAACGGCCCGGCGAGCGCCGGCGGCCTGCGCCCGGGCGACGTGGTGGTGAAGGTGGCCGACACCCCGGTGGTCAACGTGTCGCAGCTGCTGACCGCGGTGGCGGCGCTCAAGCCGCAGGAGAAGGCGGTGATCGGGGTGCAGCGGGGGGACAAGGCGATGGAACTGACCGTGACGGTGGCCCAGCGCCCGAAGGTCTCGCCCAAGCGATCCATCGAATAGAAACCAGGATGTCATCCCGGCGAAGGCCGGGACCCTGGGCGTTCACCCGAGGCACTGTCCCGCCAATCCACACCCGGGGACCCGGCCTTCGCCGGGATGACGGGCGCGGGTGGTGCGGATCAGGCGGCGGGCGGCGCTTGCTCCGGAGGAGCTTCCTCCGGTGCCTTCGTGTGGCGGATGAAGAGCACGGCCGCCCAGATCCCCAGTTCGTACAGCAGGCACATCGGAATCGCCAGCGCCAGCTGCGACACCACGTCGGGCGGCGTGATGACCGCCGCGATGATGAAGGCGATCACGACGAAGTAGCCGCGGAAGGCCTTGAGCTTGTCGATGGGCACGAGGCCCATGCGTGCGAGCACCACCACCACCACCGGCACCTCGAACGCGGCGCCGAAGGCGATGAACATGCTCATCACGAAGCTGAGGTAGGCCTCGACGTCCGGCGCGGCCGTGATGGCCTTCGGCGCGAAACTCTGGATGAAGTGGAACACCTGCCCGAACACGAAGAAATAGCAGAACGCCACGCCCACGATGAAGAGGACGGTGCTCGAGACCACGAGCGGCAGCACGAGCTTCTTCTCGTGGATGTAGAGGCCCGGTGCGACGAACGCCCACACCTGGTACAGCACGACCGGCAGCGCCAGCAGGAAGGCCGTCATCAGCGTGACCTTCAGCGGCACCATGAACGGCGAGATCACACTGGTGGCGATCATGGCGCCGCCCGAGGGCAGGCTCGCGATCATCGGGTGCGCCAGCAGCTCGAAGAGGGCCGCCGGGCCGGGGTACAGCGCCAGCGCGCCGAAACACACGCCGATGGCGATCACGGACCGGATCAGGCGGTCACGCAGTTCGATGAGGTGCGAGACGAAGGGCTGCTCGGTCCCTTCCAGTTCGTCGTTCATGGGGAGGTGGGGTCAGGTCGACGAACGGGGCGGGCGGAAGCGGGAGACCCGCGCGGCGCCGGACAGCGCCTTGCTGCGCACGCCGTGGCGTTGCTTGTACCACTGCGGCATGGCCGAGCGGCGCAGGCGCCAGTGCTTCTTGGGGTGCTTGTACTCGGGGACGGGCGTGAGGCCATCGTGCAACCCGCCACTGAACGGGGCCGGCTCGGCGTCGTTCCAGGCGTTGTTCAGGTCGCTGGTGGTCTGGTGGATCTGCTCGTTGACGGACTGCTCGACACCGCGCGCCGCGTCCTCGAACTCGCCCTTCATCTTCTTGAGCTCGTCGAGCTCGATGGAGCGGTTCACCTCGGCCTTCACGTCGGCCACGTAGCGCTGCGCCTTGCCGATCAGGTGGCCCACGGTGCGGGCCACGCGGGGCAGCTTTTCCGGGCCGATCACGATGAGGGCGACAGCGCCGATGAGGGCGATCTTGTCGAAGCCGAAGTCGATCATGCTGGAGGGTCAGGAAGGTGCGAAGGCACCGGCGAGGCCAAGCGGCCCGCCGGAACGCTCCCGGAGCGGGAGCGTGACATCGTTCACGACTTGGACTTGGCTTCCACGTCGACCGTGTTCGGGTCGGTGGCCTTGTTGGTGGTGACCTGCTGGTTGGGGGCGGACGCGTCGGCGGACGAGGAACCGTCCTTCACGCCGTCCTTGAAGCCCTTGACCGCGCCGCCGAGGTCGGAGCCGATGTTCTTCAGCTTTTTCGTGCCGAACACCAACACCACGATGACCAGCACGATGAGCCAGTGCCAAATGCTGAAGGAACCCATGATCTATCTCCTGAAGGAATGTGAGGATTTTAGGCGATGCGCGGACCCGCGAATCAGCCTTTCGCCCAGGGGCGGGGCCCGCCGATCACGTGCATGTGGAGGTGGTACACCTCCTGCCCGCCGTCGGAGCCGGTGTTGATGACGGTGCGGAAGCCATTGTGGGCCCCCTGCTCTTTCGCCAGCCGGGGCGCGAGCGCGAGCATCCGCCCGAGCATGCCAGCATGCTGTGACGGGTCGGTGTCGGCCAGCGTGGGGATGTGGTCTTTGGGAATGACCAGCACGTGCACCGGCGCCCACGGCGCGATGTCGTGGAAGGCGAGGAACTCGTCGTCCTCGTAGGCCTTGCGGCTCGGGATCTGGCCCGCGACGATCTTGCAGAAGATGCAGTTGTGGTCGGTGTTCATGTCATTCCGGCATCGGCGTGTTGGAGTTGAGGTTCACCCAGCCGCGCACCACGCGGTACAGGAACCACAGCGAGATCAGGCCCCAGGCGATGGCGCCGGGGAAGTAGAACAGCAGGAAGAGCCACGAGGTGACCACGTAGAGCCCGAAGGCCCACAGCACCGAGCGGATGCGCCAGGCGAAGTGGCCCGCCTGCCAGGTGCCGGCGGCTTCGTCCTTCTTGACGAGGTCGAGCACGAACGCCACGAGCAGCAGGACGATGCTGGGCTGGGCGCCCGGCAGCACGGCGGCCACGGCCACCACCGCATGCAGCGCGTAGCTGATGTGGCCGATGGTCTTGAGACCCTGATCCTTTTCGCTGAGCGTGACGAGATCGTTCATGACCCTTCTCCCTCGCGTTGCTGGAGCTTGCGGGCTGCAAACTCCTCCAGTCCTGAGAGCCCCTCGCGCCGCTCCAGTTCCGCCAGCACGTCGGCCGGCTTGAGGCCGTACGCGGCGAGCGCGAGCATGGAGTGGAACCACAGGTCGGCCACCTCGTAGACGATCTTCTTCGGATCGCCGTCCTTGGCCGCCATGACGGTCTCGGTGGCTTCCTCGCCGATCTTCTTCAGGATGGCGTCGTTGCCCTTGTGGAACAGGCGGGCGACGTAGCTCTTGTCCGGGTCGCCACCGCGGCGCGACTCGATGACCTCGGCCAGCCGGGCCAGGGTGTCGTTGCTGCTGCTCATTTGTAGATGCGCTCCGGGTCCTTCAGGACGGGCTCGACCGTGGTCCACGCGCCGTCCTGGTATTTCTGGAAGAAGCAGCTGTGCCGGCCGGTGTGGCACGCGATGCCGGGCTCGTGCCCGTTCTGCGTGACCTTCAGCAGCACGACGTCGTTGTCGCAGTCCATGCGGATCTCGTGCACGGTCTGGGTGTGGCCGGACTCCTCGCCCTTGTGCCACAGGCGCTTGCGCGACCGGCTCCAGTACACGGCCTCGCCCAGCTCGGCGGTCTTCGCGAGGGCCTCGCGGTTCATGAACGCGAACATCAGCACGTCGTTCGTGCCGACTTCCTGCGCGATCACGGGCACGAGCCCCTGCGCGTCCCATTGGATGTCTTCAAGCCACTTCATGGGGTCAGTGTAACCATCCACCGGGGTCAACCCGCGTGCGTGGCGCCCGTGAATCCACGTTCCTCGGCGAACCACTGCAGCACGGGCACCGTGCCCGGCAGCACCGGCTGTTCCGCCACCGGCAGGGTCTGCCAGGACATGGACTGGCGCTCGCGCATCTCGAAGTCGCCGGACCAGGCGAACACCTTGCAGAAATTCAGCTTCACGCGGGCGTGCGGGTAGTCGACGAGCTCGATGCGCCACGGCACGGCCGCGCCGATGGTGATGCCCAGCTCCTCGTGCAGCTCGCGGCGCAGTGCCTGCTCCACCGTCTCGCCGGCCTCGAGCTTGCCGCCCGGGAACTCCCAGTAGCCGGCGTACACCTTGCCCTCGGGGCGCGACGTGAGCAGGAAGCGGCCGTCGCCGTCGATCAGCACGCCCACGGCCACGTCCACCACCGGGCGGTCCTCGGCCAGGTCGGCGAGGCTCGTGCCCATCTCGTGCGCGGTCCCTGGAGTACCTTCGCCCTGTCGGGCTGCGGTGCGAGCACCTTCGGGCGGCCGGGCGGTGCTCATGCCAACCTCCCGCTGAGGTCCTTCGCGTACTGGAAGGCCACGCGGCCCGATCGCGAGCCACGCTCCAGCGCCCACACGAGGCTCTCCTGGCGGTGGGCGGCGATGTGCTCCTCGGAGACGCCGAAGCCCCGCAGCCACTGGGCCACGATGGCGAGGTACTCGTCCTGGCTGAACGGGTAGAAGCTCACCCACAGGCCGAAGCGTTCGCTGAGCGAGATCTTCTCCTCGACCACCTCGCCCGGGTGCACCTCGCCGTCCTCCGTGTGCTTGTACGTGAGGTTCTCCTTCATGTACTCGGGCAGCAGGTGGCGGCGGTTGCTGGTGGCGTAGATCAGCACGTTGTCGGCCGACTGCGAGACGGTGCCGTCGAGGATGGACTTGAGCTCCTTGTAGCCGGGCTCGCCCTCGTCGAAGCTCAGGTCGTCGCAGAACACGATGAAGCGCTCGGACCGGTCGGTGACCAGATCGAGAATGTCGGGCAGGTCGACGAGGTCGTGCTTGTCGATCTCGATCAGCCGCAGGCCCTGCGGCGCGTATTCGTTGAGGCAGGCCTTCACGAGCGAGCTCTTGCCCGTGCCGCGCGCGCCCGTGAGCAGCACGTTGTTGGCCGAGTGGCCCGTGACGAACTGCAGCGTGTTGCGCACGAGGCGCTCCTTCTGCGGGTCGACCTCCACGATGTCGTCGAGGCGGATGCGCGCCACGTGGCGCACCGGCTCGATGCGGCTGCCACCCGAGCGCTTGCGGTAGCGGAAGGCCGTCGAGGCCGACCAGTCGGGCGCTTCCAGCGGGTGCGGCAGCACGGCCTCGAGGCGGGTGATCAGCGCCTCGGCGCGCGTGATGAGGTGTTGCAGGGCGTCGGGAGCGAGGGGCATGGGAAGTGGGTGTCGGACCGGAACCAGCGGCCAGTTTACCGGCCGGCGGCTTCCGATCATTTCGCAGCGGATTGGCGTTCCGGCCTTTGAAACGCAAGGGATTTCTCTATGTTGCCTTGCCTTTACTTTCAGCAACACTGGGCCCGCGCCGGTCGGTCGACCGGACGCAACCCGGGTGACCTGCCCGTCCACGCAGACAGCAGGCGCCCTCCATGTTCACAACATCGGAGACAAAGCCATGAAGATCAATGCAAAGTGGATTGCAGCCGCGGCGCTGACCGTCTGTTCCGTGGGCTCGGCCCTCGCGCAATCCGAACCCGTCGTGTTCGTGCACGGCTACAGCGGCAACTCGAGCAATTTCAGCTCGATCATGGGCCGCATGACCGCCAGCGGCTACCCGGCCAACAAGCTCTACGGCTTCAACTACAGCTCGCTGCTGGTCAGCGACACGGCCAGCGGCCGTGAACTCGCCTCGTACGTGCGCAACGTGCGCGCCGCGAACGGCAACGCCAAGGTCGCCATCGTCGCGCACTCCAACGGCGGCCTCGTGACCCGTTCGTTCCTCGTGAACGAAGGCGGCCAGGCGGCCACGCGCCGCTTCGTGAGCCTCGGCTCGCCGCACTCGGGCACCACGTCGGCCTGGGCCTGCTTCAGCCCCGCCTGTTTCGACATGCGCGCCGGTTCGCTGTTCCTGCTGCAGCTGGCCGGCCGCGGCTGCGACCGCTCGCTGTGGTCGTCGGTCGACGGCGTGATCCTGCCCGCCTCCAGCGCGCGCTGCGGCAGCAGCACGCAGGTGGCGAGCGTGGACCACCTGACGCTGCTGACGAACCAGAGCGTCTACAACAGCCTGCGCACCGCACTGCGGTGATCCGCGGGGGGGCTGGGATGGCCCCCTTGCGCAGGGTTTTCGGTTCGGTGCACAGTGCCGGACACCGGGTCCGCCGTCACGGACGGGCCCGGTCATGAAAACACCGACGGAGACGAACCCATGCTGTACCCCCGCACCCGCACCTGGCGGCGCGGTCTGGCCGCGTGCGCCCTGCTCGCGGCCGGCATCGCCGGCGCCGCCCACAAGGTCCAGAACACCCCCGTGGCCTGGGTCAACGGCCAGGCCATCCAGCGCACCACCCTCGTGGAACTGCTGAACCTGCGCAACGGCTCCGGAGACAACACCGGCCGGCCGCTGCCACCGGTCACGCTCGAAGACCGCCAGCGTGCGCTCGACGACATCATCCAGATGGAACTCATCGCGCAGAAGGCGCGCGACCAGGGCCTCACCGCCACGCCCGAGGCAGCCAGCGAACTCGCGTACCAGCGCGACCAGGTGCTGAGCCAGCGGCTGCTGCGCCTGCTGACGCAGGAGACCGTGGTCGACGAGGCCGCAGTGCGCGAACGGCATGCCGCGATCCCCACCGAACACGAGGTGAGCGTGCGCCACATCGTGCTCGCCGACGAGGCCGCCGCCCGCGACACCATCGTGCGGCTCGACGCCGGCGCCTCGTTCGCCGACCTCGCCCGCAAGCGGTCGATCGACAAGGAGTCCCGCCGCCAGGGCGGGCTGCTGCCCACGATGAAGACCACGTCGTTCGTACCGCCCTTCGCCGCGGCGGCGATCGCGCAGGCGCCCGGGCGCCACAGCGCCGAGCCGGTGCACACCGAGTTCGGCTGGCACGTCATCCGCGTCGAATCGCGCCGCGAGATCCCGCCGCCGTCCTTCGAGGAGGCGCGCGGCTGGCTCGGACCGCAGTGGGTCAACGAAAAGGTGGACGAGCAGGTCACCGCCTGGCGCCGGGCGGCCGACGTGAAGGTGCTGCAGCCGCTCGGCGACGGCCCGCTCGCCGACACGAGCGGGGTCGTCGCCACCGTCGACGGCCGACCCATTCCGCGTGTCATGCTCGAGCAGCTGGTGAAGGCCCGCAACGGCATCGAGAACCCGTACGACCCCGTGGATCCGAACCAGCCGGCGCGCCCGCTGGCGGGCCGGGAAGCCACGCTCGAGGAACTCGTGATGACCGAGGTCCTCGCGCACCAGGCCCGCGAGCGCAAGCTCGACGAGAACCCGTCGGTGCTGGCCGAGGCGGACCTGCAGGAGAAGACGATCGCGGGGCGCATGTACGTGCGCTGGCTGATCTCGCAGACCCGCATCGGCACCGACGAACTGAAGGCGCTGTACCGCAGCGACGTGCCCGTGCACGACTTCAAGGTGAGCCAGATCGTCGTGGCCGAGGAGGCGCAGGCCACCGCGCTGATCGCCCGGCTCGACCAGGGCGCCCGCTTCCCGGTGCTGGCGCGCGAGTTCTCGCTCGACGACGGCACGAAGAAGCAGGGCGGCTCGATGGGCTGGCTGCTGAACAACCAGATGCCCACGGCGGTCTCGGCCGTCGTGCGGCCGCTCAAGCCCGGACGCCATGCCGCGAAGCCGGTGCGCACCGAGGCCGGCTGGGTCATCGTGCGGCTCGATGCCGTGCGGCCCACGGCGCGCCGCCCCGGCCTCGACGAGGCCACGGCGTGGCTGTACCCGAAGCTGATGAACGACAAGGTGCAGGTGCGGCTGCAGCAGCTGCGCGCCAGCGCCGACATCCAGCTCGTCCAATGATCACCGTCGACCGCCCCTCCCCCGCGCGCCGGCCACTCCTGGCGGCCGCGGCCTGCGCGGGCCTCGCCGCGCTGGTGTGGCTCGCCTGGCCGTCGGTGGATCCCGTCGACCTGCCGTCCGCACCCACGGCCGCCGGTGCCGCGGGCGCGTCGACCGTGACGGGCCCGGGTTCGCGCCCCCGCGTGCTGCCCGTGCCGGGCAGCAGCGAGCCGGTCGACCCCGCCCGCATGTTCGACCTGGGCGTGGCGGGTGACCTGCGCGTCGACCTGGAGACCAAGACTGCGCTCGACCTGATCGTGGCCGAACTCGGCGACAACCCGTCGGCCGAGGCGCTGGCGAAGCTCGAACGGTCGCTGCGCGGCGGGCTGCCCCGCGAGGCGGCCGAGCAGGTGCTGGCGATGGTGCAGTCCTACCGCGGCTACACGCAGGCCCTCGCGAGGTCGACGGCGCTGCAGCGCCCGCCGCAGACCCCGGAGGAGATGCGGCAGCTGCTGGCACAGGACGCCGCGCTGCGCCGCCAGCACTTCGACGCGGCCACGTCGAACGCGCTGTTCGGCGTGCAGGAGGCCTACTCGCGCTACACGCTCGACGCCCAGGCCATCGAGTCGGACCCGCGGCTCAGCGCCGTCGAGAAGGCCCGCCAGATCCACGCACTGCGCGCGGCGCTGCCGGGCGAGGTGGCCGAACTCGAACCGGCCCTGTCGCCGAAGGCGAGCGAACTCGCCCTGCGCATCGCCGAACTGCGCGAACGGGGCGGCACCGAGGCGCAGGTGCAGGCGCTGCGCACGCAGTACATGGGTTCGGACGCCGCGTCGAGCATCGGCGAGATGGACGCGCAGAACGCCCAGTGGGCCGAGCGGCACCAGGCCTTCCGGCAGCAGCGCGATGCGCTGCTGGCCACGTCACCGGCCGACCCGCAGGCGGCGGTGGAGCAGCTGATGGCGCAGCATTTCTCGGCGGAGGAGTTGCCCGGCGCCCGGGCCTACGATCAGCAGGCGAAGCGCTGATCCCCCAAACGAAATGTCATCCCGGCGAAGGCCCACTACTGTCCGGGGAAAATCGAGGCGTCGGCCAACAGGCCCGATCCAAAGCGGGATGCGCTGAATTTGCTGATTTCCCGACTCGATCGCATCGCAAGAACCAAGATGTCACCCCGGCGCAGGCCGGGGCCCTGGGCCTGGCGCGCGAACAGCCCGTCATCGCAGAGCCCGACGCGATCGCGTGCAGGCGCCAGCGCCTGCGCTCAGCAGGATGTTCCGCCCTGCGCGGAACGACGCGAGTGGCTCGATTGAACCGAGCGCTCGCGAAGGCAGACCCCGCGAGTCAGAGCCTGGCGAGAAGTCCTGGCGTCATCGAGTTCTCGGCGTTCGACGCGCGAGTCCCGCGGAGCAGGAGCAGCAGAGCCGCATAAGCCGAAGCTGGTGTTCAGGTGCTTTGTTGGTTACTTATTTGCACCAGCAAATAAGTGACTCGCCCGCCGGGGCGAACTCCCGGCGCGGTCCCACTCACGAGGGGAACGGTGGCGCGCGCAGCCGGCACGGCCTGACCGAGCATGGCCATCCGCGCTTCGGGTCAGGCCCAGGGTCCCGGCCTGCGCCGGGATGACGGGTGTTTTGAAGGCGTCTCGATTTTCCCCGGACAGTAGTGGGCGAAGGCCGGGATCACGGCTTATTTCAGCCCGCGACCAGCAGGTCCAGCGCCGCGTCGAGGTGCTCGACCGGGCTGCGCTTGAAGCCCGACCGGGCGTAGCGCTGCAGGCGCCCCACCACGAAGCCGGTCAGCACCGAGGCCTGGGCGTTGGCGTCCACCGTGGGGGTGCTGGAGCCGTTCGACTCGGCAACACCGCGCAGGCTCTGGCGCAGCTGCGATTCGATGCGGTCGAAGAACTGGTTCATGCGCGCCACGAGGCGTTCGTTCTCGAACACCAGGGCATCGCCCACCATCACGCGGGTCATGCCGGGGTTCTTCTCGCTGAACTGCAGCACCACGGTGAGGATCTGGCGGGCCTGGACCGCGCCCGAGTCACCACGTTCGGTGATCTGGTTCACGAGGGAGAAGACGCTCTGCTCGATGAACTCGATGAGCCCCTCGAACATCTGGGCCTTGCTGGCGAAATGGCGGTAGAGGGCCGCTTCGGACACCTCCAGCCGGCCGGCCAGCGCGGCCGTGGTGATGCGTTCGGCGCCGGGCTGCTCGAGCATGGCGGCGAGGGTCTGGAGGATCTGGACGCGGCGCTCGCCCGGCTTCGGGCGCTTGCGCACCGGCGCTTCCGCGCCTTCCGCGGGGGCAACGACCGAGTCTTCAGGGGTGGGCGTGGTGTCGGTCATTGCAAAGTCCGGCGCTGGTCTAGGGATTGTCAAAGCCTGTAGAGCATCCTCAGCGACCGGATTCTTGCACACACATAGGGGGGCGTCGGACAAGGGTGTCTACCGACTTCCGTGCGGGATTCCGCACGCTTCAGGTAGCGCTGCATCCACACCGTGCGCATTCCGAGGCCCCGGGCGGCGCGCTGGTGCTGCAGGGTGTCCTCCACCAGCACGCACCGCGACGGCCGGACCTTGAGCCGGGCGGCCACCGAACGGAGCATCCGCCGGTCCGGCTTCGGGCGGTGTTCGCCGAACATCTCCATGTCCTCGATGCACAGGATGCCGTCGAACTCCGACGTGAGCTGCAGCGTGTCGAGCACCCGCATCGCGTACGCCCGCGGGGCGTTCGTCAGGATGTACTTGCGGCCGGGCAACCGCCGCAGCGCGGCGCGGTCGTGGCTGCTGGTTCGCAGCCGTTCCTCCAGGCCCGGCAGGCGGTGCGTCACCTCGAGGAAGTGGTGCGGCCGCACGCCGTGGTGCCGCACCAGCCCGAGCAGCGTGGCCCCGTACCGGTCCCAGTAGCGCTGCCGCAGCAGCGCCGCCTCGGCCTCGGTCACCTCCACGTGTTCGACGATGTAGTCGTTCATGGCCTGGTTCGTGGGGCCGAAGGCCGCGAACGAGGCGTCGTGCAGGGTGTTGTCGAGGTCGAAGAGCCAGACCGGCAGGGGACGCTTCTTCAATGGCTTCTGATCATCGTGCCGTAGGCTTGCTCGGAGAGAATTTCGAGCAGCATCGAGTGCGGCACGCGGCCGTCGATGATGTGCACCGCGGTCACGCCGTTCTTCGCGGCCTCGAGCGCCGAGGCGATCTTCGGCAGCATGCCGCCGCTGATGGTGCCGTCGGCGAAGAGCTCGTCGATCTCGCGCGCCGACAGGTTGGTCAGCAGGTTGCCGGCCTTGTCGAGCACGCCCGGGATGTTCGTCAGCATCATCAGCTTCTCGGCCTTGAGCACCTCGGCCAGCTTGCCGGCCACGACGTCGGCGTTGATGTTGTAGTTCTCGTTGTTCGCGCCGAAGCCCAGCGGCGAGATCACGGGGATGAACTGGTCGTCCTGCAACGCCTTGACCACCGACGGGTCGATGGATTCGATCTCGCCGACCTGGCCCACGTCGTGCACGACGCTCGGGTCCTTGTGGTCCACCATGCGCAGCTTGCGCGCGCGGATCAGGCCGCCGTCACGCCCCGTCAGGCCCACGGCCTTGCCGCCCGCGACGTTGATCAGGCCCACGATGTCCTGCTGCACCTGGCCGGCGAGCACCCATTCGACGACTTCCATCGTCTCCTCGTCGGTGACGCGCATGCCCTGGATGAACGTGCCCTTCTTGCCGATCTTCGCGAGGGCGTCCTCGATCTGCGGGCCGCCACCGTGCACCACCACCGGGTTCATGCCGACGAGCTTGAGCAGCACCACGTCTTCGGCGAAGTCCTGCTGCAGCGCCGGATCGGTCATCGCGTTGCCGCCGTACTTGATCACGATGGTCTTGCCGTGGAACTTGCGGATGTACGGCAGGGCCTCGGCCAGGATCTCGGCCTTGTCACGGGGCGCGATGTGGGTCAGGTCGTGGGCAGCAGGGGGCTCGTGGCTCATGGCGGGGGGCTTTCCGGGAACGATGAATGCGGCAAATTGTAGAGGCGCGCACCCGATTCCGTAGGGGTGGGCCCCTAAAAGCGGCGCGGGGCGGCCCGTATAGTCAGTCATCTTCCCTTCACCGAAAGGCGATCATGGTCAAGAAGACGGACAACCCGAACCCCGATTTCGTCAACACGGTCCGCGAGTCGGCCCAGCAGATCTGGCTGGCCGGCCTCGGGGCTTTCGCGAAGGCGCAGGCCGAGGGTGGCAAGGTGTTCGAGACCCTCGTCCAGGAAGGCACCACCATCCAGCGCAAGACCCAGGCCGCCGCCGAGGAGAAGTTCGGCGAGATGGGCTCGCGCTGGAGCGGCCTGGCCGGCGACATGACGTCGAAGGCGGGCCAGCAGTGGGACAAGCTGGAGTCGATCTTCGAGGACCGCACGGCCCGCGCCCTCACCCGCCTGGGCGTGCCCAGCGCGAAGCAGGTGGAAGACCTCGAGGCCCGCGTGGCCGAGCTGGCCGAGCAGGTGGCGAAGCTGCAGAAGGCGGCGGCACCGGCCCGTCCGGCGGCGGCGAAGCGGTCCGCCGCGCGGTCGGCCACGCCCACCGCGGGCACGAAGCCGTCGGCACGCAAGCGCGCCTCGCCCTGAGCGTTCCCGAGGGGGTCAGCGCTCGGCCGGGGGCGCCGCCTTCGGATCGGGCGCTTCGTCGAGCGGCGCGCGGTCGGTGTTGCCGGTGAACGAACGTTCCCACTCCTCGTTCGCCTGCATGAACGTGGTGACACTCGCCTCCTCGACCTCCACGTCGCCGTGGCCCGCGGCCGCCCGCCGGTTCTCCTGCCGCTGGGCTTCGGCCCGCTCGCGGCCGGCGATGGCCACCGCGGCCTTCGAGCGCAGCGTGGAGAGTCCTTCGACGGACCAGTCGGTGACGAGCGTGTCGAGCTGCTCGAGCGCGCAGCGGATGGTTTCGACCGGCATGTCGTCGAGCGCGAAGCGGCCCTTCTTCTGCAGGCCGTGTTCGAGGGCGCGCGCGTAACGCATCACCTTGCGGGACTGCGGGTGCTGGTCGAGCACCTCGCCCAGGTGGCGGCGCACCACCTCCAGTTCGGCCTTGTCGAGCGTGGACGTGCGGGCGGGCGGCACGCGCTTGACCGGCGGCTCGGGCGCGCGGCCCAGCAGCCGGCCGATCCAGCGCCGTGCGCGCGCGAGCGTGCCCGGGGCACGGGCGGCTCCGCGGGAGGTCTTCTTGTCGGCGGGGGAACGCGTCAGCACGGCAGTCTCGGGAACGGTGGGAACGCACATCCTGCCACACGCCCGCCGCCGCAGTGCCTTACCCCGGCATCGCGGTTGGCATCGACGCCCCCACGAACAGCGCGGTCAAGGCCGCATAACGCAGGAACTTGCCGAGGGCCATCCACGCGAGGCACGGCCAGAACGGCAGCCGCAGCCAACCGGCCACCGCGCACAGCGGGTCGCCCACCACCGGCAGCCACGCGAACACGCAGGCCATCGGGCCGAAGCGCGTGAGCCAGCGCCTACCCCGGTCGTGGTGCGGCGACGTGCCCAGGCGTTCGTACAGCTGCTCGGCGCCACGTCCCATCCACCAGGTGACCGCGCCACCCAAGGTGTTGCCCAGCGTGGCCACGAGCACCGCGGGCACCATCAGCGAACGGTCGGCGGCGAGCACCGCGTAGAGCAGCGCCTCGGACCCGAGCGGCAGCAGCGTGGCCGACAGGAAGGCAGCCACGAACAGGCCGCCGAGGCCGACACCGGGCAAGGCGAGCAGGGCCTTCACCGACTCGATCCAGGCATCCATCGATTGCATTATGCGCATCGGGAAAAAGTCAGTCGGCGGCCTCCCGCCAGCGGCTATACTCTGCCTCTTTTTTCGGCAGCGCTGCCCCGTCTCCGCCCCCTTCCCGCGCCATGAACATCGGCCCCATCACCCTGCCGAACCGGTTGTTCGCCGCCCCCATGGCCGGCGTCACGGACCGCCCGTTCCGCCAGCTGTGCAAGCGGCTGGGGGCCGGCTACGCGGTGAGCGAGATGGTGACGTCGCGGCGCGAACTGTGGAACAGCCTGAAGACCTCGCGCCGGGCCAACCACGACGGTGAAGTGGCGCCCATCTCCGTGCAGATCGCCGGCACCGAGCCCGGCATGATGGCCGAGGCCGCCGCGTACAACATCGACAACGGCGCCCAGATCATCGACATCAACATGGGCTGCCCGGCCAAGAAGGTGTGCACGAAGTGGGCGGGTTCCGCGCTGATGCAGGACGAACCGCTCGCGTTGCAGATCGTGGAAGCCGTGGTGGCCGCCGCCGCGCCGCGCGGCGTGCCGGTCACGCTCAAGATGCGCACCGGCTGGTGCAACACCGAACGCAACGCCGTGGCCATCGCCCGCGCCGCCGAACAGGCCGGCGTCGCGATGGTGACCGTGCACGGCCGCACGCGCGAGCAGGGCTACAGCGGCCACGCCGAGTACGACACCATCGCCGCGGTGAAGGCCGCGCTGCGCATCCCCGTGGTGGCCAACGGCGACATCGACTCGCCCGAAAAGGCCCGCCTCGTGCTGGACCGCACCGGCGCCGACGCCCTGATGATCGGCCGTGCGGCACAGGGCCGCCCATGGATCTTCCGCGAGATCGGCCACTTCCTCGAGACCGGCGAACACCTGCCCGCGCCCGAGACGGCCGAGGCGAAGGCCTGGCTGCTCGAACACCTGATGGACCACTACGGCCTCTACGGCGAATACGCCGGCGTGCGCACCGCGCGCAAGCACATCGGCTGGGCCGTGCGCGCCCTGCCCGGCGGCGAGGCCTTCCGCAAATTCATGAACACGCTCGAGACCTGCGACACGCAGGTCCGGGCCGTGACCGACTGGTTCGACGAACTGGCCGGCCACCACCCCCGCCTGCCCACCCTCGAGGCCGGCGGTGACGACTCAACCGAAGAAGAACTGACGACCACATGAACCAACCAGAACAACATCGGGGAGCGGGCCCCGTGGAGGCGCGATGAGCAAGAAGCACATCGAGGAATGCATCCGCGACAGCCTGGAGGTCTATTTCAAGGACCTGCGCGGCGTCGAGCCCACCGCCATGTACGACATGATGCTCAAGGTCACCGAGCGCCCGCTGCTCGACGTGGTGATGAAACACGCCGACGGGAACCAGAGCAAGGCGGCCGAGTGGCTCGGCATCAACCGCAACACCCTGCGACGCAAGCTGCTCGACCACAAGATGATCAAGTGACGCGCAGACGAAGTCCCCGCGTCATCCCGGCGAAGGCCGGGATCCTGTGCCTGCAACAGCGCACCCCCGAATAGAAAGAACCTCCCCATGCAAGCCCTCCTCTCCGTCTCCGACAAGACCGGCGTCCTCGACTTCGCCCGCGAACTCAACGCCCTCGGCGTCAAGCTGCTCTCCACCGGCGGCACCGCGAAGCTCCTGGCCGACGCCGGCCTGCCCGTCACCGAAGTCGCCGACCACACCGGCTTTCCCGAGATGCTCGACGGCCGCGTGAAGACGCTGCACCCGACCATCCACGGCGGCCTGCTGGCCCGCCGCGACGTGCCCGAGCACATGGCCGCGCTGACGAAGCACAACATCGCCACCATCGACCTGCTGGTCGTGAACCTGTACCCGTTCGAGGCCACCGTGGCCAAGGCCGGCTGCACGGTGGAAGACGCCATCGAGAACATCGACATCGGCGGCCCGGCCATGGTGCGTTCGGCCGCGAAGAACTGGAAGGACGTGGCCGTGCTGACCGACGCGTCGCAGTACGCCGGCGTGCTGGCCGAACTGAAGAAGGACAAGGCCGTGAGCCGCGCCACGAAGTTCGCGCTGTCGGTGGCCGCGTTCAACCGCATCTCGAACTACGACGCCGCCATCAGCGACTACCTGTCGTCGCTGCAGGTCGACGGCGACGTGACCGGCGTGCCGGCGCGCAGCGAGTTCCCCGCCCAGAGCAACGCCCGCTTCGTCAAGCTCCAGGACCTTCGCTACGGCGAAAACCCGCACCAGGCCGCCGCGTTCTACCGCGACCTGCACCCGGCCCCCGGCTCGCTCGTCACCGCGAAGCAGCTGCAGGGCAAGGAACTCTCGTACAACAACATCGCCGACGCCGACGCCGCGTGGGAATGCGTGAAGAGCTTCGACACGCCCGCCTGCGTGATCGTCAAGCACGCCAACCCGTGCGGCGTGGCCATCGGCGCCAACGCGGCCGAGGCCTACGGCAAGGCCTTCAAGACCGACTCCACGTCGGCCTTCGGCGGCATCATCGCCTTCAACACCGAGGTGGACGTGGCCGCGGCCACCGCCGTGTCGAAGCAGTTCGTCGAGGTGCTGATCGCCCCGAGCTTCTCGGCCGAGGCCCTCGCCCTCTTCGCCGCCAAGCCCAACGCCCGCGTGCTGCAGATCGCGCTGCCGCCGGGTGGCGCCACCGCGTGGGAACAGGGCCGCAACCTGCAGGACGTCAAGCGCGTCGGTTCGGGCCTGCTGATCCAGACCGCCGACAACCGCGAGCTCGACAAGTCCGAACTGAAGGTCGTGAGCGCCAAGCAGCCCACGCCCACCGAACTGGAAGACCTGCTGTTCGCGTGGAAGGTCGCCAAGTACGTCAAGAGCAACGCCATCGTCTTCTGCGGCGGCGGCATGACCCTCGGCGTGGGCGCCGGCCAGATGAGCCGCATCGACTCGGCCCGCATCGCCAGCATCAAGGCCGAGAACGCCGGCCTCACGCTCAAGGGTTCGGCCGTCGCGAGCGACGCCTTCTTCCCGTTCCGTGACGGCCTCGACGTCGTGGTCGACGCCGGCGCCACCGCCGTCATCCAGCCGGGTGGCAGCATGCGCGACGACGAGGTGATCGCCGCCGCGAACGAACGCGGCATCGTGATGGTGCTGACCGGCGTCCGTCACTTCCGCCACTGACCCGCCGGGTTACGATGGCTTCATGACTCGTCCTGAAGCCGTCGGCCTCGCCCTGTCGTTCCTCGCGCGCCTGATCACGGGCGCGCAGGGGCACTGGTACGGTTGTCCGCCGAAAGCGGAGCAGCGCATCTACTTCGCGAACCACCAGAGCCACTTCGACTGGGTGCTGATCTGGGCGTCGCTGCCGCGCGACCTGCGCGCGCAGACACGCCCCATCGCCGCCCGCGACTACTGGACGGCCACGAAGCTCAAGCACTGGATCACCCGCGAGGTGTTCAACGCCGTCTACGTGAGCCGCGTGCGCACCGAGGACGAAGACCCGCTGGAGCCGCTCGCCGAGGCGCTGCGCAACGGCGATTCGCTGGTGATCTTCCCCGAGGGCACCCGCGGCAACAAGGGCGACCCCGCCGCGTTCAAGGCGGGCCTCTTCCACCTCGCCGAACAGTTCCCCGACGTGCAGCTCATCCCCACCTGGATCGACAACGTGCAGCGCGTGATGCCCAAGGGCGAGGTCGTGCCCGTGCCCATCCTGTGTTCGGTCACGTTCGGCGCGCCGATGCAGCTGGCCAGGGACGAGGACAAGCGCACCTTCCTCACCCGCGCGCGCGACGCCGTGGTGGCCCTGCGGAGCGTGGCCGCCTGATGGGCTCGCTGCGCGCCCTCACCGTCTCCCAGCAGATCGGCCTGCTGTTCGTCGCCATCTTCGGGCTGCTGATCCTCGCCACCGTGCTGGCGTTCTGGCGGTCGCTGAAGGAGATGACCCCGCGGCAGGCCGCGCTGCACCACCGCTTCGTGCTGGACCTGCGCGCGGTGTGGATCGGCACCGTGCTGTTCTGGATCTCCTGGGCGCTCGGCGCGGCCGTCGCCACGCTGCTGTTCGCGGTGGTGTCCTTCCTCGCGCTGCGCGAGTTCATCACGCTGACCCACACGCGGCGGGCCGACCACCGCGCGCTGCTGGCCGTCTTCTTCGTCGTGCTGCCGCTGCAGTACGTGCTGGCCGCGGGCCGCGCGTTCAACCTGTTCTCGGTCTTCATCCCCGTGTACGCGTTCGCCGTGCTGCCCATCCTGGCCGCGCTCGGCAACGACGCCACCCGTTTCCTCGAACGCACCGCGAAGATCCAGTGGGGCACGATGGTGTGCGTGTACGGCATGAGCCACGCGCCCGCACTGCTGCTGCTCAGCTTCCCGCGGTACGAGGAGCGCGGCGCGTTCCTCGTGCTCTACATCGTGATCGTGGTGGCCGTCGCGCAGATCACGCACGAACTCGTGGCCCGCCGCCTGCGCCGCCGCCCCATCGCGCGCCACATCAACCGCAACCTGTCGTGGCGCACGTGGCTCGCCTCGGCGCTGGCCGGCGGCCTCGCGGGCGGCCTGCTGTACTGGATCACGCCGTTCAAGCCACCGCAGTCCTTCCTGATCGCGTTCATCGCCGCCGGCTGCGCCATCTTCGGCGACCTCGTGATGAAGGCGATGAAACGCGACGCCGGCATCCAGCGCCAGGGCAGCACGGGTTCGGTCACCGGCGCCGTGGGCCTGCTCGACCGCGTCGCGCCGATGTGTTTCGCGGCGCCCGTCTTCTTCCATTCGGTGCGCTGGTACTTCGGCGCGTGATCCCCATGCGAGTCCTCGGCATCGACCCCGCATTGCGCACCACCGGCTTCGGCGTCATCGACGTCGAGGGGCCGCACCTGCACTACGTGGCCAGCGGCACCATCAAGACCGAAGCCGTCGACACCGGCCACCTGCCCGGTCGCCTGAAAGTCATCTACGACGGCATCCGCGAGATCACCACGCGCTACAGCCCCACCTGCGCGTCCATCGAGATCGTGTTCGTCAACGTCAACCCGCAGAGCACGCTGCTGCTGGGCCAGGCCCGCGGCGCGGCCATCACCGGCCTCGTGGCCGCGGGGCTCGACGTGTCCGAGTACACCGCGCTGCAGATGAAGAAGTCCATCGTGGGCCACGGCCACGCGAAGAAAGAGCAGATCCAGGAGATGGTGATGCGCCTGCTGCACCTGCCGGGGCTGCCGGGCAAGGACGCGGCAGATGCACTGGGGCTCGCGATCTGCCATGCGCATGCGTCGAAGTCGTTCGCGGCGATCGAGAAGGCGACGCAGCGGGAGCGCAGTGTCACGGCGCAGTACAAGGGCGGGCGGGTTCGCTGAGCGGTTGCCTGCCGGCAGGGCGTAGACTCCGCGCATCCTCAGTCTCGATCACGAATTCATGGCCGCCGATTCACAGGTTTCGCCCCAGACGCAAGTGGACGTCCTCGTGGTGGACGATGATCGAGACAGCGCGGACACCCTGGGCCTCGTGCTCTCCGCCAGGGGCCACACGGTCCAGTGCGCCTACGGCGGCGTTGCGGCGCTCGAGCTGATCTTCAAGCTGCGCCCCGCGGTCATCGTGACCGACATCGCCATGCCCAGCTTCGACGGCATGACCGTGGCCGCGTCGGTGAACCGCATGGCCCTGGAACGCCCGCCCACCCTGATCGCCTACTCGGCGCTCATCGCCAGTCCCGACGTTCTTCGCGCATCGATCGAGTGCGGCATCGTCGACAGTTTCCTGAAGCCGGACCAGCTGGACGAACTTTGCGCTCGCGTCGATGAGGCCCTGGCAGACCCGGACGTGACGCGCCCCGTCGGCCCCTGAGCCCGGGCACGGCGCCGTGCGCCACCCGGCGGACCATCCGCAAGCCGCCCGTACTGGCGTCCTCCGAGGGGGCATGTCCCCCGACGCGAACCTCGGCTCCTAGACTGGGCGACCCGTTGCTCCCGGAGGTTCGTCATGGTGCCTGCCCCCTCGCTCTCCGGCGTCCCGACGTGGGCGCGGCGCGCCGCGCTGCTGGTCCTGGCGACCGCGCCGATGTGGGCCCACGCCCAGTCGGCGCTCGGCGATGTCGATGCCATGGCCGACGTGTTCGAGGGCCCCACGCCATCGCCCGTGACGGCCAGCGACGAGCAGTTGCAGCCGTCGGGCGTGTCGGTCCTGGCCATCGCGCAGACGGCCCATGAACAACGCCAGGCCCACGGATTCGCCCAGGTCAATGCCGACCCTGCGGGAGCCGGTTCCGGCACCTTCGCACGGGCCCGCGGGGACGCGGGCGCGGGTGCCACGGCGGAGGCCACCGCACGCTGGGCCTTCTCCGACGGTCTCACCATCGACCGCGCCGACCTCACCGGCCGCGCCGGTGTCGTCACGGTCGCCATCCGCTATGGGGGCCACGCCACCGCCGATGCCGTCGGAGACAACACGGCGTGGTCGTCGGCCTCGCTGGTCGCCCGCTTCGGCGGGGACTCGGCCGAAGCGTCGGCCTCGGCGTCCGTGCGCGACGGGGTCCGCACCGAGGACCCGCTGACGGACGTGCCAGGTGCCACGAGGGGGGAGTTCCTGCTCACCACGTCGTTCACATGGGGCGAGGCGATCGACCTGTCGCTCGACAGCTTCTCGAGCGTCGCGAGCTACACCTCCGGCCTGGCAGAGAGCTACGCGACGGCCGGGGTGTCCGGTTTCTGGGACCGCATCCGGTCCGTGTCCGTCGACGGCGTCGCCGTGCGCGACTATCAGCTGAGTTCGCTGTCCGGGTACGACTACCGCTGGCCATTCGGGCAGCTGCCGCCCCCCGTGCCGGAACCCGGCATGGCCGCCGCGATGGCGCTGGGCGCCGTGCTGGCCGCGCTCGGGGCAAGGCGTCGGCGCCCGCCCCGTCAGGGCCCGGAGGCCTGAGACGTCAGAGCACCACCACGTGCCCGAGTTGCGGGTCCACGCGGCCCGACCCCAGCGCATCCACGAGGTCCTGCGCTGCCGCGAACCCCTTGTGCTCCTGCACCCGCATCCACGGGTTCTGCGCATCGCCCACGCGCCGGATGAACGCCAGCTGGGCCTCGTTGAACTTGCGCGTCACCTCGGCGCCACCCCAGTCGGCATTGCGCTTCTTGATCTGGTTCGGCGCGAAGTAGGCCTGCGGCTTCGGACCCGGGAAGTCCTGCGGCGCGGTGCTGATGTGGTCGTGCGTGTGGGCCGAGCCGGCGTAGCAGTCGTGCACCAGCGAGGCGCCGAAGTGCTCGTGCACGCGTCGGCGCAGGTCCACGTCGCCGGAGAAGTCGACGTACAGCGTGGGCACGGCCGGATCGAGCGACGTGACGTCGGCGTAGTTGACGCTGCGGTCGTACGCGCCCAGGCCGTCGACGAACGCGCGGTTGCCCGGCGACGTGAGGCCCACGAGCGTGATGCCGGGGCGGTCCTGCAGGCAGAAGACGGTGCCGTAGGCGGTCTTGCTCGACGCGCTGGAGACCACGATCTGCTTCGCGCCGAAGAACTGGTTGTCCTCCAGGAAGTCGGCCAGCATGAACGACGTGATGAAGAGCGGGCGCACGAGCATCTGGTAGTTCTCGTCGGCGGCGCGGTACGCCGCGTCGGTGCGGGTGCGCTGGTACTGGTTGTAGGCCGAGGTCAGGTCGAGGCGGTGCGGGGTGCCGTCGTAGAAGCCGCGGTCGGTCACGCGCACGGGCTGCACCACGAGGTGGCTGGCGATGGGCCAGTAGCCGTAGAAGCGTTCGCCGGCTTCGATGCCGTCCACGGTGCTTTCGACCACGTCGGCGAAGCCCCAGGCGGGCATGTGGCCCCAGGCCGCGTCGCCGGTGGGGAAGAAGCTCCAGTAGCGCAGGTGCGGCGTGTCGCCGAACGCGGCGTACGTGATGTTGTTCGTGGTGACGGCCAGGCGGTCGATCTTCAGCAGCGCTTCGCCGGGCTGCAGCGGGGGCAGCGGTTGCGATTCGACGCGGGTGCGGTGCAGCGCGGTCTTGTCGGTCTGCAGGCGGCTGAGGGTGGTCATGGGGGCGTCTCCTTTGTGTTTGGGTCTGTGCCCTCACTGTAGAAGCGGCCCCGTCGGCGCGGGTTCGGAAACGCCCTGTCCTGGGCGAACACGCCGCCACCGGGGATTCGGCGGCGAAGTGTTCGGATTTCAGCGCAGCAGGTCGAGCAGCGTCCGCGCCACCACCTTCGTGGCCTTGCGCAGGTCGTCGAGCACCACGTGTTCGTCGGACCGCTTCGCGTTGGACTCCAGCAGCGTGCGTGGCCCGGCGCCGTAGATCACGGCCGGGATGCCGCGTTCGCCGTAGAGGCGCGCGTCGGCGTACAGCGGCGTGCCGCACTCGGCGATGGGCTCGCCGAAGACGGACTCGCCGTGGCGCTTCAGCGCATCGACCAGCGGCCGGTTGCCCGGCAGCGGTTTCAGCGGGTTCGCGAGGAGGATTCGCCGCACGTCCACGGACACACCGGGGCAGCGCGCGGCGGCCTCGGCGATCACGCGGCGCACGTCGGCCTCGACGTCGGCCGGAACCTCCTCGGGGATCATGCGGCGATCGAGCTTGAGCACGACCTTGCCAGGGACCACGTTGGTGTTGGTGCCGCCGTCGATGCGGCCCACGTTCAGGTACGGGTGGGTGATGCCGGCGACCGCGGAGGTCACCTGCCTGTACTTGTCGTTCTGGGCGTACAGCGCCTGCAGCAGCGTGACCGCCGCCTGCAGTGCGTCGATGCCGGTGTCGGGGATCGCCGCATGCGCCGCGCGCCCGTGCACCGTCACCTCGAATTGCAGGCAGCCGTTGTGGCCGGTGACCACCTGATAGCTGAAGCCGGCGGCCACCACGAGGTCGGGCTTCGTCAGGCCCTGGGCCAGCAGCCAGCCGGGGCCCATCTCGCCGCCGAATTCCTCGTCGTACGTGAAATGCAGTTCGACGCCGCCCTTCAGCGCGAGGCCGAGTGATTCGAGGGCGCGCACCGCGAACGTGAACGTGGAGAAGTCGCTCTTGCTGACGGCCGCGGCGCGGCCGTACAGCTTGCCGTCGGCCACCTCGCCGCCGTACGGGTCGTGCGTCCAGCCCTCGCCCGGCGGCACCACGTCGCCGTGGGCGTTCAGCGCGACGGTGCGGCCTTCGCCGTAGCGGCGGCGCACGATCAGGTTGGTGATGGCTTCGAGGCCGTAGGCGCGCACCTCGGCTTCGGGCACGGCGTGGCGTTCGGCGTCGAAGCCGAAGGGGGCGAGCAGTGCGGCGGTGCGCTCCGCGTGCGGGGCGTTGTTGCCGGGCGGGGTGTCGGTGGGGACGCGGACGAGCTGCTGCAGGAACTGCACCTGTTCGTCGAAGTGCGCGTCGACCCACGCGTCGAGTCGGTCGTGGTCGGTCATGGGTTCGCTCAGGGGGTCGGCATCGCTTCGGCCAGCTGGTCGACGAGGTGCAGGAACGCCTCGACGCTCAGTTGGGCATCGTCGCTGGTGATGGTCTCGAGGGGGTTGTGGCTGATGCCGCCGTTGCCGCCGCGCACGAACAGCATGGCCTGCGGCATCACCTCGTGCAGCTTCATCGCGTCGTGGCCCGCGCCGCTCGGCAGCCGGAACACCGGCACGCCGGTCGCGACCACGGCCGATTCCCAGCGCAGCTGCCAGGCGGGGGCGCTGGGTGCGGCGGACGCGCGCATCGTCTCCTCCAGCGAGTACAGCACGCCACGGCGTTCGGCGATGCGTTCGAGCGCGGCCAGCACGTCGTTCATCAGCGCGTCGCGCAGTTCGTCGCTGCCGGCGCGCAGGTCCAGGCTGAACTGGCAGCGGCCGGGCACGACGTTGATGGAGCCGTCGGGCACGGTGAGCATGCCCACGGTGCCCACCACGCCGGGTTGTGTGGCGGCGCGCAGCTCCACGTACAGCGCGAGTTCGGCGACCGCGGTGGCCGCGTCGCGGCGGCGGTCCATCGGCGTGGTGCCGGCATGGCTCGCGACACCGGTCACCTCGCCCACGAAGCGCACGCTGCCGTTGATGGAGGTCACGACGCCGAGCGGCAGGTCGAGTTCGGTGAGCACCGGGCCCTGCTCGATGTGCACCTCGACGAAACCGAGGTACTTCGACGGGTCGCGCTTCAGCGAGGGCACGAGCGAGGGGTCGCGGCCGGCCTCGGCCATGGCCTCGCGCATCGTGATGCCACCGGCGTCGCGCTGGTCGAGCCAGGCGGTGTCGAACTGGCCGATGAGCGCGCCCGAGCCGAGGAACGTGGCCTTGTAGCGCTGCCCCTCCTCTTCCGCGAAGCCGACGACCTCGATGGCGAACGGCAGGCGGCGGCCCTGCTGGTGCAGCTCGCGCACGGCCACCATCGGCACGAAGATGCCCAGGCGGCCGTCGTACTTGCCGCCGTTGCGCACGGTGTCGTAGTGGCTGCCGGTGAGCAGGCGCGGCGCGTCGGGCGATTTCCCGTGGTACACGCCCACCACGTTGCCCACGGCGTCGACGGTCACCTCGTCGAAGCCGCAGTCGTTCATCCAGCGCTGCAGCTGCACCTGGCAGGCCTGGTGGGCCGGGGTGAGGTACGTGACGGTGAGCTGGCCCAGCGTGTCGAAGCCGGCGTCGGTGTGCTGGGCCAGCAGTTCGGCGCAGTCCCACACCTGGTTGCCGAGCACGGGTTCGAGGCCCAGCTTGTCGTTGAGTCGCAGCTCGGCGATGCGGTGCACGTTGCGCAGGCACTCGCCGAACTCGGCGTCCGGCAGCGCCAGCAGGCGGCGTTCGAACGTGGCGATGATCTCGGCGCGCGTGAGGCCGGTGCCTCGCGGGCCGCGCACCGCCACGATGAACGGCCAGCCGAACTTCTCGAGGTAGGCGGCGTTGAGTTCGCGCAGGCGGGCCAGCTCCTCGGGCGAACAGGCCTTCAGGCCCGCGCGAAGCTGCTCGCTGGTGGACTCGGCCGTCAGTTCACCGCGTTCGGCGAGTTTGCCGGCCAGTTCCGGGTGGGCGCGCAGCAGCGCCAGCTGCAGGTCGCGCGGGGCCTCGCGCACGGTCTGCGCCATCGCGTTCCTGAGTTGCGCCGCGCTCGCGTACGGGCGGCGGTCGACCACCGCCTCGGCGACCCACGGCGAGTGTTCGTACAGGCCGTGCAGCCAGGTCAGCGCGTCCTCGCGGGACGCCAGGTTCAGCGTGTCGAGGCTCATGCGGTCTCCGGGGCGGGATGGTGTTCGCGCCAGTGGCGCGCGATGTCGATGCGCCGGCACACCCACACGTCGGGGTGTGCGGCCACATGGTCGAGGAACCGCACCAGCGACTGGAACCGCCCCGGGCGGCCCAGCAGGCGCGAGTGCATGCCGATGCTGAGCATCTTCGGACGGTCGAGGCCGGCCGGGTCGCCCTCCGCGTACAGCACGTCGAACGCGTCCTTCAGGTACTGAAAGAAGTGCTCGCCGGTGTTGAAACCCTGCGGGGCGGCGAAGCGCATGTCGTTGGTGTCGAGCGTGTAGGGCACGACGAGGCGTTGCAGGGTGCTGCCGTCGCTCTTCGTCACGGGCATCCAGAACGGCAGGTCGTCGCCGTAGTGGTCGCTGTCGTACTCGTAGCCGCCATGGTCGGCCACGAGCCGCTTGGTGTTGGGGCTGTCGCGGCCGGTGTACCAGCCGAGGGGCCACTGGCCGCCGGTCATCTCGCGGATGATCTGCGTGCCGCGGGCGATGTGCTCGCGCTCCTCGGCCTCCGGCATGTGCTGGTAGTGGATCCAGCGCCACTGGTGGTTGGCGATCTCGTGGCCGGCGTCGAGGAAGGCCTGCGTGAGTTCGGGGTGGCGCTGCAGCGCCATGCCCACGCCGAAGATGGTGAGCGGCAGGCCGCGGCGCTCGAACTCGCGCAGCAGGCGCCACACGCCGGCACGCGAGCCGTACTCGTAGATGCTCTCCATGCTGAGGTGGCGCGTGGCGTAGCTCTGCGCGCCGATGATCTCGGACAGGAAGGTCTCGGAGCCGGCGTCCCCGTGGAGCACGTTGTTCTCGCCGCCCTCCTCGTGGTTCAGCACGAACTGCACGGCGATGCGGGCGCCGCCGGGCCAGCGGGCGTGCGGGGGGTTGCGGCCGTAGCCGACGAGGTCGCGGGGGTAGTCGGGGGTCATGGGGGTCACTTCTCCGGCCGCAGCACGGATTCGAGGTCGGGGATGCGGGGCAGCGTCTGCAGGTTGTGTTCCACGTGCTGCAGGTGCTCGCCCATCAGCTGCACGGCGGCGCGCGCGTCGCGGCGTTCGAGGGCGTCGACGATGGCCACGTGTTCCGCGTACGAATGTTCCGCCGAATGGGCGCTCTGGTACATCAGCGAGATCAACGAGCTGCGCGACAGCAGGTCGCGCAGGATGTCGGCGAGCGTGTCGTTGCCGAGCATGGAGGCCAGCACCACGTGGAAGTCGGCCAGCAGCCGCGTGCGGCCCGACACGTCGGTGCGCTGCACCGCCGAGCGTTCATCTTCGAGATGGGCGCGCAGGCGCACGATGTGGGCCGGCGTGAGTTCGAGCGCGGCGCGGCGGATCATCGAGCTCTCGAGCATGTGCCGCACCTCGAACACCTGGCGGGCCTCTTCGACGCTGGGCTGGGCCACGCGGGCGCCGCGCGCCTTCTCGAGCGTGATGAGCTTGTCGCGGCTCAACTGGTGCAGCGCCTGCCGCACGATGGTGCGCGAGACCTGGAAGATGTCGGCGATCTTCTGCTCGGCGAGCTTGGTGCCGGGCATCAGGCGCCGCTCGACGATGGCGGTCGTGATGGATTCGATGATGCGCTGGGCCGTGTCGACCGGCGTGGCCGGCGCGGCCGGGACTGCGCGCGGAACTTGCTTCCGTGTCGGACGGATCGATTGCAGGGCGGGCGTGGAACGCGGGGGCGGCATGGCTCGAAGCTTGCGTGAATGGCTAAACTGTATACACTTTTGCCTGTCCTGCAACTTCTTTCTCGGCCTCGCCCCATGGGAAAACTCACCACGCACGTGCTCGACACCATGAACGGCTGCCCGGCGGCCGGCATGCTCATCGGCCTGTACAGGGTGCAGGACGGCCAGCCCGTGCTCGTGCGCCAGGCCGTGCTCAACCACGACGGCCGCACCGACGGTCCGCTGCTCGACGACACCACCTTCGCCACCGGCCGCTACCGCCTCGTGTTCGAGGTGGCGGCGTACTTCCGGGGCCGCGGCGTCGAACTGCCCGAGCCTCCGTTCCTCGAGGCGGTGCCCATCGACTTCGGCCTCGCCAACCCGCTCCAGCACTACCACGTGCCTCTGCTCACGAGCCCGTGGGCCTACTCCACGTACCGCGGCAGCTGACCCTCCTGTTGTATACACATTTCCCCCATGGATCTCTACCTGCTGGACTGGCTCAACCTGCTGCTGCGCTGGGCCCACGTGATCACGGCCGTGGCCTGGATCGGTGCGTCCTTCCACTTCGTCGCCCTCGACAACAGCCTCACCCCGCCGGAAGACCCGGCCGAACGCGGCAAGGGCATCGGCGGTGAACTGTGGGCGGTGCACGGCGGCGGCTTCTACCACCAGCAGAAGTACCCGGTCTCGCCGAAGAACCTGCCGGAGAAGCTGCACTGGTCCATGTGGGAGAGCTACTCCACGTGGCTCACCGGCTTCGCGCTGTTCACGGTGCTGTACCTCTTCAACGCCAGCACCTTCCTGATCGACAAGAGCCTGTTCGACTGGTCCCCCGCCGCGGCCATCGCCACCGCGCTCGGCTTCCTCGCCGCGTTCTGGGTGATCTACGACGGCATCTGCCGGCTCTTCGGTGAACGGAAGAACGGCGACGTGATCGTGGGCGCGCTGGTGTTCGTGTTCGTGGTGTTCGCCGCGTGGCTCTCGTGCCAGCTGTTCGCCGGCCGCGCCGCGTACCTGCTGGTGGGCGCGATGCTCGCCACGACGATGAGCGGCAACGTGTTCTTCTGGATCATCCCCGGCCAGCGCAAGGTGGTGGTCAGCCTGCGCGCCGGCACGCCGGTGGACCCGGTCCACGGCAAGCGCGGCAAGCAGCGCAGCTTCCACAACACCTTCTTCACCCTGCCGGTGCTGATCGCGATGCTCAGCAACCACTTCGGCTTCCTGTACGCCGCGCCGTTCAACTGGTTCTGGCTGATCCTCGTGATGCTGGCGGGTGCCCTGATCCGGCTGTCCTTCGTGCTGCGGCACAAGGCGCTGGCGTACGGTCATCCCGTGCCGTGGCGGTACGCGGCGATCGGCACGGCGATGCTCGCGGGCGTGATCGTGGCGATGGCGCCGTCACCGAAACCGGCGGCGGCGCCCGCCGCCGTCGCCCCGCCGGCACCCACCTTCGCCGAGGTCAACGCGGTGATCACGCAACGCTGCGCGATGTGCCACAACGAAGGCCTGGCCAACAAGGGCGTGATGCTGCACACACCGGCCCTGGTGGTGCAGCACGCGAAGCAGATCTACCAGCAGGCCACGCTGCTGAAGGCGATGCCGCTGAACAACGCGACGCAGATGACGGAGGCGGAGCGGGAGTTGATCGGGCGGTGGGTGGAGGCGGGGGCGAAAGGGCCCTGAGCACATCACACAGACATCACACATGCCTCTGTCATCCCGGCGCAGGCCGGGAGCTTGGGCGGCGGCTCACGCAACGGCGCATCGAACGAAGCCCAGGGTCCCGGCCTTCGTCGGGATGACCACTTTTCTCGAGAGGCGTCAGCCTCCCTTGTTGCGCATGAAGTCAGCGGTCTGGAAGAACGACTTGTCCAGACGCTCGACCAGCTCCGGGTCGAGCTGAAGCTCGACTATCGCCTGGTGCATGCACGCCAGCCACTGATCCCGCTCCTTGATGCCGATGGCGAACGGCATGTGCCGCATCCGCAGCCGCGGATGACCGAAACGCTCGACGTAGTACTGCGGCCCGCCGAGCCAGCCGCACAGGAACCAGAAGAACTTCTCCCGGGTGGTCTCGAGCGTGGTGGGGTGCATGGCCCGGAGTTCGGCGTAGGCCGGCTCCAGGTCCATCAGGTCGTAGAAGCGGTCGGACAGCGCCCGCACCTTCTCCTCACCCCCGACCCATTCGAACGGGGTGTCGAACGGCTTGCCGGACATCATGGCGCGGCGAGGCGCATCGCCACGGCGGTGATGCCCTTGGCAGCCTCGCTGCCCGGGTAGGCCTCGAGCAGCAGGTGGCGCTTCTGCACCGCCTCGCGCACCGCGGTGTCGGCGGGCACCTCGCCCACCAGGTCGAGCTTGAACGGCACGGCCGGGTCGGGCAGGGACGGCGTGACGAAGCGGTCGACGACCTGCTGCAGCTGGCCGCGGATGACCCGGCCCTCGCCGATGCGGCTCACCTGGTTGACGACGAGCGACACCGCGCTGCGCTGCTGCTGCGTGGCCAGCACCTTGATGGTGGCGTAGGCATCGGTCAGCGACGTGGGTTCGGGCGTGGCGACCACGAGCACCTCGTGGGCCAGCGACACGGCGTAGAGCACCACGTCGGAGATGCCGGCGCCGGTGTCGATCAGGATGCGGTCGAAGCGCGGGGACACGGTCTCGATGATCTCGAGCAGCTTGTCGCGCACCTCGGGCGTGAGGCGCGAGTACTCGACGAGGCCGGACCCGGCCAGCAGCACGGAGAACCCGCCCGGTGCGGGCAGGATGGCGTCTTCGAGCGGCGCCTTGCCGGTGAAGACGTCGTGCAGCGTGATCTTCGGGAACAGGTTCAGGACGACGTCGAGGTTCGCGAGGCCCAGGTCGGCATCGAGCACGAGCACACGCTCGCCCATGCGTGCGAGGGCCGCGGCCAGGTTGGCCGAGACGAAGGTCTTGCCCACCCCGCCCTTGCCGCTCGTGACGGCGACGATGCGCGCCCGCTTCGGCGAGGGCGACCCGGGAGGTGGCGTGGAGGAGATCGGCGTGCTCATGGAAGGGGTTCGATGTCCTGGAATTGGGAGGTCCCGAACAGCAGACCCTTTTCTTCGGCGCTGACCATCGACACCGTGGGCTGCTCCAGACAGGCGCGGTTGCGGCCTTCGGCCTTCGCCCGGTAGAGCTGCTGGTCGGCGCGTTCGATCCACAGCGTGGCCGACGAGCGGACCCACTGCGGGGCGTACGCTCCCCCGAGGCTGATTGTCACCGACAGTTGCTGCTGGCCCGCGACAGTGACCCCACCGGTCTCGACCTTTCGGCGGATGCGCTCGGCCACGGTGGCGCCGAAGGCCGGCGGGCAGTTGGGCAGGATGACGGCGAATTCCTCGCCGCCGAAGCGGGCCACGGTGTCCATCGGGCGGACGCAATCCATCAGCGCCTCGGCGACGAACTGGATGACGAGGTCGCCCGCGGCATGGCCGTGGGTGTCGTTGACGGACTTGAAGCGGTCGATGTCGACCATCAGCACCAGCGCCGGCTCGCCGACGCGGGCGACGCGGTCGATTTCGCGGGCCAGGGCCAGTTCGAAGTGGCGGCGGTTCGCGAGGCCGGTGAGGGGGTCGCGGCTGGAGAGGTCGCACAGCGCGTCGATGACGGCCTGCAGCCACACGGTGGAGCCGGCCTCCTCGAGGGTGGGCAGCCGGTGGCCGGACTGGGCCAGCAACTGCAGCGCGGCGCCGAGTTTCAGCGTCGCCGGGGCGTCGCCGGGCGTCACCGGGGTCTGGGGGTCGGGGGTTGCGGGGCTCGTCACGGGAAAAGGCCTGTTGCGACTCAGTCTAGCAGCGCCCCTCCCGGCCGAAGGGTCGAGTTGGATGCCCAATCCGGCGCATCTTGCACGTTCGGGGCGCCTCAAGCCCCGCAGACTGGCGGCCGATATACCCCCCATGCACCACCCGGCTGGCCTGCCCGGCCGGATTCGTGCCCCAAGATTGACTGGAGACTTCATGAGCGCCGCATCTCCTGCCGAACTGGCCGCCCTGCGCACCATCGCCCAGCCCGCCAGCGAGCAGGAATTCACCTTCGGCAAGGACGACTTCGAGCGCGTCCGCGAGCTGATCTACCAGCGTGCCGGCATCAGCCTGCACGCGGGCAAGCAGGCCATGGTCTACAGCCGCCTGTCGCGCCGCCTGCGCGAGACGGGCCAGACCTCGTTCAGCCGCTACCTCCAGTGGCTGCAGAGCGCCTCGGGCGCGGCGGCCGACGCCGAGTGGCAGGAGTTCATCAACTGCCTGACCACCAACCTCACGTCGTTCTTCCGCGAGGAACACCACTTCGTCTCGCTGCTGAGCGACCTGAAGGCCCGCGCGGGGCATCCCCAGCGCATCTGGTGCAACGCGGCGTCCACCGGCGAAGAGCCGTACACCATCGCGATGACCTGCGTCGAGGCGCTCGGTGCCACCGCGCCGGTGAAGATCGTCGCGAGCGACATCGACACCAAGGTGCTCGCCACCGCGAGCCGGGGCATCTACCCGGCGGATTCGCGCGGCCTGTCACCGGAACGCCTGCGCGCGCACTTCCTGCGCGGCAAGGGCGACAACGCCGGCTCGATCCGCGTGAAGCCCGAACTGGCGAAGCTCATCGAGTTCCGCACGCACAACCTGATGGACACGCGCTGGTCGCTCGGCGATCCGTTCGACATCGTGTTCTGCCGCAACGTGATGATCTATTTCGACGCTCCCACCCAGCGCAAGGTGCTGGAGCGCATCCATGCGGTGATGAAGCCGAAGAGCCTGCTGTTCGTGGGCCACTCGGAGAACTTCACCGAATCCAAGGATCTGTTCCGCCTGCGTGGCAAGACGATCTACGAGCGCGTCTGACCCGACACGCTCACCCCTGCCACACGGAGTCGCCATGGCACTGACCACCTCCCCCGCACCGGTTTCCCGCCTCGACAAGCTCAAGGCCGCGCCGCGCAAGCCGGGTGAAGCCTCGTTCTTCTTCTACGACGCGCACTTCAAGAACGATGCCGTCAAGATCCTGCCCGGCGAGTACTTCGTGCACCACGAGGACATGCTGATCATGACCACGCTCGGGTCGTGCATCGCCGCGTGCATCTACGACCGCAACGCGAAGGTCGGCGGCATGAACCACTTCATGCTGCCCGACGGCGCCGGCGACTCGGGCCGCTACGGCTCGTACGCGATGGAACTGCTGATCAACGAGATGATGAAGCGCGGCGCCAGCCGCCTCACGATGGAGGCGAAGGTGTTCGGTGGCGGCCAGGTGGTCAGCGGCATGACGACCATGAACGTCGGCGAGCGCAACACCGCCTTCGTGATGGACTACCTGAAGACCGAACGCATCCCCGTGGTCTCGAAGGACGTGCTCGACGTGTACCCGCGCAAAGTGTGTTTCCTTCCGGGAAGCGGCAAGGCGATGGTCAAGCGGCTCGCGCCCACCAACACCGACACGCTGGTGGCGCAGGACCGCGCCGCGGCGCAACGGGCCGTCCCGGCCGCCACGGGCGGTGGTTCGGTCGATCTGTTCTGAAGACAAGTCTCCGGGCAAGGAGCAAGACAACATGGCAAAGACACGTGTCATCGTGGTGGACGACTCGGCGCTCGTGCGCAGTCTCCTCACCGAAATCATCAACCGGCAGCCCGACATGGTCTGCATCGGCGCCGCGGCCGACCCGCTCGTCGCGCGCGAGATGATCCGCGAACTCAACCCGGACGTCATCACGCTCGACGTGGAAATGCCCCGCATGGACGGCATCGACTTCCTGAGCAAGCTGATGCGCCTGCGCCCGATGCCGGTCGTGATGGTCTCCACGCTGACCGAACGCGGCGCCGAGGTGACGATGAAGGCGCTCGAACTGGGCGCCGTGGACTTCGTCGCGAAACCGAAGATCGGCATCGCCGACGGCCTCCGCCTGCTGGCCGAGGACATCACGGACAAGGTGCGCATCGCATCGAAGGCCACCATCCGCAAGCACCATGCGCCCGCCCCCGCGGCGCCCGGCACCCCGGCCGCCGCGAAGCCCGCGGTGCCGGCCTCGGTGGGCCGCCTGTCCACCGAAAAGATCATCTTCATCGGCGCCTCCACCGGCGGCACGGAAGCCACGAAGGAAGTGCTGATCAACCTGCCGCCGGACTGCCCGGCCGTCGTGATCACGCAGCACATGCCGCCGGGTTTCACGAAGAGCTATGCCGCGCGCCTGGACGGCCTGTGCCGCATCAGCGTGAAGGAAGCGCAGGACGGCGAACGCATCCTGCCCGGCCACGCGTACATCGCGCCGGGCGGCCTGCACCTCAGCGTGGAGCGCAGCGGCGCGAACTACATCGCCCGCGTGCAGGAAGGCGAACCCGTCAACCGCCACCGGCCGTCGGTCGAGGTGCTGTTCAAGTCGGCGGCCCGCGTGGTCGGTCCCAACGCACTGGGCATCATGCTCACCGGCATGGGCGCCGACGGCGCGAAGGCCATGAAGGAACTGCGCGACGCGGGCAGCTACAACTACGTGCAGGACGAAGCGAGCTGCGTGGTGTTCGGGATGCCGCGCGAGGCCATCAATGCAGGCGCGGCGCACGAGGTGCTGCCGCTCACGCAGATCGCGCCGAAGCTGATCGAGCGGTTGCGGTCCACTGCGGGTATGTCGACCAACCGCGTCTGATCCCATCACACACCGTCATCCCGGCGAACGCCGGGATCCACCGTGGCCGCAGCGCACTGGCGACCGGTGGGCCCCGACATTCGTCGGGGTGACACGTTTTCTTGCTACAGAAAGAGTTCCTGCAGGTCGTTGAGGAAATCGAACCCGCGCGCCGTGGGTTCGACCCGCGCCATGTCGCGCGTGATCCACCCCTTCGCCTCGGCCTCGTCGAGCGCCTTGCGGATGCTCGTGACGGGCAGCCCCGTGCGCTCGGTGAACCGCATCAGCTCGAACCCCTCCCGCAACCGCAGCCCGTTCAGCATGAACTCGAACGGCAGGTCCTTCCGGCCCACCTCCTCGTCCTTCGCGACCGCGCGCCCGGCCATCGCCTGCGCCATGTACTTCGCCGGGTCGCGGTAGCGCACCTGGCGCACCACGCGGTGCGGGAACGACAGCTTCGAATGGGCGCCCGCGCCGATGCCGAGGTAGTCGCCGAACTGCCAGTAGTTGAGGTTGTGCTGGCAGCGGTGGCCCGGCTTCGCGAATGCGGAGACCTCGTAGCGCTCCAGCCCCGCCGCGCCCGTGCGCGCGGTGATCACGTCGAGCATCTCGAAGGCCGTGTCGTCGTCGGGCACCTTCGGCGGGTACTTCGCGAAGTAGGTGTTGGGCTCGATGGTGAGGTGGTAGACGGACAGGTGCGGCGGCGCGTGCGCGAGCGCCTGGTCCAGGTCGGCCTCGAACTGCGCCACCGACTGGCCCGGCAGCGCGTACATCAGGTCGAGGTTGAACGTCTCGAAATGCTCGCGCGCCTCGGCGACGGCGGCATGCGCCTGCGCGGCGTCGTGCACGCGGCCCAGCGCCTTCAGCATCGTGTCGTCGAAGCTCTGCACGCCGATCGACAGGCGCGTGACACCGGCGGCCCGGAAGGCCTTGAAGCGGTCGCGCTCGAACGTGCCCGGGTTGGCCTCGAGCGTGACCTCGCAGCCGGGCTCGAACGGCAGGCGGGCGCGCAGGTCGGTGACCAGCTGGTCGATGGCGGCCGGGGAGAACAGGCTGGGGGTGCCGCCGCCGATGAACACGCTGTGGATGCGCCGGCCCCACACGAGCGGCAGCGCCGCCTCCAGGTCGGCGCGCAGGGCGGCCAGGTACTCGTCCTCGGGCACGCCGCCGCGCTGCTCGTGCGAGTTGAAGTCGCAGTACGGGCACTTCTTCAGGCACCACGGCAGGTGCACGTACAGCGCGAGCGGCGGCAGCGCCCCGAGGGTCATGATGCCCGGGCGCATGTACCGCGACACCATGTCCTCCGGTGCCACGCCGGCTTCGTCAGGCGAAGCCGGAACGATCGGGATCTCAGCCAAGGCGCCACACCTCTTGCATCAGCCCGAGCATCTGCCGCGAGGCGATGGCACGGTGGCTGACGCGGTTCTTCTCGGCCGCCGGCAGCTCGGCGACGCTCGCCGACAGCGACGGGATCCACAGCAGCGGGTCATAGCCGAAGCCGCCCTCGCCCTTCGGGGCCTGCAGCACCTCGCCGTCCCAGCGGCCGAAGGCGATCAGCGGCTCGGGGTCTTCGGCCGAGCGCACGGCCACCAGCGCGCACACGAAGCGCCCGCGGCGGTCGGGGTGCGGCAGCAGCTTCTCGAGCAGCACGCGGTTGTTGTCCTCGTCCGACTTCGGCTGGCCGAACAATGTGGCGTAGCGGGCCGACAGCACGCCCGGCGCGCCACCGAGCGCGTCGACGCACAGGCCCGAGTCGTCGGCGATGGCGGCGCCACCGGCCGCGCGCGCCGCGTGGCGCGCCTTCTCGAGCGCGTTCTCGACGAACGTGCCGTGCGGTTCCTCGGCCTCGCCGATGCCGAGCGAGCCCTGTGTCACCAGGTCGAGGCCCAGCGGCGCGAAGAGCGCCTGCAGCTCGACGAGCTTCTTCGCGTTGTTGGAGGCGAGGACGAGGCGCATGGCGGTCAGTCCTGCGCCAGGGCCGCGGCCTGCGCGACGATCAGTTCGCGGATGCCCTTGTCGGCCAGGCCCAGCATGGTGGCCATCTCGGCGCTCGAGAACGGTTTGCCTTCGGCGGTGCCCTGCACCTCCACGAAGCCGCCGTCGGCCGTCATCACGACGTTCATGTCGGTGTCGCAGGCCGAGTCTTCCACGTACTCGAGATCGAGCACCGGTGTGCCCTCGACGATGCCCACCGAGATCGCGGCCACGGCCTGGAGGATGGGCGAGGCCGAGATCTTGCCAGCCTTCTGGATGGACCGCACGGCGTCGACGGCCGCCACGTAGGCGCCGGTGATGGCCGCGGTGCGGGTGCCGCCGTCGGCCTGCAGCACGTCGCAGTCGAGGTGGATGGTGCGTTCGCCGAGCGCCTTCAGGTCGAACACGGCGCGCAGCGAGCGGCCGATCAGGCGCTGGATCTCCTGCGTGCGGCCGCTCTGCTTGCCGCGTGCGGCCTCGCGGTCGCTGCGGGTGTGGGTGGCACGCGGCAGCATGCCGTACTCGGCCGTGACCCAGCCCTCGCCCGAACCCTTCTTGTGGCCGGGCACCTTCTCCTCGACGGACGCGGTGCACAGCACCTTCGTGTCGCCGAACGCGATCAGCACCGAACCCTCGGCGTGTTTGGTGTAGTGGCGCGTGATGGTGACGGGGCGCAGGCTGTCGGCGGCGCGACCGAGGGGGCGGATGAAGGTCATGGAGGGGTCCTGTCGAAAGGCAAAACGCCCCGCGGGCGACCGCGGGGCGTGGGGGGATTATCGCAGCGGAGCGGTGACCCGGGGGTTCAGGGCTTCTTCTGGGACGACCGCTTGATGGCTTCGTTGATCTCGCGGATGGAGCGCTCGATCTCGGCGTCGTCGAGTTCGTCGGCCGGCGCCTCGCCCAGCACGCTGGCCTGGATGGTGGACGCGAAGACTTCCTCGCCGAGCGACTGCGTGGACACGCCGCCGCTGCTGTCGTTGTCTTCCGCCGACTCCCATTCCATCGCGAGCACCGTGACGTTGTCGCTCTTGGCCCCGCCATTGCGCAGCGCCTGCTCGACGAGTTCGGGCACCGCGTCGGCGATGCCGTTGCGCGAGAGCTGTTCGGTGATGACGGTGTCGCTCACCGTGCCCCACAGGCCGTCGGAGCACAGCAGCAGGCGGTCACCGCTCTGCAGCAGCAGCGGGCCCACGGTGTCGACCACGGGCTTGCCCGGGCTGCCGAGGCACGTGAACAGCACGTTGCGGTTGAAGCGTTCGGGCATGGGCACCACGTGGCTCATGGTCTCCTGGAGTTCGGAGTACGAGTGGTCACGGGTGCGGGCGATGAGCTTGTCGCCTCGAACGAGGTACAGGCGCGAGTCGCCGCAGTGGGCCCAGTAGGCCGAGTTGCCCTGCAACACACACGCCACGACGGTGGTGCGGGGCGTGTCGATGAGGGCCTTCTGCGTGGCGTAGCGCAACAGCTGGTGGTGGCCGGCGATGATGGCCTCGTGCAGGAACCGCATGGGTTCCTTCAGCGTGGGCTTGGCATCGCGCTGGAACATGGCAGCGAGGGTCTGCAGCGCGAGCTGCGAGGCGACCTCCCCCTCGGGGTGGCCACCCATGCCGTCGGCGAGGGCGAAAAGGCCCGAATCGCGCGTGTAGCAATAGCCCATGCGGTCTTCGTTCTTCTCGCGGCCGCCCCTGCGACTGACCTGATACACGGAAAATCGCATCGTTCAACTCTTGGCGGTCAGGTTTTCGAGCTGCAGCTTCAGGCGTTCGCTGAAGCTGAGCTTGGTATAGCGCCGTTCGGTCTCGCGCGCCAGTTCTTTTTGCAGAGAGAACACGCTCTGCGGACGGGACAGCGGATCGAGCGACATGCACCACTCGGTGACTTCGATCAGGTTGTCGGAGTACACGTTGCGCAGCCGGGACAGGCTCAGCGCGAGCCGGTCCTTCTCGATGCGCTGGGGTGAATCGTTGGGCGGGTAGCCCTGCATGCACGCGTAGATGCACGCGCCGATGGCGTAGATGTCGGTCCACGGGCCCAGCGTGCCGTCGCGGCGGTACATCTCGGGGGCCGCGAAGCCCGGCGTGTACATCGGGCGGATGAAGTTGCCTTCCTTGCTCAGCACCTCGCGCGCCGCGCCGAAGTCGAGCAGCACCGCCTTGTTCTCGTTCGTGATGAAGATGTTGGCCGGCTTGATGTCCAGGTGGAGCATCTTGTGCTGGTGCACGATGCGCAGGCCGCGGAGGATCTCGTCGAACAGGGAGCGGATGGTGGACTCGCGGAAGACCTTGTCCCGCTTGAGGTCGCGCGCCGTCACGATGAAGTCCTGCAGGGTGTCACCCTGCAGGTAGTTCATCACCATGTAGACGGTCTCGTTCTCGCGGAAGAAGTTCAGCACGCTCACCACGCTCGGGTGGCTGATCTGCGCGAGCGAACGCCCTTCCTCGAAGAAGCTTTTCAGCCCGAGGCGGTACAGTGGCTGCTTCTCGGGCTTGACCCGGGGAGTGAGTTCGCCCGGGGCCCGTTCGGCCAGCGACGACGGCAGGTATTCCTTGACCGCCACGAGGTGGCGTTCGGCGTCTTCGGCGAGATACACCACGCCAAAGCCCCCGGCCGCCAACTTCTTGATGATCTGGTAACCGCCGACCACAGTGCCGGAAGGCAGTGGCGCAGGCTTCGGCTTTGACATAATCGGATTTTGCAATGCGATAAATTGAATGCCAGTCTACAGCATGACCGGGTATGCCAGCGCCACCTCCGGGGCGCAAACTGCGGCAGATACCACAGCAGGCGGTGAAGGGACTCCGGCGCGCAACGGCGCGGCGTCCAACGCCAGCGTGCTGGTGGAGCTGCGTTCTGTCAACGGCCGGTTCCTCGACCTGGGCTTCCGGCTGCCGGACGAATTCCGGGCCCTCGAACCCGCGCTGCGCGACCTCATCTCCGGCACGTTCCGCCGCGGCAAGATCGAACTGCGCCTGAACACGCACCACGTGAGCGAGGTGAACTGGCCCCAGCCCCAGCCCGACCAGCTCAACCGCCTGAGCCGGCTCGAGAGCACGGTGCAGGGCTGGCTGCCGAAGGCGCAGCCGCTGTCGGTGCACGAGGTGCTGCAATGGTGCAAGGGCAGCGCGCCCAGCGAGAAGCTCGACGACGTCGCCCTCGACGCCGCCAAACGGGCCGTGGCCGGCCTGCTGGAAGCCCGGGAGCGTGAAGGCGCCAAGCTCGTCGCCGTGCTGATGGACCGCGTCAAGCGCCTGCGCGAACTCGCGAACGAGGCCGAACCTCTCGTGCCAGCCGCCGTCGAACGCCAGCGCCAGAAGTTCATCGAACGCTGGAACGAGGCCCTGGTGGCCACCAACGCGTCGCAGTCGATCTCGCAGGAACAGCTGCAGGAGCGCGCCGTCAACGAGGCCGCCGCCTTCTCGATCCGCATCGACGTGGCCGAGGAACTGGCCCGCCTGCGCGCCCACCTCGAGGAAATCGCCCGCCTGCTCACGAAGGGCGGCGAGGTCGGCAAGCGCCTCGACTTCCTGATCCAGGAGCTGCTGCGCGAGGCCAACACGCTCGGATCGAAGGCGTCGTCCCTTGAGTTGACGAACATTTCGGTCGAAATGAAGGTCGCGATCGAGCAGCTGCGCGAGCAGGTGCAGAACCTGGAGTAACGGAACCAATTCGATGGACTACCCCGGCAACCTCTTCGTCGTCGCCGCCCCGAGCGGCGCCGGCAAGTCGAGCCTCGTGAAGGCGCTGCTCGAACTCGATTCGCACCTCGTCGTGTCGGTCTCCCACACCACGCGCAAGCCGCGCGGGCAGGAGCAGCACGGGCGGGAATACCTGTTCGTGGACCCCGCCACGTTCCAGTCCATGATCGACGCGGAAGACTTCGTCGAATGGGCGGAGGTGCACGGCAACCGCTACGGCACGTCGCGCGCGGCCATCATGGAACGCGTGGCCGTGGGCCAGGACGTGGTGCTCGAGATCGACTACCAGGGCGCCCTGCAGATCAAGAAGCTGTACCCGAACGCCATCCTGATCTTCATCCTGCCCCCGAGCTGGGAAGAGCTGGCCCAGCGCCTGGCCCGCCGTGGCGAGGACGCCGACGACGTGATCGCCCAGCGCCTCGTGAACGCCCGCACGGAGGTCGACCAGGCCCGGCACTTCGACTTCGTTATAATCAACGCCCTGTTCGAAACCGCGCTGTTCGATCTGAAAGCGATCGTCCATGCGCAGCGGCTCAAGTACGCGGTGCAGAAGAAGGCCAAGCCTTCGGTGTTCGCAGCCCTCGGACTGAACTGATCTTTCTTTTCGCTTTCCCCGGAGTGACCCCATGGCCCGCATCACCGTCGAAGACTGCCTGACCAAGATCCCGAACCGCTTCCAGCTGGTTCTGGCCGCCACGTACCGTGCGCGCATGCTGAGCCAGGGCCACGCCCCGAAGATCGAGACGAAGAACAAGCCCGGCGTGACCGCGCTGCGCGAGATCGCCGCCGGCGAGATCGGCATCGAGATGCTGCGCAAGGTCCCGGTCTGATCGAACCGGCTCCTGCGTGAACGACGGCCCTTCGGGGCCGTTTTGTTTTGTGGCGGACAACCCTGCGAGGTACGCTCCCCGGCAATCGGGGTAAATTAGGGGGATGGGCGCCCCCTCCTCCTCGCTGCGAAAACCTGAAGTTTCCGGTTCCGGCCGTCGGAACCCGCCCCCGTCGTTGCCTGCGGCCGCCACCGACGCGGCCGCTGCCTCGTTTGCCGCGCTGACGCACAAGCTCGACTACCTCGACCCGGCCGACATCAAGCGCGTGCGCGACGCGTACCGTTTCGCCGACGAGGCCCACCTGGGCCAGTTCCGCGCCAGCGGCGAGCCGTACATCACCCACCCCATCGCCGTCGCCGGCATGTGCGCCGAGTGGAAGCTCGACGCCCAGGCGATCATGGCCGCGCTGATGCACGACGCCATGGAGGACTGCGGCGTCACGAAGGTGGAACTGATCGAGCGCTTCGGCGCCCCCACCGCCGACCTGGTCGACGGACTCACGAAGCTCGACAAGCTGCAGTTCTCCACGAAGGAGGAATCGCAGGCCGAGTCGTTCCGCAAGATGCTGCTGGCGATGGCGCGCGACGTGCGGGTCATCCTGATCAAGCTGGCCGACCGCCTGCACAACATGCGCACGATGTCGGCCATGGCCGCGTCGAAGAGCGTGCGCATCGCCCGCGAGACGCTCGAGATCTACGCCCCCATCGCGCACCGCCTGGGCCTGAACCAGACCTACCGCGAGCTGCAGGAGCTGTCCTTCCAGTACCTGCGCCGCTGGCGCCACGCCGCGCTGTCGAAGGCCGTGCTGCGCGCGCGGGGCTACCGCCGCGACATCGTCGACCGCATCCAGCGCGAGGTGGAGAAGGCCTTCGCCGACCAGGGCGCCAAGGCGCAGGTGTACGGTCGCGAGAAGACGCTCTACTCGATCTACACGAAGATGCGCGAGAAGCACCTGAGCTTCGCGCAGGTCAACGACATCTTCGGTTTCCGCATCGTGGTGGCCACGCTCCCGGAGTGCTACCTCGCGCTCGGCGTGCTGCACCAGCTCTACAAGCCGCTGCCCGGCCGCTTCAAGGACTACATCGCGATCCCGAAGGCCAACGGCTACCAGTCGCTGCACACCACGCTCGTCAGCCCGCTCGGCACCGCGGTCGAGTTCCAGATCCGCACCGACGCCATGCACGCCGTGGCCGAGAAAGGCATCGCGGCGCACTGGATGTACAAGGCCGGCGGCGGCCAGGTGCAGGACGCACAGCGCCTGGGCGCCCTGTGGCTGCAATCGCTCGTCGACATCCAGGACGAGACCCGCGACGCCAGCGAGTTCCTCGAACACGTCAAGATCGACCTGTTCCCGGACGCGGTCTACGTGTTCACGCCCAAGTCGAAGATCATGGCGCTGCCCCGCGGCGCCACGCCGGTCGACTTCGCCTACGCCATCCACTCCGACATCGGCGACCACTGCGTGGCGGCCAAGGTCAACGGCGACCCGGTGGCGCTGCGCACCGAGCTGCGCAGCGGCGACGTCGTGGAGGTCATCACCGCGCCGGGCGCCCGCCCGAACCCGGGCTGGCTCAACTTCGTGCGCACGGGCCGCGCCCGCTCGAAGATCCGGCACTACCTGAAGAACATGGAGCAGGAGGAGTCGCAGCAGCTCGGCGAGAAGCTCCTCGCGCAGGCGCTGCGGGCCGAGGGCCTCACGCTGCCGCCGGCCGACGCCCCCGACGCCCCGGCGGGAAGCCTCTGGCAGCAGCTCACGCGCTGGAGCGGCAACCGCACGCGCGCCGACCTGCTGATCGACGTGGGCCTCGGCCGCAAGATCGCCACCATCGTGGCCAAGCGCCTGGCCCAGCTGATGGTGGAACACGGCGTCAAGCCCGACGCGCTCACGCTCACGATGGGCCGCTACGCCGCCGCCGACGACGCCACGCCCACCCAGGGCCTCGTGGTCATCGACGGTGCCGAGGGCGCGTCGGTGCAGCTCGCCACCTGCTGCCGCCCCATCCCGGGCGACCCGATCGTGGGCTACCTGGGCCGCGGCGAGGGCCTGATGGTGCACACCGCCGAATGCGGCGTCGGCAAGCGCCTGTTCGAACGCGACAGCGAACGCTGGATGACGGTCGACTGGGCGGAGGAACCCACCCGTGCCTTCGAGACCGGCGTCACCATCCTGCTGAAGAACGGCAAGGGCGTGCTCGCCCAGATCGCGGCGGCGGTGAGTTCGGCCGAGGCCGACATCACGCACATCGAGATGGGGAACGAGCCGGCGTCCGAGACGGCGGAGCTGCAACTGCTGATCAGCGTGCGGGACCGGCTGCACCTGGCCGACGTGATGCGCACGTTGCGGCGGGCGAGTGCGGTGCTGCGGGTGACCCGCGTGCGGCCGTGATCAGGGCGCCGGGTACTTCACCTCCAGCACTTCCACCCGCTCCACCCCACCCGGCGTCATCAGCTGCACCTCGTCCCCCACGTGCGCCTTCAGCAGCGCACGCGCGATGGGGGCGATCCAGCTGACCTCACCGACCGTGCTGTCGGCCTCGTCGATGCCCTTGATGGTGATGGTCTTCTCCTCGCCGCGCTGGTTCTCGTAGGTGACGGTGGCGCCGAAGAACACCTGGTCGCGGCCGTGGTGCAGCGACGGGTCGGTGACTTCGGCGATGTCGAGCCGCTTCGTGAGGAAGCGGATGCGCCGGTCGATCTCGCGCAGGCGCTTCTTGCCGTAGAGGTAGTCGCCGTTCTCCGAGCGGTCGCCGTTCTTGGCGGCCCAGGACACCACCTCGACCACCTTCGGGCGCTCGACGTCGAGCAGCGAGATCAGTTCCTCGCGCAGCCGCCGGTAGCCAGCGGGCGTGATGTAGTTCTTCCCGCCCGCGGGCAGGGCCGGCAGCGCGAGGTCGTCGTCGTCGTCGCCGTCGGATTCCTTCGTGAAAGCCTTGCTCATGCACGAATCCTCTCACTTTTTGGCAGCCGTCACGGAACCGGGGACAGGTTTTGGGCATCATGGGCCAACGCTCACTTCGTGCCGATCCGAACGTTCCTGCCGATGACCCTCGACATCCAGACCATCCTCGTGGTGCTGCTCGCCAACGTCATCGGCACGGCCGTCGCCCTGCCGGTGCTGATGGGATGGCGCGTCAGCCGCGCCGCCCGTGCCTTCCAGGGCGCGGCGGTGGCGCAGGCCGTGGGCTGGACCGCCTTCCTGGTGGCGCCCCGCATCGGCGACCGGTGGGTCTCCACGCTGTCGATGGCGTGCCTGGCCGCGAGCTTCGTGCTGCTCTGGACCGCGCTCGACACCTGGCTGGGCAAGCGGCGCGGACACCGCCTGATGCTCGCGCTCGCGGTGGCCGTGCCGGCCGGCTACGGCCTCGGCTTCGCGTCGTACCCGTTCCGCGTGGGCTGGTCCAACGCCGGTTTCGCGCTTCAGCTCGCCCTGCTGTGTTTCGCCCTCGCCAGCCCCGCCCCGCACGCCAGCCGGCGCTGGCGCGGCCTCGTGCTGCTGTGCCTGCTGGCGCTGGCCGTCGTGACCCTGTGGCGCGGTGTGCTGGGCGCCTTCTTCACCGAGGCCTACCCGTTCTACCGCGCCACGCATCCCGTCAACGTGGCGGCCGCACTGCTGTACCACGTGGCGCTGGCGCTCTCCACCATCGGCTTCCTCGTCGCCTGGCGCGAGGAGGCGGAGCGCGAACTCCGGGTGCAGGCCAGCACCGACGGGCTCACCGGACTGCTCAACCGCCAGGCCTTCGCCGGGCGGGCGGGCGACGTCATCGCCGCGGCGCAACGCTACCGCGAACCGCTGGCGCTCCTGATGATCGACATCGACCACTTCAAGCGCATCAACGACACCCGAGGCCACGCCGCCGGCGACGAGGCGCTGCGCACCGTCGCCCGGGCGCTGAAAGCCAGCGCTCGCCGTGGCGACCTGGTCTCGCGCCACGGCGGCGAGGAGTTCTGCGTGTTGATGACCCACGCCGGCATGGCCGAGGCCGCCGCATTCGACCGCCGCCTGCGGGAACGGCTCGCCCGCGAACCGGACGGCGCGCCGGGGCTCAGCGCGGGCGCGGCCACCCTCCTCCCCGACGACACCCTCGACCAGTTGGTGCACCGCGCGGACCAGGCGCTGTACCGGGCCAAGGCGGAAGGCCGGGGACGCCTGGTGCACGCCGCGTGAGGTATCGCACGGCACCTCCGGCCGCGGTGGCCGATCGGCCGGGTTCCCGCTCAATCGTGACCGGAAACATCCGATAGTCAGCCGGGGACGGCACATTCGCCGCCCTGTCACCCCTCCCCCCCCCGCACCGAGGTCCGTTGCGCCCAAGATGAACACCGAGAGCCGCGATCTCCCTTCGCTCGTTCCGTCCACCGGCGACCGCCGCTGGGCGGGGCTGCGGGATGCGCTCCAGGTGGTGGGCCGGATTCGCTGGTCCGCGAAGGACGAGCGCATCGAAGCGTGCGCCGACACCCGCCGGCTGCTGCGCCTGCCCGCGGGCGACCGCCTCGAACTCGTCCCCCTCGTCTCGCTGATCCGCCGCGGCCGCCTCGGCGCGCTGCGCAAGGCCTGGCTCGACGCCGTCTCGGCCCGCCAGCCCCAGGTGGTGATCGACGTGCCGCTCGTCCACGACGGGGGCGTGCACCAGCACGTGCGCATCGCCGTCGCGATCGACTACGGCCCGAACGGCGAGCCGCTCGACTGCGAAGGGGCGCTGCACGACATCACCGAACACCAACTCCTGATCGAGCGGCTGCAGATCGCCGAGCGGCGCCTCGACGAAGCCCAGGAACTGGCCCACGTGGGCCACTGGGAATGGGACTTCGCCCGCAGCCGGGCCAAGTACTCCGACCAGGCCCGCCGCATCATCGGCCTCCCGGACGGCGCCGCCCCCGACCTGCAGCAGTTCGCGCGCACCATCCCCGACGAGCAGCGTCCGGCCATCGTCGACGGCTTCACGGCCGCGCTGGCGCAGCGCCAGCCCACCTTCCGCTACGCGTACCACGCGACCGGCACCGATGGCCGGCGGCGCGACTTCCACGGCGTGGTCAAGGTGCTCTACAACCGCGGCCGTGCGCCGCGCCAACTGCTCGGCACCATCCAGGACGTGACCGAGCTGAGCGCCTACCGGGAGCGGCTGCACGCCCTCTCCAACTACGACCCGCTCACGCAGCTGCCCAACCGCTCGATGTTCGTCGACCGCACCCGCACCGCGATGGCCGACGCCGCCCGCGACGGCAAGGTGCTCGGGGTGCTGATGCTCGACCTCGACCAGTTCAAGCACGTCAACGAATCGCTCGGCCACGCGAGCGGGGACGAGCTGATCAAGCAGGCCGCGCAACGCCTCACCAGCGCGCTGCGCGACCATGACACGGTGGCCCGCCCCGGCGGTGACGAGTTCGCCGTGCTGCTGCCCGCCGTGCGCGCCGCGGTTGACCTGGACCTGATCGCCAACAAGCTGCTGCGGGCCTTCGAGTCGCCCTTCCGCCTGCTGAACCGCGACGTGTTCGTCACGACCAGCATCGGCGCCGCGCTGTTCCCGGCAGATGCGGACCACCCCGACCAGCTGGTGCTGCATGCCGACGCGGCGCTGTCGGAAGCCAAGGCGCGCGGCCGCAACAACGTCCGCTTCTACTCGCCGCAGCTGACCGCCCAGGCCTCGGCCCGCCTCGCGCTCGAGACCGAGCTGCGCCAGGCCGTCGACCAGGACCAACTCGTGCTGCACTTCCAGCCCAAGTTCGACCTCGCGAGTGGCGACCTCGTGGGCGCCGAGGCGCTGATGCGCTGGAACCATCCCGCACGCGGCATGGTGTCGCCGGTGCAGTTCATCCCCGTGGCCGAGGAGACCGGCCTGATCGTGCCGATGGGCGCGTGGGCGCTGCACCAGGCGTGCCGGGCAGCGGTCACATGGAACCAGCGTCCCGCCGCGCGCCAGGTGAAGGTCGCGGTGAACCTGTCGGCCCGCCAGTTCGCCACGGGTCAGCTCGTGGAGACCGTGTGCGAGGCCCTGTCCAGCACCGGCTGCCTGCCCCAGTGGCTCGAGCTCGAGATCACCGAAAGCCTGCTGATCGACAAGCGCAGCAACGTCCGCGAAGACCTCGAAACCCTGGCCGCGCTGGGCGTGACCATCGCGCTCGACGACTTCGGCACGGGCTACTCCGCGCTCAGCTACCTCACGCACTTCCCCGTGCACACGCTGAAGATCGACCGGTCCTTCGTGAAGGACCTGCCGGGCGACCGCCAGAGCGGCGAACTCGTGAAGGCGATCGTGTCGCTCGGCCGCAGCCTGAACATGGAGCTGGTGGCCGAGGGGGTCGAGACCGACGAACAGTCCCGCCTGCTCGCCGCCATCGGCTGCCACATGGCCCAGGGTTTCCTGCTCGGCCGGCCGGTACCGCAGGACCAGTTCGAGGCCCTGCTCGGCTGACCGGTCGGTCCGCTCAGTCGGTCAGTTCGCGGTACCCGAAGTGGTCGAAGTCGGCGTGCCGACGGCCACCGCCCAGGTCCTGGCAGGCCACCCCCACGTAGTTGCCCGTGAACCCGAAGCCGCGGGCGATGCCGTCCTCGAACCGGGTCGCGTGTTCGTCGGACAGCATGGCCGTCCGCAGGTCGCCGCCGATGTCCGTCCAGGCGCCGTCGTCGAGCGCGTAGGCGAAGCGGAACACCGGGCCATCGAAACGCACCTTCAATGCCACGCGCTTCGCCGAGCCCAGAGGCACCGGCGCGGCCGGTTCCGACGGCAGCCCGGAGTCGTTGACCGACAGCCGCAGCACGCGCCCGCCCGCGGTCTCGTCGAACGTGACGTGCAGGTACGCGTGGTTCTGCGTGTTGTAGTACGCGACGAGGCCGGCCATCTGCTGGAAGCCGTCCGGCGCGAACTCGACCACCGTGTCGGCCTCGCAGCGGAAGTGCTGCTGGCGCCGGGCCACGAGGCTCTGGTCGAACTGGGACATCAGCGATTCGCGGCCGCGCAGGCGCAGGAAGCCCGGGCGTTCCGACAGCGTGATCCACGACGGATCGAACGGCACGCGCAGCGAGTTGAAATGGCCCGACAGCACCCCCTCGTCGAACGTGTCGCGCTCGGGTTCGGGTTCGACCGGTGCGAGCGGCAGCGCCGGCGGCGGCAGCTCCGACACGGGCGCGGGTCCGCCCGACGCGAGCCGCGGCCAGCCCTCGGTGGTCCACGTCACCCGCTGCAGCGCGGTCTCGCGGCCCAGCGGGCAGTGCAGGCCTTCGTAGGCCTCGGGGGCCGACGCGGGCGGCTGCTCGCGCCATTCGAGCGGGCGGCCGCACAGGTGCGCGAGGTACCACTCGCCGTTGCCGGCGTCCACGAGGCTGCCGTGGCCCGCACGCTGCAGGCCGGCCGGTGATTCGTGATGAGCGGTCAGCAGCGGATGGTGCGGACTCACCGCATAGGGACCGTCGATGGACCGCGACCGCGCGATGGTGATGGCGTGTTCGTAGAACGTGCCGCCTTCCGCGGTCAGCAGGTAGTACCACCCGTCCTTCTTGTAGAGGTGCGGACCCTCGACCACGCCGAGGTCGGTGCCGAGGAAGATGCGCCGGACCGGGCCCTTCAGGCGCTGCGTCTCGCGGTCCCACTCCTGCATCAGGATGCCGCAGAACGGGTTGTGCCCGGCGCGGTGGTCCCACTGCATGTTGAGGAACCAGCTGCGCCCGTCGTCGTCATGGAACAGCGACGGGTCGAAGCCGCTGCTGTTCACGTACACCGGCTCCGACCACGGCCCCGCCGGGTGCGGCGCGGTGACGATGTAGTTGTGCGTGTCCTTGTACGTGCCGATGGTGCTGCGCACGTTCGTGTAGACCATGTAGAACACGCCGTCGTGGTGGCTCAGGCACGGGGCCCAGATGCCGCACGAGTCGGGGTTCCCGCGCAGGTCGAGCTGGCTCTTCCGCGTGCACGCGTACGACAGGTGCTGCCAGTTCACGAGGTCGCGCGAGTGGTGGATGCGCACGCCCGGCCACCACTCGAACGTGGACGTCGCGATGTAGAAGTCGCGGCCCACGCGCAGGATCGACGGGTCGGGGTGGAACCCCGGCAGCACCGGGTTGCGGATCATCGTCTCGGACATGCTCGGGGCGCTCGTCAGATGAAGCGGTTGAGCCAGTTCTCCAGCGCCTCCTGGCGGCCGGAGACGGGGCGGGTGTCGGTGTTGCGGTTCAGCGTGCGGTCGGCCAGCGCGTCGAGGCTCAGCGTGCCGCCGCGGATGTCGCGGCCCAGTTCGCCCTCCCAGCCGGCGTAGCGCGCCTTCACGCGGGCGGCGAGGCCGCCGTCCTCGATCATCGCGGCGGCGATCAGCAGCGCGCGCGCGGACACGTCCATGCCGCCGATGTGGCCCATGAACAGGTCCTCGGGGTCGATCGACTGGCGGCGCACCTTCGCGTCGAAGTTCAGGCCGCCGGACGTGAAGCCGCCGCCCTGGAGGATGTGGTACATCGCGAGCGCCGTGTCGGGGATGTTGTTCGGGAACTGGTCGGTGTCCCACCCGCACTGCATGTCGCCGCGGTTCATGTCGATGGAGCCGAAGATGCCGAGGGCCACGGCCGTGGCGATCTCGTGCTCGAAGCTGTGGCCCGCGAGCGTGGCGTGGTTGGCCTCGATGTTGACCTTCACGTCGTTCTCGAGGCCGCGCGCCTTCAGGAAGCCGTAGACCGTGGCCACGTCGAAGTCGTACTGGTGCTTCGTGGGCTCGCGCGGCTTCGGCTCGATCAGGATCGGGCCCTTCAGGCCGATCTTGTGCTTGTGCTCCACGGCCATCGACAGGAAGCGGCCGAGGTTGTCCAGCTCGAGCTTCATGTCGGTGTTGAGCAGCGTCTCGTAGCCCTCGCGGCCGCCCCAGATCACGTAGTTCTCGCCGTCGAGCGCCTTCGTGGCGTTCATCGCCTCGCGCACCTGCAGCGCGGCGAGCGCGAAGATCTCGGGGTCGGGGTTCGTGGCCGCGCCACTCATGAAGCGGCGGTGGCTGAAGACGTTCGCCGTGCCCCACAGGAGCTTCAGCCCCGTGCGCTGCTGGTGTTCACCGAGCACACCCACCATGCGGCGCAGGTTCTCGACGCTCTCGCGCGGCGTCGCGCCTTCGGGGGCCACGTCGCGGTCGTGGAAGCAGTAGTAGGGCACGCCCAGCTTCGAGAAGAAGTCGAACGCGGCGTCGGCCTTCGCCTTCGCGGCTTCCATCGGGTCGGCCATGTGCTGCCACGGGCGCTCGAAGGTGCCGTCGTACCCGAACGGATCGAAGCCGTTCCAGCAGAACGTGTGCCAGTAGCAGGCGGCGAACCGCAGGTGCTCTTCCATGCGCTTGCCGAGCACCACGCGGTCCTTGTCGTACCAGCGGAAGGCGAGTTCGTCCGTGGTGGTCGGGCCTTGGTGGCGGATCGGTTCGATCTTGTCGAAGTAGCTCATCGGGGTCTCCGGATTCAGCGGGGGGGGAAGCTCGGTCGCAGCGTCGTGTACAGCGCACGGAAGCGGTCGAGGCGCTCGCCCAGGCGGGCTGCGCGGGCGGGGTCGGGGGAAAAGGTCTGGCGCACCGGGGGCAGGCGGCACACGTCGTCCTCGGGGGCGCCGTCGGCCAGCCACGCGAGGCGCGCGGCGCCGAGTGCGCCGCCGGTCTCGCCACCATCGAGGGTGACGAGTTCGACGCCGAAGAGATCGGCATGCAGCTGCACCCAGAAGGCGCTGCGGGCGCCACCGCCCACGACCGCGAGGCGGCCGGGTTCGGTGCCGGCGGCACGCAGCGCGTCGAGGCCGTCGCGCATGCCGAAGGCCACGCCTTCGAGCACCGACCAGGCGAGCACGGCCGGGTCGGTGTCGTGCGTGAGGCCGAACAGCACGCCGCGGGCATTCGCGTCGTTGTGGGGCGTGCGTTCGCCCGACAGGTACGGCAGGAACAGCGGCGCGTCGAGGCGGGCCGCCTCGGGCAGCGCTTCCATGCGGGCCAGCAGGTCGGCCTCGCCGGACGAGCCCGTGAGCTTCGTGGCCCACGCGAGGCTGGACGCGGCCGACAGCATCACCGACATCTGGTGCCAGCGGCCGGGCACCGCATGGCAGAACGCGTGCACGGCCGAGGCCGGGTTCGGGCGGAAGCGGTCGTTGACGACGAACACCACGCCGCTCGTGCCGAGCGAGACGAAGCCCTCGCCCGGACGCACGGCACCGATGCCCACGGCACTGGCTGCGTTGTCACCGCCGCCACCGGCCACGACCACGCCCCGGGGCAGGCCCCACGCGGCGGCGATGTCGTCGCGCACCGTGCCGCTGACGGCGCTGCCTTCGACCAGTTCGGGCATGTGCGAACGCGTGAGCCCCGTGAGCGCGAGCAGTTCGTCGGACCAGCGCCGCGCCGCGACGTCGAGCCACAGCGTGCCGGCCGCGTCGGACATCTCGCCGACGAAGGTGCCGCACAGGCGGTACCGCAGGTAGTCCTTCGGCAGCAGCACCTTGGCCGTGCGCGCGAAGATGGCCGGTTCGTGCTTGCGGACCCACGCGAGCTTCGGCGCGGTGAAGCCGGGCATCGCGAGGTTGCCGGCGATGTCCGGCAGCGATGGCAGCGTGGCCATCATCTCGCCGCATTCGGCCGCCGACCGCACGTCGTTCCAGAGGATGGCCGGGCGTTGCACCTCGCCCGCCGCGTCGAGCAGCACGGCCCCGTGCATCTGGCCGGACAGGCCCACCGCCCTCACCTTCGCCCACGCGGCCGGGTGTTCGGCGCGCAGCCGCGACGCGGCGCTCACGGTGGCCGCCCACCAGGCCTGCGGATCCTGCTCGCTCCAGCCCGGGTGGGGGCGGGAGATGTCGAGCCGCACGCCGGCCGACGCGGCGATCGCGCCGCGGTCGTCCAGCAGCAGGAGTTTCACTTCGGACGTGCCGAGGTCGATGCCGAGGTACATGCTCACCCTTTCGTTGCGGTGAATGTATGTTAGTTCGACGGTCGAAATAAATCAGGGTTTGTGCGCGGTCGGGCCGACCGCACACGCCCGACCGTTCACTCGAACGGGTAACGCACCCCCACGGCCGCCCGGATCTCGTCCATGCAGCGCATCACCGCCAGCGTGTCGGCCCAGGGCACCACGTCGCTCTGCAGCAGGCCCGCCTGCATGCATCGTTGCACTTCCCGCACCTGGTACTCGAAGCCGTTGACCACGTACGGCGCATGGGAGGCGACCGGCGCCTCGCCGCGCCGCAGCAGGATGGCCTGCCCCGAGTCCCAGAACGGTTCGGTGACGAGGATCTCGCCCTCGCTGCCCTCGATGCGGAAGCTGTTGTAGAACTTCTGGGTCATGCTCGCGTGCATGCGCAGCTCGACGGCCAGCTCGCCCACCGCGATGCGTGCGCGCAGGTCCTCGTCGACGCCCGTCGCGCCCACCGTCGCCGAGGTCTCCAGCACCCGCAGCGGGCCCTTGAAGAGGTGGTGCGACATCGAGATGCAGTAGATGCCCACGTCGAGCAGCGCGCCACCGGCCAGGTCGGCGCGGAACAGGCGGTCGTCGAGGTTGCGCGGCTGCGCGTAGCCGAAGAAGGATTCGATGCCGGTGACCTTCCCCACGCGGCCCTCGTCGAGCCAGCGGCGCACCTGCGCGAATACGGGCAGGAACCGCGTCCAGAAGGCCTCCATCACGAAGCGGTCGGCCGCCTTCGCCGCGGCGAACACCCGCTCGGCCTGGGGCGCGTTCACGGTGAGCGGCTTCTCGCACAGCACGGCCTTGCCCGCCTGCAGCGCCTGGATGGCGACGTCGGCGTGCTGCGCGTGGGGCGTGGCGACGTAGATGGCGTCGACCCCGTCGTCGCGGAAGAGCGAGGCGTAGTCGCCGTGGTGGCGCTCGCCGCCGTGCCGCGCGACGAAGTCACGGGCGCGTTCGGCATCGCGGCTGGCGGCCGCGACGAGGCGCGCGCCGGGCACGGCGGTGAGGCATTCGGCAAAGCGGTTCGCGATGCGGCCGGGGCCGATCACGCCCCAGCGGACGGTGGTGTCTGGCATGACGGGAAACTCCAGGAAGGAAAGGCCCGGACGGCGGGTCGCCGTTCAGGCCGTGACCGGCGCGGATGACGCCGGCAAGGTGCCCGCGCGCGCGGTGGGCGCGTGCGAGTAGGGTCTCAGCAGCGAGTGCAGCGCGTAGGCGGCACCGCCCACGGCGGTGGCCAGCTCCGCGTACTTCGCCACACGCACCTCGGGGCACGACAGCCCCGCCTGCGCGGCGAACTGCTCGAGCCGGCCGATGGCGGCTTCGAGGAAGTGTTCACCGCCCAGCACGGCGGAGGCGCCGCCGACCACGATCACCTGCGGGTTGAAGGTGGTCCACACGTTCTGCAGCAGCACCCCCAGCACGTCGCCGGCCGCGGCGAACGCGCCGCGGGCCTTGGGCGCACGGCGGCCCACGAGGGCCTTCAGCGCGGGCTGGTCGATGCTGCCGTCCTCGCGCAGGCAGCCGGCCTCGTCGGCCACGGCCTTGAGGCCCGCATAGGCTTCGGCGCAGCCGAGGCGACCGCACGAACACGGGCGGCCGTCGATGAACAGCGTGGTGTGACCGATCTCGCCGGCCGAGCCGGTGGCGCCGGTGAAGAGCGAATCGTTGAGGATGATGCCGGAACCCACGCCGACGCCGCAGCTCACGTAGACGAGCGGGTCCTCGACCGGGCGCGCGCCGAACTCGGCCTCGCCCACGGCCGCGAGGTCGGCCTCGTTCTGGTAGTACACGGGCACCGCGCCGAGGCCGGCCGCGGCCAACTCGGCGCCCAGGCGGCGGCCCACCTCGACACCGCGCCAGCCGATGTTGGGAGCGAACTGCAGCACACCCGAGACGGTGTCCACCGCACCGGGCAGGCCCACGCCGATGCCCAGCAGCGAAGCCCCCGCCGACGCCACCTTGGCCGACTGCGCGGTGACCATCTGCACGAGCTGGTGGCACGCGGCGTCCGGGTCCTTCGACTTGAGCGCGGCCTGGTTCATCTCGAGCACCTCGCCGCGGATGGACACGGCCACGACGCGGATGGTGTCGATGTCGAGCTCGGCGCCCATCAGCACGAGGTGGCGGCCGTCGAGGCGCAGCGGCGTGGGGCGCCGGCCGAGCGCGCCGGTGACGAGCGCACCGTCCTCGACCAGCCAGCCCTCGTCGATCAGTTCCTTGGTGATCAGGCTGACGGTGGACTTCGTCAGGCCGCTGCGGTTCGCGAGGTCGGCCCGCGAGAGGCCCGATTCGTCGCGCAGGAGGCGCAGCAGCGCCATGCGGTTGAGGTTCTTGACGAAGCGCTGGTCACCCGTCATCGGGGCTGTGGGCATGGCTCACCTTCTCCGGAGTTCCCGGCCGCATCCATTCGGCCGGGTTCCGAATCATTGCACATCAACGCCGGGTGCGGCGCTTGAGCTGGTCGTTCGCGGCCTTGAGGGCCTCGTCGACCGGCTTGCCGCGTTCGAGCACGTCGTCGAGCGCGGCGTTCATGATCTCGAGCGCGGTGCCGTCGAAGCGGTCCGGCTTCATCGCGGGAATCTTCGCGGCGGCGTCGGCCCACAGCAGGCGGGCCGGCTGCCCGCCGAGGTAGGCGATGGGCTCGTTCAGGAAGGCCTTGTCCTGCGCCTCGACGATGGCCGGGTACGCGCCCATCTTGCGGAAGGACAGCGTCTGCATCTCCTTGTTCGTGGTCATGAACTTCACGAACTCCCATGCTTCCTTCTTCTGCTTGCCCACCTTCGGGATCGCGTAGAACGACCCACCCCACGACGCGAACGCGCCGTTGGGTAGCGGCGCGGCGCGCCACTGGCCCGCGGCCTCGGGGTTGAGCCAGTCGGTGAGGTGGCCGGCGAGCCACGCGCCCATCATCTGCGAGGCGAGGCTGCCGCGGCGGAAGGCCTCGCGCCACTCGTTGCTCCACGGCGCGATCTTGCCGTCGATGTCGGCCTTGCGCGCGGCCACGGCCAGTTCGAAGGCCTTCTTGAAGCGCGGGGTGTCCAGCTGCGGCTTGCCGGCCTTGTCGAAGTACAGGCCCTCGCCCGGCTTGATGGTGGCGCGGATGTAGATGTTGACGATGTCGGCGGCGCTCGTGAGCATGTAGGCGCCGGTCTTCTCGCGCACCGTCTTGCTGGCGGCGATGAAGGACTCCCACGACTTGGTGAGGTCGGCTTCGGTGACGCCGGCCTTGTCGAGGATGTCCTTGCGGTAGAACAGCGTGCCCGGGCCCACGTCGGCGGGGATCGCGGCCACCGCGCCGTTCGCGTCCATGCCCTGCGGGAACGCGAAGGCGTGGAACAGCTTCTGCATCTGCTTCGCGTTGTAGGGCGGCTGGCCCAGGTCCTCCAGGCCCTTCGACTCGGCGAACTTGCCGATGTAGTTGATCTCGAGGCCCATCACGTCAGGCAGGTTCGAGCCCGTGGCCAGCGCCGTCGTCATGGCGGTGTGGTGGTCCGGGTAGGCGAGGCTCACCAGCTTGATCTCGACGTCCGGATGCAGCTTCTTGTAGAGCGGGATCGCGAGCTTGACCGACTCGTCGAAGCTCGGGAACGAGGCCACGGTCAGGGTCGTGACGGCCAGGGCGCCCTGCGCGGCGGCGAGGCCCAGGGCCCCCAGCAGGAGGGCTCGGCGGACGGGGTGGGCGGGGGTGTTCATCGGCACTCCTTCGTAGGGGACGTTCGGGCATCGAACGAGCGGGAGTGTCCGGGCAGCGCATTAATTCGTGCACTAGGGAAACTAATTAAGTGGTGACCGCCGGTGACGAGGCTCACGCCCTGATCCTCCCGGCCACCACAATGGGCCTCATGACCCCGCAGACCCACGATCCCCTGCCCCGCCTGATCCTCATTCCGAAGGACGCCTCGCTCGCCGAGTCCGGTGCCGTGCCGCACACCCTGCGTGCCGTGGCGGCCGCGGTGCGCGCGGCGAATGCCTCGCGCCCGACGGTACGCGGGCTGCATGTCGTGGACCGCTCGCGGCCCGACGGGGCGGTGCTCGTGGAGCCGGGCGGGCTCACGGTCGACGACGTGAAGGCGGTGGCGCCCGACATGAAGGTGTTCGAGGAGCAGTGGTACGAGCTGGAGCGCTTCGACCTGATGCTGCCGCGCCTGGCGCGCTCGCGTTCGAAGGCGGGCGCGGGTGCCGAGCGGCTCTGGACCGTGGTCGTGCGCGCGGACGGCGCACCGCTGAAGGACGTGCGCATCACGGCCGTCGTCGACGCCGACACCGGCGTGGTCACCGAGGCCGTCACCGACCGCCACGGCCGCGCCGCGCTGAAGCTCGGCGCGCGGGTGACCGGCGTGCAGGCGCTGCACGTCGACCCGCTGCATGGGGCGTGGCCCGTGATGCTGCCGGACGTCGATGCCCGCGGCGAGGTGTTCGAGGTCGCGCTGCCGCCCATCGTGGCCTCCGCCGCCGATGCGCGCGGCCTCGTCTACGGCAAGCCGAAGGCGGGCGCCGGCCGGCGCGTGACCGTCGCCGTCGTCGACACCGGCGTGGGCCGCCACGACCTGCTGCGCGTGGCCGGCGGCCGCAACACCACCGGTGAATCCCCGCGCCGCCTGAGCGACTGGCATGGCCACGGCACCCACGTGGCCGGCGTGATCGCCGCACGGGCGAACGGCTGGCGCCGGGGCGAGGCGGCCTCGGCCACGCTGCGGGCGTACCGCGTGTTCGCCGAGCAGGCAGACCACGCGTCCACCTTCGCGATCAGCACCGCGATCAAGCAGGCCGCCGTCGACGGCTGCGACCTGATCAACCTGAGCCTGGGCGGGGGCCCGGCCGATGGCGCCATCCGCGACGCGGTGGACCAGGCCTGGCAGCTCGGCTGCGTGTGCGTGGCCGCCGCCGGCAACGACGGCCGCGGCCAGGTCGACTACCCCGCGCGGTACCCGCGCACCCTCGCCGTCTCGGCCATCGGGCTCGACGGCAGCTGGCCCGAGGGCGCGTCGCAGGCGCTGCACCGGGGCCGCGCCCGCGGAAAGGCGATCGACGGCCGCGAGGTCTTCCTCGCGACGTTCTCGAACCGCGGCGCGAAGGTGGCGCTCACCGCGCCCGGGGTCGGCATCGTCTCGACGATCTTCAACAACCGCTGGGGCGTGATGGACGGCACGTCGATGGCCGCCCCGGTGGCGACGGGCGTGCTGGCGCGGCGGCTGGCCGCCACGCCCGCGGTGCGCGACCTGCCCCGCGACGCGGCCCGGTCCGAGGCCATCGTGGCGCTGGCCCGGGCCCACGCCGAGGACGTCGGACTCCCCCGGGAGTTGCAGGGAGACGGCCTGGCGCGATAATCGGGCCATGGACCGCTACGTCTTCTACGCGAAGGACTCGCTCGACGCGAAAACCGTGCGCGCCGCCCGCGCCACGGCGAGCGCGCTCGGCGCCACCGTCGTGCGCACGGGCGTGGGCACCCTGCTGCTCGAGATCGCCGCCGGCGACGTGCGCAAGCTCGCCCGCGCCCTGCCCGACTGGCGCTACAGCGCCGAGCGCCACGCCACGCGCATTCCCGAACGATCCCCCGCCGAACGCGTGCGCCGCACGGTGGCCAGCGCGGCGCGCTGAGCTTCTCCCGAAAAGTCATCCCGGCGCATGCCGGGATGACGGGTCAGTGGTTCACTTCCACACGTCGGTGAAGGTCTGCACCCCGCCCGAGGACGTGGTGGTCGCAGCCCGGTTCCCCCCGCTCTCCCACGTGGTGTTCCCCGCCGCATCCTTCTTGATGTACTTGTACTGGATGGCGGTACCGGACGGCAGCGAGAACGTCGCACTCCACTGGTTCTGCTGGCCCGACCCGGTGCCCGGCACCACCGACAGCGCCTTCGCGTTCGTCGGCGTCCAGACCCCCAGCGCCGTGTGGTCGCCCACCACGTAGAGGTTCTGGCCCACCACCGTGCTGGCGGTGACCTTGAACGTGACGCTCGCGGTGCCCGGCGTGGTCGGGGTCGTCGGATCGGTGGGCGTCGTCGGGGCCGTGGTGGAACACGTCGCCGTGCTGCCGAACACACCGCACACGCTCGACCCCGAGGCCGACGTGGTCAGCGACCGGTTGCCGCCGCTCTCCCACGTGGTGCTGCCGCAGGTCTGGTACTTGATGAACTTGTACTGGACCGCGGTGGACGCCGGCAGGTTCACCGAGCCCTTGAACTGCGTGCCGTCGGCGGCGAGCGCCACGGCCTTGCACGGGTCCCAGCCGCCCAGCAGCGCGTGGTCGCCCACCACGTAGACGGACTGGCCGCTCGACGGCGCCGCGCCCTGCACCGTGAAGGTGGTCGTGGGGGACGTGCCCGGGTCGGTCGGGGTCGTGGTGGACCCGGACTTCGCGTTGACGTGGATCGCCGCGGCCGAGAACGCGGCCACCGTGATGTTGGCCATGCCGCCCGAGGCCACCGTGACCAGGTTGCCGCCGCAGACGCCGTTGACCACGTCGCCACCGATCACGTCGCAGTACTGGCCGGCCGGCAGGCCCGTCTGGAAGCTGCGCGACAGCGTCGAGGCCTCCTTGTTGATGACGACGAAGCCCTTGTCGCCGCGGCCGAACGCGATCTGGTTGTTGCCGTTGTCCCACCAGTTGTTGACGGTCCAGTTCGCCGCGGTGGCGTTGCGGAAGCCCACCATGTTCGCGATGGGGCGGAAGCGGTGTTCGCACACCCAGCCGCCACGCGTCTGGTTCAGGCAGGCCGGCGTGGTGACACCGCCGTCCCACGGCCCCTTCGTCGAGCCGTCGCTGTTGTACGGCGGGCCGTAGCTCGAGTCGTACAGCGTGCCGGAGTTGTTGAAGGCGTAGCTCGACATCACCTGCGGGTAGCCATACGGCCACGCGAGCATGAACACGTTCGCGAGGTCGTACTGCGCGCCCCAGTGGTACGTCATGTACGTGCCACCGCCGCCGTGGCCGCGCTGCTTGTCGTGGTTGTCGATGAACGCCACGCCCTTGCTGCTGGGTGAGAGGCCCCAGCTTTCACCGAAGGTCTTCAGCTCCGAGATCCTGCCGCTGAACTTGCTCGCGACCGACGAGCCGTACTTGAACTCGAGCACATTGACCAGCCCGTCGCCGAGGCCGAAGTACTGGTTCGGCTGCACGGCCTCGCCGTCGGCCTGGATCACCTCCAGGTACCAGTACGGCTTGGTGGCCAGGCGGCCGTTGACGGCGCTGATGATGGCGCCGAGGTCGCCCGGCGAGATGTGCTTGGCCGCGTCCACGCGGAAGCCCTTCACGCCGATGTTCGCGAGGTCGACGAGGTAGTCGGCGATCTTGCCCTGCACGTAGGGGCTGCCGGTGTTCAGGTCCTGCAGGCCCGACAGCTCGCAGCCCCACACGCGGCCGGCGTCGCTGCGGTAGTCGGCGTCACCGATGCCGCACACGGGCTGGTGGAAGTCGTTGCTGCCATACGGCACGCGCGGGTAGCTGTGATGGCCCCAGCCGTTGCCGGCGCTGGACGTGCCGCCGTTGCCGCCCGACATGTGGTTGATCACCGCGTCGACGTAGATGCCGACGCCCACCGCGTTGCAGCGCTGGACCATGTTGACGAACTCGGCGCGCGTGCCGCTGCGGCTGCGGTCGAGGCTGTAGCTCACGGGCTGGTACCGCATCCACCACGGGAAGGGTGCACCGTCGCCCACCGACACCCAGTTGTGTTCGTTGGGCGGCGACACCTGCACCGCGGCGAAGCCCTTCGGACCGAGGTGGGCCTCGCACTCCTTCGCGATGTCGGTCCACTTCCATTCGAGCAGGTGGACGAACGCGGTGCGGGGGGTGGTCTGCGCGTGGCCCGCGCAGGTGGCGGCGAGCAGCGACAGCGCCGCCACGCCCTTCAGGCCCTTCATCAGGCGCGAGCGGATCCGGGCAGGCGCATGCGCGCCGGCCGATGGGTCAACGGGTTTCATCGGAACGGGACTCCTGGGTCGGGACGCACGCGGCGCCCATGGGGTTACGGCATGCGCCCACGTTCCGGACCGCGGCGCCGGGGTGCATTCTGAATCGGTAAAGAGATTGGCGCCAGGGTCTCGGTCTCAGGACTTTCCCGCGGCTGCCATGCAAGGAGCGGGCATTCCGCTTGCCGCAAGGTCCGGTACCGCCCCTCGGGCATCACCCATGTCATCATCGAAGCGGCCCGACGACGGCCTGCCACCCTTCCAGCCCGTGACACGCACGCCGACCTCCCGCCGCATCGCCGCCGCCCGGCTGCTCTCCCTCGTCGGGCATCCCGCGCTGCTCGTGCCGTCGGCGGTCGTCTGTTCCGTCGTGGGGGCCGGCCGGGAGGCGCCCGGCCTCTGGCTGGCCGGCGTGGCGGCGGTGGCGCTCGCGGGGTGTGTCGTCGCCTACAGCCTGTTCAAGGTGCGCCGAGGCCGCTGGCGGGATGCCGATGCCTCGCTCCCTGCCGAACGCGCCCAGCTCACGGCGTTCCTCTTCCCGCTGATGGCCGCGGGCGCGCTCGCGATGGGCCTCGTCGGCCTGCCGGTGGCCGCGGTCGCGGGCCTCGGGTTCGGCGCGGCGATGGTGGCCGTGGCCCACGCCACCGGGCCGTGGATGAAGCTGTCGCTGCATGCCGCGTTCGCGGTGTATGCGGCGGCCCTGTTGTGGTCGTGGCCGGCGGTGGTGGCCGCCTGCCTGCTGCTGGCGGCGGGCGTGGCGTGGTCGCGCGTGGTGCTCGGCCGGCACACGGTGCTCGAGGCGCGGCTCGGCCTGGCGCTGGGTGCGGCGGGTGGCATGGCCCTGCATGCCGTGGCCGCCGCGGCGCCGCACTGAACGGCCCGCGCCGGCTCAGGTGGGGGGCAGCTTCACGCCCCGCAGCAACTGCCGCATCGACCGTTCGATCTCCGGATCCCGCTTGCCGGCCACACGGCCCTTCTCGACGAGGTGGGCCAGCAGCCGCAGCAGGCCCGCCGCCACGAAGGGTTTCTGCACGAACGCGTCGTAGTCCTTGAAGACGTCCTGCACGAGCGACTCGGCGCTCGCGCTCATGATCACGATGGGAATGTCGGCGAGCGCCGGATCGGCCCGCACCGCCACGCCCAGCTCGGCCCCGGTCATGTGCGGCATCATGAAGTCGGTGACGATGGCCGCGGGCTTCTCTCCCGACAGCAGGTCGAGCGCGGCCTTGCCGTTGGCGGCTGCGGCGACGCGGTAGCCCTCGGCTTCGAGCAGCATCTGCAGCACTTCGGCATTGCCGTACTCGTCTTCGACCATCAGGACCAGTTTCATCGTCAACGATCTTCCCGGAGGGTTACGTTCGTGGCGTGGCGAAGGCCTCGAGGCCCAGCCGGAACCGGTTGCGATCGAGGCGCACGCCGCGCATCTTCCTCACGACCAGTTCACGGGCATCCACCGCGTCGCCCGCATCGGACAGTTCGAGCACGTTGTCGAACCAGGCGACGAGGCCCTCGCCGGAGACCCCGCCCGCCGCCGAGGCGAGTGCCGCCGGGTCGAGCGTGAACACCGACGTTATGCCCCGCGCCCGGAATTCCCGCAGCAGCCGCCCGATAAACCGGTATCCCCGCTCGGGAAATGCCACCGTGTCGGCGAGCGCGGCGAGGCCGTCGATCACCAGGCGCCGCGAGCCGAACTCGTCGACCAGGCGCAGCAGCCGGTGCCCGATCTCGTCCATGCTCTCGTCCTCCTGCGGCTCCCAGTGGACCTCCAGCGCCCCGCTGTGGATGCCCTCCTCGATCGGCAGACCGAACTCGGCCCCGAAGCGGGCCAGGCCACCGGGCGAAGCGGCGCTGGTCAGCAGCAGGCAGCGGTCCTCCAGCGTGGCCTGCGCGGCGAAGGCCAGCGCCAGCAGGGTCTTGCCGGCGCCGCTGTCGCCCACGACCACCGTGCTGCTGCCCTGCGGGAACCCGCCGAGCCGGCTGGCCTCGTCGAGCGGACGCACCCCGGTGGGCACGCCGGTGTCGCCCGGCTCCGGTTCGGGACGGGTCCACGGCAGGCCCTCCAGGCGCGGGAAGAACCGCAGGCCGTCGTCGGTGATGCAGAACGTGTGCTTGCCGCGTTCGACGGCGCTGCCGCGGAACTTGCGGATCTGGACGCGCCGTTCGGCACGCCACTGGAACATGTAGTCCTCGAACGTGAAGATGCCGTCGACCATGGTCTGCTCGGCGTTCAGCGAGCGGTTGCCGCCGCTGGTCAGCAGCAGGCCCGTGCAGCCCATCGCGGAGGCGAGGCTCTGCAGGCCGTGCACGAACTGGCGCACGCGCTCGTCGGGCCCCAGTTCGTGGTTCTCGAGCACGAGACCGTCCACCACGAACAGGGTCGCCTGGTGCCGCGCCACCTCGCCGCGCACCAGGTCGATCACGGCCTTGAGGCCCTGCTGCTCGAGTTCGCGGTAGGCGCTGACGTAGATCACCGCCGAGTCCACGGCCTGGGGCCGGAAGTACGTCTGGTCGCGCATGTGCTGGATCATTCGCGCGTGCGATTCGGCCAGCAGCGTCACGTAGAGGGTCTTCGTGCCGTCGTGCGTGTTCGCCTGGTAGGCGATCTGGTTCGCCAGCGTGGTCTTGCCGACACCGGGCGGGCCTTCGAGGATGTAGACGCCGCCCTCGAACAGACCGCCGTGCAATATCTCGTCCAGGCCTGGTACGGCCGTCGCCCGCCTTTTCATCGCAGTCACCTCGTCTCC